>PMKP01000337.1 GCA_003157775.1 Myxococcales bacterium | reverse complement strand
CGGCGCCACGCGCCTGCGCTGGCATTTTCTTGAGCACTACGCCGACGTCGCAGCCGGTGGATTGATTGCCGTGTTGGGCCTGGTGCTGCTCGTGCTGGGTCTCTGAGGGCTTCGCGTGGGGAGCCCCGCCGGCCCTTCGGGACGGACANNGCGGGGAGGAGGGGCAGGTGGGGGGCCGAAGGGTTTGGGAACCCTTTGAGGGTTCCCATGTCAGGGAGGCTCCGGCATCTTGAATCGGCTGGCAGGAATTTTTTCGTCGAACACCAGGCTGGTGATGCGGCCCTCCATTGTGGTGGGGCCGGCGGTCATCTTTTCCAGATACCAGGTCTTGATGCCCTTGACAGTGCGCCAGTCGCCGAACACCAGCCGGTAGGGGATGTCGCCGCCGGGCGAGG
Source organism: Myxococcales bacterium (assembly GCA_003157775.1). Classification (GTDB taxonomy): domain Bacteria; phylum Myxococcota_A; class Polyangia; order Fen-1088; family Fen-1088; genus Fen-1137. The sequence goes on along the minus strand of PMKP01000337.1, from coordinate 10,588 downwards.
GTTGCACGCCGGTTTGCACAACCCGCAGATGCGTCTTCCCGTCGAAGCACAGCACAGATGGCTTGCCTTGCCTTTTTTGCAACTCCACGCATTCGAGGCTGGTGCTAGTCTCGGCGGCCGTTTGCTTGGGTACTGGAACAGATCGGATCGCGAGGTAGAGACTCGCCAGATCGGGCTCGGCGTTCCAGGCGGCGTTGATGTGAGCGTCTTCTTGCTCGGCGCCCTCCAGCTTGCGCAGACCGAAGACCGGATCTTGCGACCAGAACACGCGGCCATCCGAGCCCTGGCGAAAAGTCCCGACGTCCCGCAGAGTGGATTCGCTCCGGTTCTTTCCGTCAGCAGTGGCCCAGTGTTCTTCGCTGCCACTGGCCCCTTGGCCAGTCACCGTCAGCGCGCGCTTGACATGTACGCTGCGCAACCACTGCCACGCCTCCCGGCCGCCGATGGCATTGGCGTAGTCGTCCAGAATGGCCTGCGCCGGGCGCAAGGGTGTTTGGGCCGGGGCTGCGGCCAACAGGGACAAGAGGATGGCGATCATCACGGCCGCGATGCTTTGGCCAGGTCAAGGCCGGCGTCAAGCACGACATCGCGGCCGGCCAAGAACCCCGCGCGCGTCTCGAACACCCGACGGTCGGGCTGCACGCCACGACCCTCGATGGTCATGCCTTTGGGTGTCCTGAAGTCAGCCACCGGAATCTGCACCACCGCGCCGCCTGGCAATTCCTCGATGATGGAGCCCAGGGCCGCGCCCGCGGTGGTGTCCCCGACCACGAAGGCGCGTTTCGCTTCCTGCATGCCGGCGGCGAAGATCTCGGAGGTCGAAGCGCTGCCCTCATCGGTGAGGATCACCACCCGGCCGGCGAAGGGTTTGATGCCTAGGGAGGTGGTGGTGGCGAGCGTGTTGGAGAAATCGCGATACACGATGGTGCCCAGGGTCAGCGGCGCGGTGGACAGACGCGCGGCCAGGGGAATGACCATGGCGCCGATGCCGCCCGGGTTGCCGCGCAGGTCAATGATGATGGCCTTGGCCCCGCGGGCACGGAATCCGTCGATGGCCTTCTGCACTTCACCGAGCACAGGCTGCAGCAAGAACACGTTGAAGGCCACAATGCCGACCTCGCCGGCCTGGCGGCTTGTGACTTCTGGGACCACGGGCGACATGTTGAGCACCTGAATGGCGCGTGCCGGGGGTGGGTCGCGTTCCAACATGACTTCGATCGGACGATCGTTCTCGTCGAGACAGCGCAGGCTCACCCGACTGCCCACCGGTCCAGCCAAACGACGCGCGGCCAATTGGCGTAGGCGGAAGCGCTCTTCCACGGGTCGCAGCGCCCGGCCCGAAAGCGGCAGCGAGGCGAGGGCGCGGCCGCCGATGTGGGTGACGAGAAAACCGGGCCGCAGGCCTGCGCCTGCCGCTGACGAGCCGGGACGCACGCGCGTGATGGTCGGCTTGCCTTCGATGATGCGGACGAGCAGCCCGGGATCGCCGTAGTCGTCGCCCGCCTCGCGGATGGCATCGGCGGCAGCGGTTCTGGTCTGCGGGGATGAGATCTCGTCGGGCGGCGGCGCTGCTTCTTCGCCGGGGCCATGCACTTGCAGGTGCGATTGCCCAAGCAGCCCGAGCATCTCATTGAGCAGGCGGTAGAAAGTCGGCTCGTCGGGCGCGGCCAGAGCAAGTGGCTCGTACTTTCGACGCAGGCCATCCCAGTCCAAGCCGCCCAGGGTCTTGTCAAAGTGCTTGTCGCGCACGGCGGTCCAGGCGCCGGTGAAGATCGCTTCCCGGATCTGATTGCGCGGCGAGCCCGGGTGCCACGCTTGGGTTCCTGAGCCGCTGTCAGCGCTCAGCGGGACAAAGGCCGGCGGCTGCGTGGCGACGGGGGCATCCGATCCGGGCATGGCGGCCGGCGGCTGCGGGGCACGCGCGCGGCCCGCGCAGGTGAGGAGGGATAGCGCGAAGAGGGGAGCGACACGGCGAAGGAGGGTCAACACGTTTCCCAGTTTAGCCTTGGTCCCGGATAGAATCCCCTTCCTTCGGATGCTCTTGCTGTGAATTCCCACCCGACAGTTGCCCGGCTAGCGGGCGCGCACGCTCCCAGGTTGGGCAGTCTATGCTCACCTACGCAACGTCCGAGGCTGACATGAGCGTGCGAAACCCGGCCTGCTTGAAGTGGTGATCGGGGGTCGCGACATCGGTTGCGCTGTGGTCGAGCATGGCCTCCATGCTGAGACAATCCGTAAGACTCCAGCCTTTGTCGGGATGCGCGCGATAGCGGGCTTCGGCGCGATCGAGCAGACCCGCGCTGATGCGATCCACTGTCCAGCCGGGCGTGTTGCGGATTCTGTGGATGGCGGTGGCCGCAAGGGGACGCAGGGGACTGCGCGCGAAGAAGTTTCCAAGTTCGATTAGGACACCATCGGTCGTAAGGAGTTCCAAGCCGTGCGCGGCCCAGGTCGCAGCCAGCGTCGTCGCGCGCGAGTGAAGTCCGTCGCGCCGGTTGAGTAGCGCCACGAGGTACGCGGTATCGACGAAGATTGGCAGCTTAGGCATGCGTCGGGTAGAGGTAGTCATCGAGGCGGACGCTTCCGTCCACCCTCGGGTCCTCGCCCGCTTCTTCGGCCAAGGTCGCGAGCAAGGAGGCTGGACTGGGAGGAAGCGCTGCGGGCGCCAGCGCGTCGCCGTCCGGAATGACTCGATGGAGTTTCACGTCAACGGGATCGCCCGGCCGGATGCGGGTTACGTCCGCGGGAATCGCAAATTCGTTGTCGTACGTCAGGTAGGACAGGTGGTGGTTCCACCGCCCGAGTCCGCTGGGCCGGATGGAGTAGAGAACGAGATGGTTATTGCGCCGACGGCCAAGACCCAGATCACGTTGGACCTTGACGGGAATTGCGACCAGACGGTTCTTGGTGCGATGGACCACCGCATGGAACGCTGCGATGGTCTTGCCAAGATGCGGATTCGCCATGCCCATAGACTGAACGGCTAGGTCGCGCTTGTCAAGTCAGAACAGTTGACTGGACATTACTATCGCGCGCGCCGTAGAAGGGGTGGTTGTGCTACATGCGTGCACCAAAGACTGCCGTGCCCACCCGCACTAGGGTTGCGCCCTCGGCCACCGCGACTTCCAGGTCGTGGCTCATGCCCATGGACAGCTCGGCAAGCTGGACGTTGGGCCGGCCCATGGCGGCCTGCTCGTCGCGCAGGCGACGCAGGGCCGCGAAGATCGGCCGCGACTCCTCCGGATCGTCGCTGAAAGGGGGCATGACCATCAGTCCTGTGCAGCGCAGGTGGGTGAGCCGGGCAAAGCTGGCCAGCAGCGCTGCCAGTGGGGCTGGCGCCACGCCGTGCTTCTGTGCCTCGCCGGCCAGGTTGACCTGAATGAGGCAGTCCTGAGGCGCTGGTGGCTGCAGCGTGGCCACGCGTCGCTCGATCTCGGCCAGCACGTCGCCCGCCTCGATCGAATGAATCAGCGCCACTTTGCCAGCCACGTATTTCACCTTGTTGGTTTGTAGCGGGCCGATGAAGTGCCAGCGCGGGGGCGGCAGACCAGCGGCTTGCGCGCCAGTTTCGACCTCGGCGCGCTTGTCGCGGAACTCCTGCCCGTAGCTTTCGCCGAAATCCTGCTGGCCAGCGGCCAGCGCAGCCAGGATGTCCGCCGCTGCCACGGTCTTGCTGACTGCCACCAGGCGCGCGCTGCCGGCGGTCCGACCCGCGGCTGCCTCGGCCTGTGCAATGCGGGCGCGCACGTCGGCTAGGTTGGCGGCGATGTCTTCCGTGCGATTCACGGGGCATTCCCCCCAAAGGCCGGGGGCGGGTAGCCGGGCAGGGCCTGCAAGGCGCGCAGATCCGCGATGACCTCGGCCAGCGGCAGCCCGACCACGTTGGAGAACGACCCATGCACCTCGATGGCAAAGGCTCCTGCGATGCCCTGGATGGCGTAGGCACCGGCCTTGCCCTGCCATTCGCCGGAATCGAGATAGGCGCGCAACTCGGCCGGGTCGAGCGAGCGAAAAGTCACGCCGGTGCTGACCACGCGCTCGACCATGCGGCCGGCAAAGTGCGCTCGATATGCGGTCATCACCTCGTGGCGCCGACCTGCCAGCCGGCGCAGCATGGCCGCGGCTTCGTCTTGGTTGGCCGGCTTGCCCAGAATGTCGTCGCCCAGCACGACCACCGTGTCCGCGGTCAAGACCGGCAAAGCCGCGGCCTGCGAGCCCAACTTGGCCAACGCCGCATCGGCCTTTTCGGCGGCCAGGCGCTGGGCGTAGGCGCGAGCCTTTTCGCCCGACGCCGGCGTCTCATCCACGTCGACGGGCTCGATCCGCAGTACCAAGCCCAGACGTTCCAGTAGCTCACGCCGACGCGGCGATGCAGAGGCCAGGATGAGATCGGGCGTGGATTTCATGGTCGGTGGCTGCAAGTATCCGGCAGCGCACCCTCAATTCTATGGCAAAAGATCTTCGTCCAGGGGATCATCTGGAACGTGAACTCGTATGACCAGCGGGGCCTCGAACAGGGCAAGAAGCTGGCCGGCGCCATCCTGCCTGAGCTGCGCGTGCCGGGCGACGTGTCCTCGCACGACTCGTCGACTGACGGCCCCCGCGGTGGGCGACGGCGACCAGTGCGGTGCCAAGCGCGGCGCGAAGCCCGCCGCGTGAAGCGCTCTTCTCGGGCACGCAACTTCGGATGTGGCCGTCCGATAAGGCAGGCGATGCCTTCTTCGCGGATATGCTCTCTCCTGCTGCTTGCCTGTGCTGCCTGCTCCCCGAACACTGACCTGGCCGCGGAACAGCATGCGCCCAGCACCTCGACCAGCGGGGCAACGACGACGAGTGACGCTGGTGCGGTTTTTGGCCTGCCCGAGCTGGTCGACCCGCCTGCCGGCTCCGCGCAGGTGCCGACAAATCTGGCGAGGGTCATCCTTGCTTTCTTCGGCCCACTGCAGGTTCCAGATTCGGCCGCGCCGATCAATCTTCGGGCGGGCGACGGCACCGAGGTGGCGCTCGCTCTGGGGGATACCGTTTCCTGCAGCGGCACCTGCTATGCGGCCATCCCGGCCAGTACCCTGGCGGCAACCACATCCTACGCTGTCGAGGTCGTCGCCGGTGCCTTGCACTTGGAGGGAGGCAAGCTGGTTCCTTCCGGCCAGGTGGGATCGTTCACCACGGCCGACGCTCCTGACGAATACGCGCCTTTGATCAGCGGTTTCGCGCTGACCATCGCCGAAGGGTGTCTGCACGCGCAGTTTGTGACTGATGAAGCGGCGTGGCCCGAGATCATTATCACCGCCGGCGACCAGGCTGCCAGCTTGGATGCGGGAGGGATTGGCACCACATTCGACCTTCTGACCCACCTTCCAGATCTGCCGGTTGATGTGGACGCTCAGGCCATCGCGCGGGCTGTGGATCGTGCTGGCAACAGCGCGGATTCTTCCGTGCTCGCGCTACACCTGCCGCCAAAGATTCCCCGGCTGGTGATCACCGAAGTGTTGGCCAATCCCGCTGGTTCCGAGTACACGCAGGAGTTCGTCGAATTGGAGAACCTCGAGGCCGACCCGGTGTCGCTGGCCGGCATGCTCATCGAAGACAAGACCGGCAGCGATGTCTTGCCGGACCTGACAGTCCCGGCCGGCGGTTTCGCGCTGGTGGTGGCGGCCAATTTCGTCATGGATGACGGCAAGGATCCGGTGCCGCGGGATGGCACGGTGATCGTCCCTGTGTCGGGCCGCATAGGAGCCGACGGCCTGTCAAACGATGGCGAGCCGGTTCGGCTGGTCAGCAGCGACGGCGCGGTCGTGAGCGAGTACGGCGGCTGGGTCAATGTGAGCGCCACGGCCTGGAATGGCATGAGCGTGCACCGGGTTTCCGTCGATGCCTGCGACCAGCCAAGTGCCTGGACCAATGCCCCCGAGCTCCCGACCCCCGGCTGGTAGCGGCCCGCCACGCCGCAGCGCATCCGAGAAGGGGCAATTTTGTCCGCAAGGGCGAGGCATTTGCGAGTGAAAAGTGTTACAAAACCAGCATGTCTGGGCACAACAGATGGTCGAAGATCAAGCACAAGAAAGAGGCTTCCGACTCCAAGAAGTCGAAGCTCTGGACCAAAGTCATCAAGGAGATCACAATTTCGGCCAGACTTGGCGGTGGTGACATCAACGGCAATCCCCGCTTGCGCTCGGCGGTGGACAAGGCGCGCGGCCAGAACATGCCGAACGACACCATCGACCGCGCCATCAAGAAGGGCACCGGCGATTTGGAAGGTGTGAACTACGAGGAGTTCACCTACGAAGTATTTGGCCCGGGCGGCGTGGCCATCTTGGCCGAAATCATGACCGACAACCGCAACCGGACCACCGGCGAGATTCGCAACCTGCTGACCAAGGCCAACGGCAACCTGGCGGGCTCGGGTTCGGTGGCCTGGATGTTCAAGAAGCAGGGTGTGATCGTGTACGAAAAGGCCCAGGTCGACGAAAACAAGCTGACCGATGCGGCCATCGAGCTGGGCGCGGATGACGTGCGCAGCGAGGATGAGGTGTTCACTGTCATCACCGAGCCCAAGGAATTCGAACGCATTCGCGACGGCCTGAAGAAAGCCGGCATGCCTGACCCGGCTTCGGCCGAAGTGACCATGGTGCCACAGAACAAGACGCACCTTGCGGGCAAGGAAGCCGAATCCGCGCTCAAGTTGCTCGACATCTTGGAAGACCACGACGACGTCCAGAACGTGTATTCGAACTTGGATGTCGACGAGGCCACCCTGGCCAACGTGTCCTAGCAGAAGCCGGCTGGATTCGCATGTCCGCCGCGGGCTGCACGCGCATCCTGGGCATCGACCCAGGAACCCTGCGTCTCGGCTACGGTGTCATCGATCGCGTCGGCAATGCGAAGCTAGCGTACGTGGAGTGCGGCGTGATATCCGCGCCGTCCAAGCAGGCGCGCAACCAACGATTGCTGACCATCGGCCGTGGGTTGCGTGAGCTGCTCGACGAGCTTGCTCCTGACGAAGTGGCCATGGAGCAGGCGTTCTACGGCAAGAACGTGCAGGCCACCCTGGCGTTGGGCGAGGCGCGCGGTATGGCCTTGTTCGTGGCCGGTGACTGTGGACTGTCTGTGTTCGGCTATGCGCCGGCGCGGGTCAAGCGCACCATCGTGGGCCATGGTCGGGCGAGCAAGCCCCAGGTCGGCTACCTGGTCCGCGCCCTTTTGGCCATGCGTCGGCCGCCCGAGGCTGACGCGGCCGACGCCCTGGCCATCGCGATCTGTCATGCGCGCCACCGCACAATTCCGCGATAGCCGCAGAAGATCGTAGCCGTGGCCCCAGCAACGCGCGATCGTGCGCCAGCCGCTGCCGCCAGGTCGTGCCCCGCCGCAAGCTGCCCGGCCATGATGGCGTACGGTCTTGGGAAGCTGCTAGACTTGCGCCATGCCGTCTGCCTCGACGAAGTCCCGGCCCGCCAGTTACGGGGATATCCTGCGTCTTCCAGAAAACGTGATCGGAGAGATCGTCGACGGCGAGTTGATTGTCTCGCCGCGACCGGCATCACGCCACGCCATGGCCAGCTCGGCGATCGGGGGCGAGTTGGCCGGGCCGTTTCACAGGGGGCGCGGCGGCCCAGGCGGCTGGGTCATCCTCTTTGAACCCGAACTCCACCTGGACGCGCAGGTGCTGGTGCCCGACCTGGCAGGCTGGCGCCGCGAGCGCATGGCCACATGTCCAGACGTGGCCTACTTCTCCCTGGCACCCGACTGGGCGTGCGAGGTTCTCTCGCCCGCTACGGCGCTCATCGATCGAACCCGCAAGCAGCACATCTATCGCGAGCACGGCGTGTCCTGGCTGTGGTTTGTTGATCCATCGGCACGCACGATCGAGGTCCTCAGCCGTGGTGAGCGCGGCTGGATGGTCACCGATACTTTCGGTGGCGAAGGCGAGGCGCGAATTCCGCCCTTCGACGCGGTGACGTTCGACATCGGCGCGCTCTGGGACATCAACTCCCCGACTGGCCAGGCGCCCTGATTTCACTAGCGAAACTAGCCACGGACGCCCAGGCAGGGGTAGGCTCCTGCCACAATGTCCTTTGCGCTCGATCCTCTCCCCTCTGTGTTCTCAGTCGCCCCATGATTGCTTCGCTGCGTGGCATCTTGCTTGAGAAGAACCTCGACACCGTGGTGCTCGAGGCAGGCGGCGTGGGTTACGCGGTGACGGTCACCGCGGCTGCGCAGCGCGCGTTGCCGCCGGCTGGCGCCGAGGCGCGCTTGTTCATCCACACGCACGCCGTGCAAGACAGTCCCTGGCAGCTCTATGGGTTCGCCGAGCCCGAGGAGCGCCGCATGTTCGAGACCCTGCTCACCGTGCAGGGCGTGGGCCCCAAGGTCGCGGTGGCTATTCTGTCGGGTCTTCCCATCGGCGATCTCGTCCGTGCCATCCGCGCGGCTGACCTGGCCACCCTGACCAGGATTCGCGGCGTGGGCCGCAAGACCGCCGAGCGCCTGGCAGTTGAGCTGCGCGACAAGATCGGGGGACCAGTGGGCGCGGGTCGCGAGACCTCCAATTTCTTTCCACTGCCGGTGCCCGCTGGCCGGCGGGGTGAGGTTTTCGGCGCCCTGCAGGCGCTCGGCTACCGGGCGAGCGAGTTCGAGGCGATCCTGTCGGCGCTCGACGAGAGCAAGCCCACACCTGACCTCATCAAAGAAGCGCTGGCTGCTATGAGGAGGAAGTGATGGCGCGCAAGCGGCACGACGACGGACCAGCGCCAGGGGAGCCCGAGTCGCGCGTTGTCTCGCCCGAGGCGGATTCGCCCAAAGAGAAGGCGATGGACGTGGCCTTGAGGCCGACGTCGTTTTCCGAGTTTGTTGGGCAGCGCAAGGTGGCCGAGAACCTGGAGGTCTACGTCGCCGCTGCGAAAAAACGCGGCGGAACCTTGGACCACGTGCTTCTGTCGGGCCCTCCTGGCCTGGGCAAGACCACCTTGGCGCACCTTCTGGCCTACGAGATGGGCACCCAGGCGCGCGTGACCTCAGGGCCGGCCCTGGAGCGCAAGGGCGACCTGGCGGGTATCCTCACCTCGCTGGGCCGCGGCGATGTGCTGTTCGTCGACGAGATCCACCGCCTGCAGCCGATCATCGAGGAGAGCCTCTATCCGGCCATGGAGGACTTCAAGATCGAAATCGTGACCGGGGTGGGTGCAGGCGCCGCTGCCATCACCGTCCCCCTTGAGCGCTTCACCCTGGTAGGCGCCACCACGCGCACTGGCCAGCTCACCTCACCGTTGCTCTCGCGTTTTGGCATTGTCGAACGACTCGACTTCTACGCGCCGGCCGAGCTGACTACCATCGTCAAGCGCTCAGCCGGCATCCTGGGCATTCGTCTCGACGAGGCCGGCGCGCTCGAACTCGGTCGTCGCGCACGCGGCACGCCTCGTATCGCCAACAAGCTGCTCAACCGGGTGCGCGACTTCGCCGAGGTGCGCGGCGACGGCCGGGTTACGCGCGAGGCGGCTGACTATGCCTTGCGCCGTTTGGGCGTGGACGAGCTGGGACTGGACGAGGGCGATCGCCGCCTCCTGCGCGCCATCATGGAGCGCTTCGACGGCGGCCCGGCCGGCATCGAATCGCTGGCTGCCGCGCTGGCCGAAGATCGTGACACCTTGGAGTACGTGCACGAGCCCTATCTCATCCAGCAGGGCTTCCTGGTGCGCACCCCGCGCGGCCGTCAGGCCACCCGCCAAGCCTACGAGCACATGAAAATCCCGCTTCCGTCGACCGGCCGCAACGGTCCCAGCGGGCAGGGCAGTCTCTTCTGACCGTGATGTGTTCATGCTCGTGACGCGCTTCTAGCTTTCTTCTAACCTCCTTAAGATCTTCGCAAAACGCGGCGATTGAACTTCAGGATGAAGTTCGCCGTTTTCACGGCTGCGGCCTTGCTGTGCGTTTGGGCTTTGCCCGGCACGGCCTGGGCCGATGCCGCACAGACCCTGCGCGAGACGGTGGTCAATGTGGAAGCGCCGGTTGCGATTCCGCTGAGTGAACCACTGCGTGACCGTTTTGGGGTTGGCACCATGCCGGCGCTCACCGCCAGCCTGCCAGTGGGAGGTTGGACCCTGCTCGGGCTGCGCCTGCGTGGTGGCTTTCTCTCCAATGGTCCTGCACCCGCGGATCGCACAATTCGGGATGCCGGAATGGGCGGTCTGATTGCGCTGTCCGCCGTCGGCAGATTTCGGCCGTTGGCAGGGCGCCAGCGTGATTCGCGCAGCGTCGGTCCTTGGATCGAGCTTGGGGTAGGGCCTGGCCTGACCGGGACTCTGGTGCGCGCGGTGGGTGAAGCGGCGGTGGGCTGGAATTTCCGATGGCGAGAATGGATCTTTGGCCCCTCGGCCCGCTACCTGCACGTGCTGCAGACATCCAGCCCACTCGACAGCTCGGATGCCCAGGTGGCCCTGCTCGGGGTTGAGATCGTAATGCATGATTCGCACCGGCCTGAGCCGATCGTGGCTTCCGTCGCGGTTTCCGTGGTCAAGCCCAAGGTTCTCGATCGGGACGGCGATGGAATCCCTGACGACGTGGACAAGTGTCCCAACGAGCCCGAGGACTTCGA
>PMKP01000386.1 GCA_003157775.1 Myxococcales bacterium | reverse complement strand
CCGCCGCTGCCTGCGGTTCGACCACCACTTCCCGTCGTCTGCCCGCCGCTTTCCGTTGTCTGCCCGCCGCGTTCCGTCGTCTGCCCACCAGTCGCCGTCGTCTGCCCGCCGCTCCCCGTCGTCTGCCCGCCAGTTCCCTGGGACTGGCCACCTGTACCGGCCTGGCCGCCCGATCCGCCAGACTGGCTGCCGCCGGTGGGGTGCGCCTGGAGCCCGCAAGCAAGCCCGAGAAGAGCAGCAAGCGCAAGGCTGACGGCGCTGACATGCGTCAACCGCCTATTCAGGCCTTGCCGTGAAGCGTGCGTATCAATCATTCCTTTCCTCCTACCGCGTACGTCAACTGCTAGTAAGAATGTCCCAAGGAGTTTGTGGCGTCCTCAGCCAAGAATTGCTCAACCAGACGTCACGCCGGGGTTCGTCAAAACGGAGCTACCGCAATTCCCAACGAAACCGTCCAGGGCAGAAACCTCCATGCGGATCGAGGGTTTCCATTGTCATCTTCTGTGACGCCGTCGTACCCATACGGGAAAGATGCAGCGACAAGCAAGGCGATCCAGTTGGTGGACCACTCAAGCGAAAGATTCGCGGCCATGCTTACAAGTGGCGTCGTTTGTGGCGCGCCCTTGTCCCTGTCATGACCTGTGAATCCGGTCACGGAAAGTCCGCAAGCCGGCACGAACGGTCCCAGAAAATAGCCTGCGTATCCGTAAACGGTGCCGCTGGGCGCACGATAGTCATCCAATTTGTTCTTTCCGCCGCGCCAGGCCGCAGCGCCCCCAAAAACGATCAGTCCCCACATCTCGTCCAGGGTTTGATCCAGGATGAGCGAGCCCGTCACCTCCCCGAATCCGATCTGCTGACTCTGATTGAGATAGTCGGGCGTTCCTGAGGCGTTGTAATGCGCATCGTAGGTACCGGTGGGAATTCCGACAATGCCGGTCAGCAACAAAGAGTTGATTCGCCCCAGTTTGCGCGTTGCGAGAATGCTGATGTCGCCAAGGCCGCTATTGCTGTAGTCAACGGCAGCCACCCCAGTTCCGCCAACTTTCTTCGGATCCACGAGGTATTTGTATACGAGTGGCAGGTTGACTCCGACGCTCCACTTCTGGCCGATGTCGGCCGAAATCAGAGTGTTGAAGAAGAGATTGTACTCAGGGTAGCCGGGCTCGCCGAGCTTCGTATAGGTCACCTGTTCTTGCACGTTGAACAGACCCCCGGTCACATTGCGGCCGATCCACTTGAGGCCCACGCTGGAGCCTCCGCCCGAACCAGCGCCACAACCGCCCACGGTCTGCCAGCTCGCCACCAGACCGCTCGGCTCCTCGACGCGCACCACAAGCGCAGGATCCGGGGTCCCCGGGATGCCGGCACCGCACGAAGCTGCCAGTTGCGCGCTGGAATCCGCCACAACGCCAAGCCCTTCGAGCCAGTGCAGGACCCGCGAAACTTCCCGCCTCTGCAGAACGGCTGGGCCGAACGCGATCAAGAAAAGGGCCAAGGCAACGAAGGTGGAGAGCCGAAAGTGCTTCATTCGAGGCCGCAGCGCAACCGTGTTCGAACCTAGCACGAAGGTTGTCGGCCTCGGTAGCGGAATAGCCTAATTGACAAACTGGTGCGCCGGGAGAATACACCGCGTTCTGCCCTCCCCACCCGCGCCGCCCTGTCGATCGAGAACCTCGCCCTGCGTCAGCAATTGGCCAACCTGCGGCCATCTCGGACAGCCCTTGCCTGAGCAAAGGCTGTTCACCTGCGGAGCATGGGCAGGTGTCGGGGAGAAGACAGGGCTTGGCTCAGGGGGCGACGAACGTCCCGTGGATGCCGCTGCATATCGTCTGGATGTCAGCCGGGGTGTCGCGATTCCGTTGCTCTGGTAGTGGAATGGACCGTGCGCTGGACGCTCACCCAAATCGCCGCCATCCAGGGTGGGGTTGGCCCGTCGGACATCCTCGCATCCTCCTCGCTCCGCCAAGAGATCGAGCAAGCCGCCGATTCAGAGGCGGCATTGCAGTAGTTGCTTTCATGATTATGGGCTCCGCACACCATGGGATCGCTTAGCCGGTTTGGCTCTGCACACTGCATTGCCCTGCTTGACAAATGTATCAATCTTCCCTATCGGCTCGACCTTGCCGTCAGGATCGACGCGAATCGCCGACCCCGCCCGGATGCCGTAGCCGACGCTCGAGTCGGGCGAAAGCTGCAATAGAGCCTTGAGTTCCCCCCAGTTCTCCTTTTCGCCGTGCGTGTCGCACAGAATGTCGGCAAGTCGGAGGCACGGGAACAGGCCGCCAACCGAGTCGTCCTCATCTTCCCAGCGCACCCAGGCACGGGCCAGCATGATGGTGCCTGCCGAGACTCCGAAGAAAGGCTTGCCGCCACGATACAGTTCGCTCAAGAAAGGAGCGAGGCCGTGCCTGGCAACAACCTTCATCCCTTCTTCAACGTCGCCACCGCTGATGAAAACCGCGTCCGCGGCTTCGCAAGTCTTCTCGAAGGAGCGGCGCTCGAATCGCCGACACGTCGGCGCGAGCATCACTTCCCCGGATCCGGACTTGGTGAAGTAGTCGCTCACCCAGCCAAAGAAGCCTCGGTCATCGTTGCTCGCAGCGCCGATGTACGCAATTGAAGGAGAAGAGACTCCGCAATCGCCAAACACCGCTCGCAGCAGTGGATCGGACCGGGGGCGCCGGTTGCTGGGATCACCGGCAACAAGAAATATTGGTTTCTGTCTGCTCATGGACTGCCCGCGAGAAGATCATGCACATCGATCTCGAATTCGGCTCGGGTCAGTCGATACTTGACGCCCCGAACTGGAGACAGCGCCTGAACATGCCCGGGAATGATCTTCACGGAAGAGCCATAACATCGCTGCAACGACGCGCGCAATTCGATCTCGATCGCTGCCGGATCGCCGGTATCGCTCGCGTAGCGTAGCGAGAGCGTGGCGGCGCCGGTTTGCACCAGCTCGTACTGATCGATGCCATCGACCTCGGCGATCGCCGCATCGGCCTCGCGCTGGGTGACAAGCCTGCCCGCACTCGAAAGCGTTGCATTCGCGATCCTTCCCTCGATTCCAACCAGAGTTAGCCCCTGGTGACGGCCGCACGGGCAAGGCTCGGCTGCCAAGCGCACCAAATCCCCCATGTCAAAACGGATCAGCGACCGCCAGGGGTTGTGAAACGTGGTGACCAGAATCCGTCCGAGCATTGGCCCACCGTGGCGGGGAGCAAGCGGTTGAAAATCTACGTGGCACTGCTCGACATTCTGATGAAGTCGGCCAGCTTCGCACTGCATGAACACGTACCCGCTCTCGGTTGCACCGTAGGAACCGATCACCGGGCAGTGAAAGACACTGCGAATATGCCGCAAGTGAATGAGCGACGGGTTCTCATAGGTCAAGGTCACGACTGCAGGCTGAAATACTTGACGCTCACGCTTGATCGCGTGGCGGCAGAGCACGCTCAAGAACGAAGGGTTGGCCTCGATCACCGCTGGCTCGAACCGGCCCAGCTCCTCGATCATCCGATCGCAAAGTGTCGCGCTCCATTCGGCCGGATCGGCCTTTTCGTTCAGAAAGAGATAGTGCCAGAGCGTGCGCTGCTCCATGCTCAGATATCCGACATCGCTTGCAAACCCCACGCACCGTGGGCTTGAAAGGATCGCCTCACGGTGATCACCCAATCGCGCCGCTGCCGTGGCCGCATGCAATTTCCACGAGGAACTCTCGGACGCGTCCCACCACCCCTGACACCAGACATTGGTGACGGCGTCGGAGGTTGAGCCGCTGGTCTTCACCAGTTCGACCTCACCTCTGGCGAGAGCCGAGGCGAGATCCCGCCCTTCGGGAACGAATCCCGCAGGCTGGTGTTCGCGCAGATCAGCCTTGGTGAGGACGGGCATCGCCTGGTACCGCTCGAAGATGTCAGCAGACGGGCCACGATCATAGCGGCGCCAGGTACGGTAAGCCGGCGCACTCGACAGAGCCGTCTCAAGCGCGATCTTCGCAGAGGTGCGATATTCGGGCATGTAGGTTGGCGCAGGGATCGGCAGCAAAGTCATTCCCTTTTTCGTGCCCAGGGGCATTGGGGGATATCGAAGCAGCAAGAGTAGCGATTGTCGGTCGACTTCTGGTCGATTTCAAGCCCGGCTGCGCAACAAGACATTCTGGATTCTTGGCGTCGCAACTGCAACCGTCACGAAATTGCCGAAGGAGTTCGCCCTGCGTTGACTTGCCTCGTCCCTAGCACTACTGATTGAAATTNNGGGTCCTCGCGACGCGCCGGCTCGATCCGAATTTCAGTGTAGGTCGGGGAAGAGCTGTGGTCGGCACTCATGCAAGCGCGAGTTAGAAACGCCGGGTATGGGGCTGGCTAGCCTACGGAACAGGCGTTGCCGGCCAGGAGAAGAACAAGTGCGGGATGGCGAGAAGCGGGCTGTCCTATGGTGCTATGGTCGCGGCATACTTGCTCTGTATGTAGCTGATGATGGTTGTGCCATCCGGATTTGTGAGATCGGCCGTGGTCCACGGGCCGGTTGCGCTTGCGTTGGTCACGAATATAGAGGACGTCTCCCCATTGGTC
>PMKP01000019.1:4003-7864 GCA_003157775.1 Myxococcales bacterium | reverse complement strand
GCGGCGCGCGCAGCGGGGTAGGGGGGAGCGGACGCTTAGCTTCGCCGGCCCAGGAGCGAAGCGCCAGGAGCCGAAGCAACAACCGGCCGTCGCTTGCCGACAACTTTCGCTGCAAGAGTCATCTTCGCCTCATCGCACTGATCAAGACCGACGACACGATCAAGAAGATCCTGACCGCCATGGGCCTGCCCACAGAGGCGCCCAACCCATATCCGGCAAGACCTCCCCCGTCTGAACCGTCTGAACCGGGCGACGGCGCAGAGTACCTGAACTGATGGGACGCCGACTCGGGCGTGAACGAGTAGACTGTCTCGCGTGGTCGAGAGTCCCTAGTCAGGACCAAGAAACCGCGGCGAAACCCGCCCCGGCGGGCGGCGCGCACGCTTTCCACGTCGTGCAGGCGCGGGTCGGGAGGGGGTCCCGGACGCTCAAACCCCCGACGGATTTACCTATGGTCCGTTTCCAGGTTCTGGAAATGGGCTATAATGAAGGACAGGCAAACCCATGTCTCGGCGTAGCGGATTTGCAGGATTCATCAACGCCATGGCCCGAGAGTCGGCGCGGGGCGCCCGGCAAGCGGCGAGGATTGAAAGAGCTGCAATTGCTGACCAGCGCCGGAGAGAGCGCGAGGCGATTAGGGAATTCCGGGAACAGGCCCGCGAGGACGTCCGGCGCGAGCGTGAGGCCAAGAAGCAATACCTCGAAGCGCGGACGGAGGAAGCAGCCACCCAGAACGAGGACGTCGAGAATACGCTGGAGTCCCTTTCGTCGTTGCTACAGCACACGCTTCGCATAGACGATACGATTCCATTTGCGTCCCTGAAAGTTGTGGAGAACTTCCCGGCGTTCGTGGTGCCTGCGGATCTGGCCGACCCTCCCGACACGCCCGAGCGTGGAAAATTCCTTGCCGCTGTTCGAGCACCGAGCTGGTTCGGACGGCTCTTCTCCTTCATTCGCCGACGATACGATCGGGAGATACGAGAAGCAGACCAGCGATACCAAGCGGCCATGGAGGCGCACGCTTCGGATCTTCAGGAGAGGGCAGGGCGGCTGCAGGCCGCCCAGGGTGAATACGAACAGAAGCGCAGCTCGTTCTTAAGCAAGGCGCAGCAGCGAAACCGCGAGGTCGACGAACTCGAACAGGCATATCGCGAGGCCGACCCGTCGGCGGTTGTCACGTACAACACAATGGTTCTTGAGCGTTCTGAGTATCCCGATGCGTTTCCCCAGCAGTTTCGTCTCGCCCTCGCGCCCCCTTCTCACGAGCTGGTGGTTGAATATGTTCTGCCCACCGTCGACGTCGTTCCGTCAGTGGCCGAGTACAGATACAACAAGTCCAAGGACGCGATAGAAGAGAAGCCCCGCAAGCAGTCCGAAATCCGAGAGCGCTATCAGGACGTTGTGGCTGCGATCGCGTTGAGGACCATCCATGAGGTCTTGGAAGCGGATCAGGGGGACGTTATCAAGGTCGTTACGTTCAACGGCATGATTGAGACGGTGGATCCGGCCACCGGCAGGGACATTCGTCCATGCTTAGTTTCGGTGCGCGCGACCAAGGAACACTTTCTCGCAATCGACCTCGCCCGAGTCGACAAGAGCGTGTGCCTCCGCAATCTCGGAGCGCAGGTTTCATCCCGAGCCGATGAGGCACAGGCCGTGAAACCTATCGTCGAATTCGACATGGTGGATAAGCGTTTCATCGACCAGGCTGACTTGCTCACGGGGCTTGAGGCGCGACCCAACCTCATGGCCCTCAACCCATCCGAATTCGAGAATCTGGTGAGTAACCTCTTCTCGAAGATGGGGCTCGACACGAAGCTCACCAGGGCATCGCGGGATGGAGGAGTCGATGCGGTGGCCTTCGATACCAGGCCTATCGTGGGTGGCAAGGTCGTGATTCAGGCGAAACGATACCGGAACACGGTGGGCGTCTCGGCCGTGCGGGACCTCTATGGAACCATGATGAACGAAGGTGCCAACAAAGGCATCTTGGTCGCGACGAGTGGCTATGGCCCCGACGCTCACGAGTTTGCCAAGGACAAGCCCATCGAGCTGGTCGACGGCGGCGGCCTGCTGTATCTCCTTGAGCAAGTGGGCGTGCGGGCTCGCATCGTCATGCCAGATGAAGGCGCCTGCGGCTAGGGCGCCTGAGTCAGTCTTCCACCGTCCGTTGCCGGCTCGATGCCAGGCGGTGCCGTGTGCTATTGTTCCTTGCACACCCTATCTGCTGTCCTATCGTCGGATTTGAACCTTGCTGAAGAGCCGTCGGTGGACGGTGCGGTTACAGCAGGGATCAATGGCTGCTGCAGGGCTGGCCGCAGGAGTGGCTTGCGGACCACTTGGGGAGGCGTTACTCTGGCGACAAGTGTTTCCTCTTGCGGAAGACCTGAAAGCCCCGCCAGGCTCGTTCTTGGCCACCCTGCTTTCAACTCCCTTCGCAGGTATCGGGGATCGACTGTTGGGTGAATTGGAAAATCGCCTGAGTGCTCTCCGGCTCGCTGGTGTCGATCTGGCCAGAGCCGGAACGTGGGGACTTCTCAAGGGCGATCAACAGAAGTTCTTTTCGGGACTGGCAGAAGTGTACGCCTTTAGCTGGTTTCAGCGCAGAGGCGTACTCCGAGAGGTTGGCATCGCCCTCGCTAGTGGTGAAAGCGTAAGTGGCAAGCTGTGCCAGGTCGACGGCTCGATCGGCCTCGTTCGAGGCAAACGGGTTCTGTTCGACGTCAAGAGCATGCAGGCCCATGTCAGTGGATATCTTGACCGGATTACTCAGCAAGTGGAGTCCGAAGCTCGCCGGCAGGGATCCGAAAGCTGCAAATTCGCACCGCACTTGACGGGCGCGCCAGACGTAGCCTTCGTCCGAAGCAATGAGGCGGCGATTACCAATGCTGCCCTGGCTGCGATTTCCGAGATGTCAAAAGGGAAGGATGTTGTGATTTGGAACACCCCAGGGTTCCGTTTGCGAGGTACCCTGAGGAGGCGTCGCCTGCAGAGTTCGTTCTCTTCCGTTGCGGGCGAGATCCAGAGGCGACAGGGCCTCTTCTGGAGTCAGTGCCATCAGATCAGTCAAGCGCGACCGTTTCTGATGGTCCAGGTCAGAACAGGCGGGATGGGGCTTGAGATTGGCGACATGTCACAGCTACTAGATTGGGCGCTGAGAGGCTACAAGGCAGTTCGCGCAGCAAAGCCCATCTTTGGATCCACGTCCCTCGATATCGTGCCAAAGACCAATCGAACGAAAGCCTATGTTCAACGTCACCTGAGCGCGGTACTGCTCATCGACGAGCGACCGGAAGCGAATAAGTCAATTTCGAGACTCATCGTTAACAGATGCGCGGAGTACCCCTTGCCCCGTAATCTGCAGCGTGCCATCCGTTGAGAACGCCGGTCCTGAAGAACAGGTGATCCGCCCCCGGGAACTGGTCCAAACCTAGGTTGAGGAATTCGCTGCCAGTGGCTGGTGCTGCGGGCGAGCAAACGGTTGGCTCGTTCCTTCACCTGCGCCTTGGCCGAGCCCTGGGGTGTGGTGCCTGAGTTTTCCTGGAGTCTTGCTGGAACGTCGGCGGGCGGGTCCCGGGATCGCCGTTGATCGAAGATGGGGCTGACGGAAGTGAAGGCCAGAGGATGGCAACGGCGGGTGAAGACGGTGCTCGTTGGGCTGGGCAGGACGGAGATCTGGGCCGGGGAAGTGTGGGGCTTGCGTTGACGGCCGACGGGAGGCACGGCTTGCCCTTAACCGCTTGGTCGGTGGGCTCGTCAGCGCGGTGGTGGCCGATCCAGGTCAGGCCGGGGCGTTGAATGGTAGGGCTGGTGGGAAGGCCCACAGGGGAAACATCCCCGCCAACTCGCGTGCACGGGCGC
>PMKP01000019.1:3793-3975 GCA_003157775.1 Myxococcales bacterium | reverse complement strand
TCCTGGGCCAGGATGGCAGTGACGCCCATGGGCTCTCGACCTTTGGCTTTGTTTTCGGCCTCGGCCGCAGCCTGGATCTCTTTGACGATTCGGCGGCATTCGGCCTGGCGCTGGTCTGCGGTCAGGTGCAGGAGGCAAGGCAGGGGCGTGAGCTTGACGTCGAAGGTGGTGGCGAACTGCGA
>PMKP01000019.1:0-3693 GCA_003157775.1 Myxococcales bacterium | reverse complement strand
GCTGGCCGGCGCTGGACGGCGACAGGAGAAAATGGGCATGGGTCGAGACGAGCACGAAGGCGTGGATGGCCATGCTGTAGAGGCCTTGGGCTTTGCCGATGACGCCAAGAATGATCTCGGTCAGCTCGGGCGAGGGTTTGAGGAGCAACCTGCCCTGGATGGTGCGGGTGGTNNTGAATATGTCACAGGCACCACTCCTCGGCGCTGGCCGCAACCCAAGAAACGCTTCACGAAGCGAGACGGTAGCAAAGTAGCAAAACTCGCGATTCTCGCGGGAAATGCAGTCCGGAACGCCGATCTGCACCGGGCGCTGGAGCTGATCGAGGAGATACGCGTCATTGGCGAGCGTGCACCGGCAGCGGGAACGAATCTTCAAGTCGCACGCTGATCCGAACCTACGCCAGACAGCGAATAAGTGGGCGCCATGACCACGGCTGAACTGCGTTCCAGCGTGTTGAGCTTCGGCCACCGCGACGTGAGCACAACTAATAGGGCTTGCTGGAAAGACGGCCTTCACCGGCTCCTGGACCCAGGCTCCCGATGGACCACCAGCGCGTCTCGTGCGATCCTGTCTTCCAGCAAACCCTATTAGTTTGGGCAGACAAGGAGATCCATGATCCTCAAGAAGACCTTCGGGCAGCTCGTCTCGGGTGAGTACTGTTCCACTGATAGCGCGTTCGATCGCCTCCAGCGCGAATTTGGTCGTCTGTATCGTACCCAAACGTGGAACTGGTTCTTCCAGCGGGTTGAGTCCCTTGAGGGCAAACTCCACGAAGCTGGTGGGTTCGATCCGAAGCTCTTTGACACAATCGAGAAAGTGTCGTCGTTCTTTGGCCGGAAGGAGGATGTAGACCGGTACTTTGAAACCGTCGAGATCCTTTACGATATCGAAGACTGTGCGGCGGCTTTCTTCGTCACACTTCAGACGCTATTGAACGCAATTAAAGTCGCTGTCAAACGCGTCTACACCGAGGGACAGTCCGACCTGGGCCAGCAAGCGCCTATAGAGCCGCCTGGCCTCTTCTCTGACGAGTTCAATAACGTCTGGCAGATTTCCAACTACGTTAAACACAACGCCGAGTGGGGAGTTCAATTGAACGGCCGACAAAAGCCATCGTTTGAGGTCCTGAAAGCTCTCGGCACAGCCTCTGACGATCTTGAGGCCCGCTTCGCCACTCCGTGGGTCGTCGCTGCATCGGCCTGTAGCCTCGCACATTGTGACACCCCGTCACGAGCCCTTCGCGCAGTGATATCGAGGTGTCAGGACTCTCGCCCCAAATTGGAGGAAACAATTCAGAGAGACTTTGCACCGTTTGAAGAAGAGATCAAAAATGCGAGAAGGTGTGGCGCGGCGGTGAATGCCTCGACAAAGACGGACCCGTGAGCCATGAAGGCGGTTGCTACCCATAAGGCCGTTGCAACAGTCAGTGTCGCCGCAGTGAAATCGTGTAGAATCGCGGCGCCGGCTCGGCGGCGCCCCTGCTGCTGAACGGCAAATCGTTAGACGCACGGAGGGCACTTGCAAAGCAAATCCCCAAAAATCAGCTACCACCCGCAGAGCGGGTGGTTTGATGAAGGCCCCCCGAGGGGGCCAGGCGGAAATGAAGGGGGCTGAAGCCCCCTGCCCCTCCGGGCTCGAAGTCTGAACGCAGCCGCCGACCTACTCGCGTCCTGCCGAAAGATGACCCGCCTGTTTTCCGGCGCATCGACACCAGATGCCAGGTGCTGCGGTACGATTTCAGGTGTGAGATGGCCTTGCCTCTCTCGCGCGACGATCTCCCTTCCGTGGACGGCCAAGTCCACGGAAGGGACCGTAGCCCATTCCACGCCGGGACGGCAGAGCCTTAGGGAGTCCACCGGCAGAGCCGGTGGCTTACCCGTTCTGAGTTATATGGTCTTGATCAGGAACTCTTCGATGTCTTCGAGGCACTCGAAGTGGCGAGAACGGCGAGTGCGAGACCTGGGGAGCACAACAATGGCGTACATCAATTCGGTTGTCACATTCATCGATGTTTTGGGCTTTACCGAGCTGGTTAGGTCCGACCCTTCCGGCGATGAAGTTCTTCGAGTGGCATCCAGTTTTCGCCTGTACGGGACTGAAGACCTGGACGGCCGACGAGCGTCACAGCGAGGAACCGCGATCCAATTCTCCGACTGCGTACTCCGATGCACGCCACCTCGGGAGGAAGACGAAGGGGTATCGTCCCTCGACATTCTCGAAGAAATCGAGGACCTCACCTATCTTCAGGGGGAACTTGCGGCACAAGGAATTCTTCTGCGTGGGGGTATTGCAGTTGGCCCTGCCCACATCGGCGCTGACGGCGTGTTCGGTCCTGCCGTCGTGGACGCGTATACGCTCGAAAACAAGCATGCGCTGTATCCCCGGATCGTTTTGCACCCGGACGTGACTAATCGCTTCTCGACCGAAGGACACAGTGGCCGTGGCGTGTACGCCAAGGATCAAGTACTGCTCACGCGTGCATCCGACGACGGACTATACTTTGTGGATTATCTGCGCAATTTTCCGCGCGAAGTCCACACGGACCTGTCACCATATCGCGAACGGACTGCACGCAGCTATATGCTTCCTCGCAAGGTTCTGATTGAGCGAGAACTCGCCCGGCTAGGACCATTGGACACGCGCCGGCCCAAGTACGCTTGGCTGGCGCGCTACCACAACGATGTGGCGAGGGACATACTCCACCATGCAGCGGCCGACGTCATGGTCGCACTGTAGGAGATCGCCTCGTGCTGCCCATAATGCCGTTGCAGTTGGCAATCCCGCCGCAGGGACATCGTGTCGAATCGACGCGCAGACTCGGCGGCGGGCTTGCAGTCTGAACGGCAAGGCGTTCTGCAGACTCATCGACATGACTTACGATTGGCGTACTGAGCCGACGCGCAGCTTGACCGACGCCGGCCACACGCCGATGCTATCCAATTATGGCTCAGCAAGCGCCTTCGCCTCACAACCGCCGTGTGGGGCTACCTCTCGGCGCCGCGATCTTCTTCATGCCATGGGCCTTCGCGTGGTTCACGCTGCGGAAGGGATACAGCGACAGAGCGAAGCAAGTAGCGTTCGGGTGGGCGACTGTTTTGGTTCTGTTCGTGGCCTGGCCGAAATACGGCGCCCACAGAACAGTGACTTCGCCGGTAACTGTGGCTGGCCCCAGCAACGAGGAAACAGCCGGCGGTCCCGCGATGGCAAATGCCGTGAAGGAAGCGCTGACTCGCATCCTAACAACCGAGCTGGAAAGCGTCACAGCAGCCCTCGACGAAACCGATGCCGCTATCAAGGCGAAGAAGTGGCCCATCGCCGAGACAAAGCTTTCATCCCTAGCGGATCTTTTCGAGCCACTACGGGGCGTCCAAATCGCGATCAACGGGACCGACAAGAAGACAGGCAAGACGGTCCCGGGGGCTACCGAATTGGTGGAATACATGCGTAGCAGATACGAGTCGTACAGGTCTGCTGTCAGCACCTTCGAGGACAATGATCCCCAGACCACTCGCAACCGACGCCGGGAGGCAGCGCAAGACGAGGTGAATGGACGCATGACCCGGACTGGCACTGCTGAGCGCCAGCTCGGCGAGGAGCCGACGGAAGGCCCCTGCGAGAGGGCGGTGGAGGTGATCAAAAATCGTTGCGGACCTTTGGTCAGAAGGTACCCTGTAGACAGCAATTGCCATCCG
>PMKP01000006.1 GCA_003157775.1 Myxococcales bacterium | reverse complement strand
CGTGCTGGCATCGCTAATGTCCTTCCCAGCGCGGCGCAGACTTGCATTGCTCCAAGCGTGCCATGATCGCTCGCCGGGAGAAACGGAAATGTCGTCCTAGCCGAACACAGGGGATGGTGCCGGTCTTGGCGCTCTCGTAGACGGTCTTGATGTTGACGCGCAGAAGGAGCGCCACCTCACGTGCGGTGAGAACATCGCCGGCAAGCCTCTCCATCCGGTCTCCGTCATCACCAACGACAACGCCAAGCTGGCTGGCCACTGCTAGCGCAGGCACAACGGTCGTCCTGCTGGACCCGACGAGGCTCTGGCTACCAGATCGTCCAGCCACGACTCACCCCGTTGGGCAAGCCGGACCGGCGGCGCAACCTCAGCCCGTCTGGGCTGGTCCCCTGCGCCGCTGGAAAACCGGAGTCAACTACAAGGGAATGGGTCAGACCAAAGGAAGAAGATGGGAGTGGCATGGCCATGGGCGTGCGCACGGTTGGAACAGCCACGAGCTTTGGCCTCATGGCTGGTCCTCCGAGGCGTTGCCGCCGGCCACCTTGGCCACCGGCCCAGCCTCGCTGAACTGATGATCGTACCAGGTAAGGAAGGCCCTCACACGCCCAGGTATCGGGTAGTCGTATGTGGCGCATAGGTCGCTGACCATGACCATCCATCTCCGCAGTCCTTCGAACTGGCGGTCAACAATCATCTCGATCTTTGGACCGTCATCGTGTCTTTTTCTGTGCTTGCTCATGTCGTCGATGTCCTTCTTGCTTCGTGGCCTCACGCGCCCATCCTTGTCGCTCTCCGCCTGTTTGCCGAGACCACGGTCTGCGGGCTTTCTAAGTCTCCTGACGCGGCTGATCTTGCTTGCTCCGCCGTCTGCACGTGGTCAGATGGGTGAATGAGCGCCGACACCGGCCCCGGCGAATACGGAAGCGAGAAGGAACTCATCGACGACTACATCCTGCAGTACGAGAACGACATGACCGTGCCTCTCCTGCAGGGCCTAGATGGCAAATTCGACCCGAGGTGGAACAAGAACGGTCTATTCGGCGAGATCGGGCGCCATCCAAGCTGCATCCGGACGCCTGGCCTTGGACGGCCTTCCAAGGACAGTTCGTCGCAAGACCGAGGCAGCAGGACTATCTACTTGCCCTCTGCCTTCCGAAGACTTCACTATATCCTCAAGGCGGCCGCATTCGGGCTCGGGCCTGAGAAGATCAAGACAGCATTGGAATTCGAGGTCCCCGACTACGCGCTGGAAGTCTGCGGAAACGACAAAAACATTCGCTGCATCCTGACTCGCCCGCTCGTTCTGCTTCTCAACACAGGCGACCCTTCGCACATCGACCAGGATGCCATCTACAAGAAGGTATGGAACCCATGGCAGCCTACGGTGAGTGAACAGGCGCGGGATGAAAAGGCTCTCGCCAGGCTGGCTCCAGGCTCCGACACCTACGCAGCCACCCTGAACCGTCCTTCATTCCGGGACCGCATCCCGCTCGCCATCTTTCTCGATCAGCCTGCTTCTGCCGAGGACTATGTTGCCGACCTCAGGCTGCCGGATGCCCAAGCTGTCGTGGCTGCCTTGAGGCGTATCACAAGCACCGACATCACCAGCCTCGACAATCCCCGCGACCAACTCGACCCTAACGACATTTCTCTCATCGAACAGCACAGTCGTCCTGGGTACGAGATCAGAATACAACGCTTCCCGCCGGAAGGTCCCATAGCGAAAACTGGCCGCGAGCACGTCGTCTACCACCACGAGGTATGCCTGGACTGGGAGTGGCAGCGGCGTCGACCATGGCCTATGACGCTGCTCCAGCACAGCTGCAGCCATCTGCACTTCATTCTTGACGAAAGAGATCAGTGGGTTCGGCGTTGCCATCGAGGGCGCTGGGAATCTGTTCGTCGACAGAACGCCCAGCGCCAACGCTGTCCGGTCTTCTTTGCTGTGTACGACCAAGAGAGCAATCCTATGTCCTGTGGCACGTCTCACTGCAAAACGCACTTCGATTTTGACGAGGTTGCCGCTGCGCCGGACGATGAATAGATAGCCCGCAAGCTACGGTTGGACACCGACAGGTCCTTTTGAAATCGTCCTTGATCAGAAATCGAGGACGAGCATGTCGAATCAATCCAATCTCCGAACCCTCAAAAACGAGCGTCATCCTAGCGCCAGTGATCTCCCTTTGCTCAAGGCCGTTCCAGACCACGAGCCGGAGATCATCGACGCCGAATATGTCCCGCTGGGGCAAGATCCCTACGTTGAGCGCGACACCAACCGTGGAGACGCCCATGCTCACCAGGCGGGAGGGGCCAACGACGTCCGGTTCCAAGGGGATTCCACCCCAGCAGCCTCCGACCCCGACAATTCAGAGGCCGACAACGAGCATCTCGCCTGGATCTTGCAGATCGACTCCAGAACACGCCAGACCGACCGCTGTCGATACATCAGAAAATGGGCCAAGGGGGTCGCGCCTCTGCCGGAACTGGAGCGCCTTGCCGAACTGGGACGTGCGGCAGAGGCACTCAAGTGGGCTCACGTGCACCCTCCGACTGCAATCTTGAAGGCGGCCCTCAAGGAAGCAGAAGGCCAGGTGCCCGGAAGGGTGGCCAACGCCGAGTCCAGCACGACGTTCAAGGTGGT
>PMKP01000285.1 GCA_003157775.1 Myxococcales bacterium | reverse complement strand
GGTGCCACGGGAACGGGCGGTGCCGCGGGAAAGGGTGGAGGGACCGGAACCGGCGGTGGCACAGCAAGCGGCGGCGCCACGGGAACTGGAGGTAGGACCGGAACCGGAGGCGCCACTGGGGCCGGCGGTGCCCCAGCAAGCGGCGGAGCACCTGGAACCGGCGGCAGTGTGGCGGCTGGTGGAGCACCGGGAACCGGTGGCGCAGTCGCGACCGGCGGGAGGACTGGCGGCAGTGGAACGGGTGGCATGGTTGGCACTGGGGGTGCCATGCAAACCGGGGGCAGTGTGGGAACTGGCGGCAGTGTGGCGAGTGGCGGAACAATTGGAAATGGCGGATTCGCTGCAGGCGGCGGCGTATCCAGTACTGGCCCGGGCGAAACCGGGGGCAGTGCAGCCACAGGCGGAACTCAGGGAGGCGGTGCAACCGGCGGCACGACGGCCGGCACACCAGAGGCAAGCGCCGGCGGCTGCTCCTGCCGGATCGCCGGAGCCCAGAGGACGAGCTACCGCGGTGTGGCGCTGCTCGGGCTTGTCATGGTCGCCCTTCGGCTTCGGAAAAGGCACTACTGACTGGACTCGACGATCCGTCTGGCTTTAGTGGCGTAGGGGCCGGCCGGAAACTTGGCCAGGTACGAAGCGGCAGTTTCTCGCGCGGCGATCCGGTCGTGTAGAGATTCGAAGAGGGCCAGCCGGCGGCCCATGGCCTGACCGGCGTAGCTCCCGGCGGGATTCTCCGTGAGGTAGCGCCCGTACCATTCGAGCGCGCTGGTCCGGGCTTCGCGGCTGGTGCGGGTTTCGTCGAGGGTGCCGAGGAAGAAGGCGGCATCGCGCCCGGCCAGGCTTCGCGGAAAGCGCTGGCGCTGGGCCAGGAGCGCCTGCTGGGCCAGATCGTTCCTGCGGCGGTAGCGGGCGGCATCGGCGAGGGCGGCAAGGTCGGCACTGGTCGCGCCCGATAGGACCTCATCTAGTCCTCGGCGCGCGGCCTCGTCCAAAATGCGCTGGAAGTCACCATGGGCAAGCGATTGCGGCCAGGCCAGCGATGGCTCAGGGGCTCGTGCTGACGGCGAAGGGGCCGGGCGCAGCGCACGCGGCGACTCGCGCATCGGGGGACGCTCGGAGGGAGGTGAGGGTGCCGGCGCGAGATCGGGAACCGGCGTCCGCGCGGTGGCGGCGATGGGCTGAGCCGGGGGGACGGCGGGTGCCATGGCATCGAGGACGATTTGCCCGCTCGCCGCGCTGGCCAAGAGATGCTGGCCCGCCGACAACCGCAATTCCCTGGCCGGCGTTGGGCCCCTTCACCAGCACGCTGCCGTGGCGAAGCCAGAGCTCCAGGGCCCGCGCCTCTGGTGTCCAGCTCACATCGAAAGCCGTCCCTGTCACCTGGACCTGGTATGGCCCGGCCGCTATTGACCAGCTTGCATTGGGAAGTTGCACGAAGTGTGCAGACAGCCGGCCGTGCTCGAGCCGGATGTGCGCCCCCCGCGCGTCGATGGCGGTTACACTTGCGCGCGCCTCAGCAGTCAGAGTTACCTGAGAACCGTCGGAGAACTCGATGCGGCCGGCAGACGCGAGATCCGGCGCGGCGTGAGGCACGCCGGCTTCATCGATCACGCGGAACCCTAGGCTGGGCGGCGTCCGATGCGACCCCAAGGCCAGCAATACGACGGCGGCCGCGGCAGCGGCCAGGCCGAGGCCCACGGCAAGCGGGTGTCGCGAGCGTGGTCGTCCCGACATCTTCGCCTCCAGGCGGCTCCACCCGGCCTGTTCGCTAGCTGATAGGTCTTCGGTAAAGGCGGCACGAGCCAGCTCGCAGAGGTGGCGAAGCGCGCGGTCGGAGTCTCTAGGCTTGTTCATGGGGACTCCTCGTCGATTCCCGAGAGGTAGGCGGCCAGGCCAGGATCTCTGGCGATGTGGTGGTCGACCCGCGTGCGGGCGTGCGCCAGTCGTCGCTTGGCCGTGGCCAAAGACAATTCCAGGGCCGTGGCCACCTCGGTCAATTCCATGCCTTCGATGTAGCGCAGGACAAAGGCGATGCGTTCCTCGCGTCCAAGCCGGTCCAGGATGGCGTAGAGTCGAGAGACCGCCTGGCGCGCTTCTGGATTGGGATGTACCACCTGCAGATCGGGTCCGATGTCTTCCTTTGCGCCGAGGGTCATGTAGCGTCGCACCCAGCGGCGACGCAGCTCGTGGCGCAAGGTGAGGGTCGTGATGGTGACCAGGAAGGCGGGCAGGGCCTTGGGCTCGCGCAACGTCGGCAGTCTCTTCCACAGGCTTAGGAAGACCTCCTGCACCAGATCCTCGACTTCGTTTTGCTGGCCCAGCGAGCGGCGCAGGATGCGGTAGACCAGACGCGCATGGCGATCCCACAGGACGCGGGGCGCGCGGGGATCCCCATGCAGGACCGCGCGCACCAGGCCCGCGTCATCGATCGTCGAAAGATCCGCGGCCGGCAGCACCAGGATCTTGGCGCCTTGTCTGACCTGGCTGTCGGTTTCGCTGCGCATGTCTTCTAAGAGGGGAGTGCCCGTCCTGGCTGGAACCGGCTCAGGAAAGAGGCCGCGTCCAAAACACACCCATTGTACAGTAGCTGAAGGTATCCGCTCGGGGCCAAGGAAAACCGGGGCATCTGCTGTCACGGTGAGCCAATTCTTTCTTGAGCCAGTGGCCTGACCCGGCGGCACATACTTTTTGTGAGAGAAGCAAGCAGGAGAGTTCTATGACGAGCAGGTATTCGGGGTGCAATCCACACATGTCGGTGCGATTACCCGCACTTGTCACGGTCTTGGCAGGCGTCCCATTGTTCTGGGGTTGCTCTTCGAACACAGCGGGCGGGTCGTCGACCGGCGGCACCACTTCCGAGGGTGGCTCGGTTGATTCGGGGGGAAGTGTCGCAACTGGCGGAAGTGTAGCTACAGGTGGCGCCTCCGTGTCTGGCGGGACTCCGGCTCTCGGGGGGACCACATCGACAGGCGGATTGACGGCGACAGGTGGCAAGTCTCTTGCCACAGGCGGAACCACTGCATCTGGCGGAAGCCCTAGCTCTGGCGGTGCGACGAGCTCCGGCGGCGCAACCAGTTCGGGCGGCGCAGCCAGCACCGGTGGCGCATTTCGCTCGGGCGGGACAACCAATGCCGGTGGCGCAATTAGTTCGGGGGGTGCAATCAGCTCGGGCGGTGCGACGAGCACTGGTGGTGCAATCAGCTCGGGTGGTGCGACGAGCACCGGTGGTGCAACTAGCTCGGGCGGCACGACGAGCTCAGGCGGTACACCTCGCTCCGGTGGCACAACTAGCGCCGGTGGAGCAAGCAGCACCGGTGGCTCAACCAGCAGCGGACCGAGCTATCCCTACATCTTCTCATGCTTCAACGACTCCGCACCAAGTTCTGACCTGATCATCTACACGTCCAACGACGCCCTGAATTTCACGTTGCTGTACGATACCGGCTATACCGGGCCCAGTGGATATCTGCGCGATCCCAGCATCATGAAGCACAGCGACGGCAAGTTCTACGTGGCCTTCACCACGCCGCCGACTGCTAGCTGCTGCGGTTCCCAGACTAGTTTTGCCATTGCTTCAAGCTCCAATCTGAAGGACTGGACCACGGTCACCCAGGTGCCTAGCGGCATCGCCGGAACCAGTAATGTTTGGGCGCCAGAATGGTTCAAGGACAGCGACGGGACCATTCATATCCTAGTCAGCATCAACAGCTCGACGACCTATCGCTACGAGCCGACAGACAACACCCTGACCAAGTGGGGCGCGGGGACGCCGATCGGGATGACCGGGGTCATCGATACCTTCATGGTCAAGGTTGGCGACACGTACCACTCGTTCTCGAAGGGATCGTACGTGCAACATGGGACCGCACCCAGCCTGGATGGTCCCTGGACCTACGACGGAATAAGCCACTGGCCCGGCTGCAAGGAAGCGCCCGCCGTGATTGGTCTTCCCAACGGAACCTGGCGCCTTTACTGTGATGCCGGTGGGGGCGGTCACGAGAAATCCAGCGACGGTTCGGCAGATTTCAAGACTTGGACGACAGCGACGACGCTGCCCAATGTCGGCAACAACATCAGCCACGGCACCGTCATCAAGGGGAACTAGACCGCCGCGCGAAGCCGGTGGCCGGATCCGGCGGCCGGATCCGGATTCGGCGAGGGCGCGCGCAACGCGCGCGGGGTGGG
>PMKP01000097.1 GCA_003157775.1 Myxococcales bacterium | reverse complement strand
ACCAAGAGGACTGATGAATCGAACTTGTACGTCGATTGGAATCGGCATGGCTTCTCCCCGCGATGAAGGCCCGACCATACCTCAATCGGGCTCCCGGGGCCAATCCGAGTGCGAGATCGCTCGCGCGGGGCGGGTGTGGCTCTGCGGCCACCATCCCGGCGACGGGCACGGCCAGGGCTTGGACCCGCTCCGTTCTGGAGCTAGGGTCCTTCTGTGCGCGGTTGTGCGGTTGCGGGAGGGTGGCGTGCAGTGCCTGCCACGACGCCTCACACGACGCCTGCCCCGTCTTGCCAAAATGGAAAGGATCCGGCAGAATCGTCGAATGGGCTGGAGACAAGCTGGTCCCTTGGGCGTTCCCGGGCACATCGACGATCATGCGGCGATGACAAGGGGTGGGGTGTCCCACCGGGTGCCCCACCGACAGCTTGCCGGAGGCCATCGCACCGGATCGCAATCTGACGAGTCGCTCCGGAAGTCTTTGGAGATCCATCCTCTTCCCGGTGGACTAACACTAACCCTGTTACGCCAGGCCATGCCTCATGTTCACGCGGCCGCTGCGAATACGTGGGTGTTTCCGCTGAACGCCGCCTGCAGAAGATTCGAAATTACGCGGTCATTACGGCGGATGGCCGCGTTCTTGGGGCATATCGCCCACGAATCGGGCAGCCTGCACAATCTCGAAGAAAATCTAAACTACAAGGATCCCCATCGACTAAACAGGATCTTCGGCGCCATCAAGACGGACAAAGAGGCGGAGGCGTACGTCAATAATCCAGAGGCTCTCGCCAACAAGGTCTACGCGAACAGGAACGGAAACGGAGACACAGCTAGCGGGGACGGCTGGAGGTACCGCGGGCGGGGCCTCATCCAGTTGACGGGCAAGGCCAACTACGCTGCGTTCGCCAAAGATCTAGACGTGGACGTCGTCAAAGACCCCGAGCTGGTTGCGACTCCGCGATACGCCGCGCTGTCGGCGGCATGGTTTTGGAAGAAGCACCGGCTCAATCAACTTGCCGACGCCAAGATGTATCAGGCGGTGTCGCGGGCCATAAACAAGTCGCTGGACAGCTTTCCTCAACGCGAGGCGAAGCGTAAATGCGCGCTGGATGCCCTCTGTCGCGCAGTTCTGGCGGATCTGCGGATCTAGCGTCGTCCCTCACGCATCGTGGGTTTGGGAGCCTATATTGACGCCTACTGTCCGAGACCCATCTTCTTCAGTAGCTTCTTGACCTCGGCCACTGTCTTGAACTTCGCTTTGGTCCCATGAACCCACCTGCCATGCTCATTGATACGGACCAGATCGCCCGTTTGGAACTTTGCATTCATGTCCGTCACGGGTTCCACAGCCATTTGTGCTCCTTTCTCTTTGAGCCTGTAGAATTGGGCACTGTATGACATCCCATTTACGATCGCACTCCGAGCCTCCCAGCTGCACAGCACCGCCAAATCGCGACCACCGCCCTTGATGGTACGGGCGAAGAACACGGCTAGGAGTTCCGGCGGCCCCCCCTCCTCTTCACAGCTTGGGAACTTCACGTGCTCGTAGCGGCCGGGCGACGTCTCGATCAGGAGGTGCCCGACCAGGGAGTTGTCCTCGGCGTTTGCGAACCCGATCAGCGTGACCCTGCCACTGGCGAGCTCAGTAGATCGAACGACCTTCTGGGCCAGCTCAGATGAATGTTCCAGCACACGGGCCATGAAATCGTCGTCCCCTTCTGACGAGTTTCGCACGACCACATCCGCGCGAGCGGTACCGACCTGAAGAGCAACAGCCAGTCCAAGAGCCAACCATGTCCACTTTCCATAGGCAAACTTCACGCTCCGCTTTGGTCCGATCAGCGGGTCCATAGATTCTCCCTTCGCAGGGTCTTCGTTCTTCACGAGGATGTTGCCACGATTCAGGCTGCACCGGCTATGTGATGAAAGAGCAGTCTGGTGCCACGAGGACTGACGAACCGAACGTGTGCGTCTTCCAGAGATTGTACGTCACCTTGGATCTCCATGGCTTCTCCCCCTGATCAATGTCCGACAATACCAGGAACGGCGCCCCGGGACCAATCCGAGGCGTCGGTGATTTGTCCGAAGTCGTCTTGACTGAGCCTGACAGGACCTCACTGCGTATTCCGGAGGATCTGGGCGCTTGTTCCGGCGAGCATCTGGGCGCTGATTCCGGAGGATCTGGGCGCGTCATCGGAGCGAAGCGACGGGGTCGATCCGGATCGGAGCGAAGCGACGAGTTGAGGTTAGGCAGTTGGTTGAATTTGGTCGGTGAGCATGCCTTTCTTTTCTCGGAGGGAAGGGCCGCGCAACGCGATGACATGGGCGTTGTGGATCACGCGGTCGCAGATGGCATCAGCCATAGTAGGCTCGACGAGCTTCTCGTGCCAGTTCTTGGTCGGGACCTGGGTGGTCACCACTGTGGACGACTTGCCATAGCGGTCCTCCAAGATCTCGACCAGGTCCCGGCGTTCCTGGTTTTTGAGCGGCCCGATGAGGAAGTCATCGAGCACCAGGACATCGAGCTTGGCGAGGCGGGCAAGCGTCGGCGCGTAGCTGCCGTCGGCGCGGGCGATCCCAAGTTCGTGCAGTAGGCGCGTAACGCGCGTGCACAGGGCGCGCATGCCATTGCGACACGCGGCTTGCGCGAGGGCGGCGCCGAGGAAGGTCTTAGCTCAGCCATCGTGATGCCCCTTTCTTGAATGAGATCTGCTCGACCTCGCCGCTTAAGAGAGTGCGAATCTTCTCGACGGGCCTGCTTTCCTTGTCGAAGAGGTAGCAATGATATTTGGGATCTTGCTCGATCTGAATCTTTCGGCGGCCGATGAGGCGATAGATCCATGTCGGGTCGATCGGGACCAGCTCCGCGAGATCAGGGACCTTGTAGAAGCCCGGGATGTCGCCGCG
Source organism: Myxococcales bacterium (assembly GCA_003157775.1). GTDB lineage: Bacteria > Myxococcota_A > Polyangia > Fen-1088 > Fen-1088 > Fen-1137. Next base: position 814 of record PMKP01000097.1, on the reverse strand, counting down.
GCGGACCTTCTCAATGGGTGAGAGCACGCGATGCCGGAGTCGGAGTTGCTGCACCGTCTGGCAGTTGTACTCAAGTTGTCGGCAAGTCCGAAAGCCACGACGATTGAGCTCTGATGCGATGGCCCCGTCGCTGAGGCCTTTCTCTTCGAGTCGACAGACCTCCGTCAGGAGATCCTTCTCCTTAGCGCTGTCTTTGCGGGTCAGAGTCGGGACGCCGACGACCAGGTCTGTCACGTGGTCACCTATCCACACGATTCTGACCTCGGCCTCGCCCTCCGTCGGGCGCTTGAGGAGATGAATCTGTTTTACGAGGGTGCGGAGCAGCTCCTTCCTCCGAGCGTTGCTCAGCCGCGGCCAGAGTTCGGGAAGGCTCTTGCCGAGGTCAAGAAACGCTGCCCGGAGGTCGGGAGGCAGGGCGCGCTGGCTCGGTACGGAGATCGTTGCTTCCTCCAGCTTTTCTCGCGCCGCCTGGAGCTGCACAAGCTTTTCTTCCCAGCGTTTCTCCAGAGTGCCGGCCACGAGTCGATTGTCAGGATCCACCTTGTTGAATTGCTTCTCCGCCAGACGAGCCTCGTAGTCACAGCGGGCGACCTCCCGTCCGAGTTGGTCGGTCAGCTGCTGGTGGTCGAGATGGCGCGTCTCCTCGACGCGTTTCAGGCTATCAATGTGAGATTCGTCGAGCACTGACATGAACTCGCGGACAATCGCTGCGTCGATGGTCCGTCCAGTGATATGTTGACAGGGTTTCGAGGCGTACCCGGCCACCATCGCGTTGCATACATACTCGAATGTACGTAACCAGTTCACCGACGGG
>PMKP01000255.1 GCA_003157775.1 Myxococcales bacterium | reverse complement strand
GGCTCGGGCGGCAGCGCCAGCGGCGGCGCAACCACCAGCAACGGCGGCAATACCGCCTGTGCCGCTGGTCCAAACGTGATCTCCGACTTCGAGTCGGACAAGGGCGACATGATCAAACAGGGCACGCCTCAACGGACGGGCTGGTGGTACGTGTACTACCCCGGATCGCCCAGCAGCCCGCTGAAGAGCGGACAGAACCAAACCCCGGCGGTGAACACCAGCGGTCCGATTGCAGTTGCGGCCGCCCCGGACGCCAGTTCGTGCAACCAATACGCCCTCCATTCGACTGGCAGTGGCTTCGTGGGAGCAAGCCAGGACTACGCCGGTGTTGGCGCGGGCTTTCTGCCCAAGGACGCCACCGGGCAGGTCTTCAACCCCTACGACGCTACTGCGTACACGGGCGTGAAATTCAAGATCAAGACGGGCAGTGTCACTGCGCCCGCGACCTACTTCGAGGTGCTTACCCAGGACACGATGTCCTCGGCCCAGGGCGGGCTCCTCGGCGCGGAGGGCAATGCCCAAGACGTCCCCGTCGGCCTTCACAACAATCGTGGTTTCCTACTGAACGATCCGTGGATACCGGGCGGACTCACGAGTACCTACCAGACGATCACCATTCCCTTCGGGTACTTGGTTGCACGGTGGATGCCGGCGCCGAGCACGACTTCGGGCGCTGCCTGTGTTGCTGGTGGCCCCAAGTGCCAAGCGCCGGCGTTCGTCCCAGCGCACGTCATGGGTATCCAGTTCTCGTTCTATTCAGGTGATTCTGCCAAGGGGTTCCCGGTTGTAGGGACGCCTGGAACCTACGACATCTGGGTCGACGACGTGCAATTCACGACGGACGATTCGGGCCTGCAGACGCGAACGGGCTTCCCCCCGACCAGCGCTGGCAGCATGGGCAGCTGCCTCGCGCCCCAAGGGCCGAGCGCATCTGCCAAATTCCTGGTGCCCGCCTACAACCAGTGGAAGAAGACATTCGCCAGCGGCGGCAAGGTGATTCGTCCCGAGAACGGAAACGACACTGTTTCTGAGGGGATCGCCTACGGCATGATGATCGCGGCCATCATGAACGACCAGACCTTGTTCGACAGCCTGCACAGCTATTGGACGAGCCACGCTACGGCCGGCAGTCTGATGACTTGGTGTATTCCGGCTGGCGGCGGGAGCTGCTCGGCCTCGGGTGGCTCGGCCACCGACGCGGACGAAGATGCTGCCTACGCGCTCTTGATGGCTGACAAGGTCTGGCCCGGCGGAAGCTACGGGTCGCAAGCAAAGACCATGATCAATGACGTCTGGACCAGCGATATCGATGGCGGTGGCACCAAGCTTCCCAAGGGCGGCAGCAACTACGGCAGCCCATCGGGCAATATCACCAACGCTTCGTACTTCGCACCATCAATGTACAGGGCATTCGCCGCAGTGGATAGTGCCCACGACTGGAACGGAGTCGCCACCGCAGCACTTAGCGCCGTCAATGGCGCCATTGCCGGAAGCAACGGCCTCATCCCTGCGTGGTGCAGCAGTTCCTGCACGACCCCTGGCACCAATGGCGCTCCGACAGACGGTGACTACCAATACGACTCGCACCGTATCCCGATGCGCATCGGTATGGACTACTGCTTCAACGGAACCGCTGCTGCCAAGACCTACACGACCAAGAATACCGCCTTCTTTGCGGCCGCAGCCGCGAACGGGATTAGCTACATCCAAGACATGTACACGACAAGTGGCGGACCGGTGAGCGGCACGGCCCCCAACTCGTCCTCAATCATTGGTACGGCTGCGGTCGGCGCGATGGCCAGTGGCAATCAGGCCTTCCTCAATACTGCGTACCAGGCCGTGTTCGATACCATCACACGCGGTAGCATGGCGCCGGTCGACGCAGCAGGAAAGACCCCATACTCCTACTACAATGCGACGGTTGGCTTGCTCACCGCCCTCATCATGACTGGCGCCTTCATCCACTAGACCCATTCCACAAGAATCCTGTCCGCGATACTGATGCTCCCCGCTTCGCCGCAAGAGATCCTGGAATGACAACAAAATACGCGCGGTTTGGATTGGCCATGCCAATGGCAGTGTTAGCTTGCGCCAAGGCACCAAGCTACCCTGGGCAAGGGACACCAACTGACTCTGGGCCAGGGGCACTGACGGACTCTCGGCCAGAGACACCGGCTGACTCAGCCGCATCGATTGACTCTGCGCAAGTTGCCGACCTTGGGCCGCCCGACGCGGAAGTCTTTCAATGCATCAGTATCGCGGACGACTTGATTGCGGACTTCACAACCGACAACGGCCTCAATCCGGTCGACGGCCGCCAGGGCGGCTTCTATGTGTATGGGGACGGCAGCCTGGCAGGGCAATTCGATCCGCCCAAGGTGAAGTGTCAACCGTACCCCATTGACCCGACCACAGGGAATCCTCAGTGCTCCGGCCCGGGTTCGTTCCACGTCAAGGCCAGCGACTGGGGTGTCTGGGGAGCGGCGCTGGGGACGGACTTTGTGCCGAAGATCACGGTTGACCCGGCGGATTGCGACTTGGGCGTCAAAGGAACGTACGACGCTTCAAAGTACAAGGGCATCTCGTTTTGGGCCAAGGCGACCTCTCCGCTCACAAGGGTGCAGGTCAGTCTCAAAGATGTCTACACCGATGCGCAAGCCACCTTCGCTGGCCTCCCCGTGCCCGACGGCACCGACCCCAACTTCACTTCCTGCGTGTACTCTAACGACAAGAGGTACAATTGCAGCCCCTACTTGGTCAAGTTTGGCGCGGATTCGCAGTATTTCCCCGCGTATCAGGACTATCAGATCGACACCAACTGGAAACGATTTGACGTCTTCTTCGCTGACACCCGTCAAGATCAGTACAACCTCGGTTTTCATGCCGCCCCAGACCTGTTCACATCCAACTTGGATGTGGCCCACCTGACCGGCATGGCAATCCAGGTGAACGCGACCTACGTGGGCTCGACCCCCTCACCCAACGATTTCGAGATCTGGGTCGACGACGTCTACTTCATTGAGTAGCTGACAACGGCAGTTGGCATCCGTGGCAGCGGAACGCGGGGCAACCGCGGGTCGCCCCAACATTGGCAGGAGTCGTGCCCAGTGACTATGCCTCTGCACTGCAAACGCCCTTTGGTTGCGGCCGTCAGGCTGCGATGTGCTCTCCGCAGGCGTCCGCTATCCAGACGCCTGCCATCATCTGTCCCAAGCCCGCGTTGTTACAATGGCGGTGTGGCGTTCCTGACCAGATCCAAGAAGTAGGATTGGAACCACACGCCCGCTTGGGGAGCCCCCTGGAGGCTTTCATTGGACGCACATTCCGGATCGAAACGGGGCTGTGACGAGTCGGACACACCATCCGATTCTCCCGGCGGCTTGACCCAGAAGAAGGCATCGATGAACGGAAACGGTCCCGGTGCCGCCCGGGGCCGCTCGCCCAGGCCAGCGCCCTTGATGTTGCACCAGTGGCCCCACACCTTGCGGATCCCACCCTTGCCATTGCGCCCGGTATCGATGATGAAGCCCTTGTTTCGGACGCCACGGTCGGCGAGCCCCACCGCCAGCTTCTGCACATAGACCAGCTCGTTGTAACAAGGATCACTGGATTCCAGGGCCGCGCCATCCCGGTTGTAGAGGTGAGTGTAGTTCGACACGTTGGTGGCGAACCCGCGGATCATATCAGTGCCGCCGGCAGCCTTGAGCACCTTCTTATAGACCTTGATCACGCTCTCACGGTGCGGGTCCCAGCCCAGCCAGCCCGCGTGGGCGGCATCAAGGTAGATGCTGACGTTGGGCAAGCCAAGCTTCTGGATAGCGTAGGCAGTCGAGTTGACGTACACGTCACGCGCTTCGGCGCAGTTCGGGATATTCATGTTGGTGACCAAGTTGCCGAGAGAATCCGGTTCCAGAATCACCACGATGGGCAGGTCGGAGTAGTTCTTGAAGTGGGCCGCGATGACATCAATGAACTCAGTCCGGTAGCGGGCGGCGCCGTTCTCCGAAACCTTCAACTCTCCTGCCGACGAGTTGGCAGCACAGTCGCGGTTCGGTAGGTCGTAGACCACGAGCAACGACAGCGTGGGCTTGCCACTCGCCTTCTGCTGTTTCCTCGCCTCGTCGAGCCACAAGGGAACATTTGCTACATGCGCAATCGAGTCAAGCCACAGACCGGTGGGGTACTGCTTGACTTTGCGAATAGCCGCCGCCTCCGAGGGAAACGCCTTGGCGGTTGCCTCGACATTCTCGACATATTCGGGGTTGAGGAAGAAGTTCACGTCCAGGAACGGGTTGCGGCGTGAGGCCTCGACCCGGCCTGGGTCAACCGATGCCGGCGCGCCGGTGCCTGTGCCGGCGCAGGCCGAGAAAACGAGCGAAACGAACAAGATTGCAGGAACACGCTGGTGAATCATGAGGATCTCCTGTCGACGAAGCGGCGGAACCGGACGTCACCGTGCCCGCCGGGGAACTACCTCCAGTATCTACACGCAATTGGCCCACGAAGGGAAGGGCCGATGCGAACCGCTGCAAGTCGTGCTGCCGCGGCGCGCGCGGCCGATGCAAGGCGCTTCCGCAGGTCAGCGCAGCCACGCCGCCAGCGTGGCGTAGTCGCCTTCGTTGATGGACCCGTTGTGAATGCAGCGGACCCTGCCGTCGGGCGCAGCCAGCAGGTGGAGGGGAATCGGCGCGTCGGCATCGAACAGGAAGGCCTCGGCCCAGCGTTTGAACTCGCCCAGGCTGGAAACGCGCAGCGAAGGAGCCGGCGCGGCTTCCGGGTGTGCAGCGAGGAACTTCGCCAGTTCGTCCGCATCTTCGTCCAGGGAAAGAAACCACAGATCGAGTGCCACGCCATCCTGCTTGAGCCGATCGCGCCAGCGGAGAAGTATCGGCATTTCGCGCAGGCAGGGCTTGCACCAGGCGGCCCACAGGTTGAGCCACACCCAACGCCCGGTGGGCAACGCGCCCCCTGGCTTGCGTACCGGTGTGGCTGGCGGCAGTGCCAGGCGGGCTCCTGTGCCGGCGGCGAACTCCAGGTCGCACCATGCCTCCGGCGGTGCTTTGGCCGTGGGTGTGGCCTTGACCGCCTGGTAGCGGGTGTTGGGCGCAGGCGCCTTTTCCGCAGCCGGGCAAGCAGCCAGCCCAGCGACGAGCAGGAAGAGAAGAAAGCCTCTCAAAGTCTGCAATCGATCCATGCGATGAAGGCCGAACGGTTGAGATCAGCGGTAGTGCACGCACCCTCGGTGCGTGAGCGCCTCCACTTACAAAAGTCCTGGTCAAGTTGCGCAAATTCCTCGCCCAGCCACAGCAGGCCCACCTCTTGCTCGAGCTCGGGGTCGTTGAACTTGCCCTTAATGTGCTCCAGCACGGCGTCACCGCGATGGTGGGACAGCTCGCGATTGTGCTCGACCGAGCCTTCGGGCGAGGCGCGCGACACCACCAGGAAGAAGGACGCGCCCCGCTGGTCGGCGAAGGTCTTCTCCAGAAGCTCCATGGCCGGCGGATCAAGGTCCGCCTTGTCCAGGTCGAACTGGATGATGGCCGCGCGCTCGGCAAGCGGCGCGAACAGCGAGTTGAAGTCGCCGCCTGACATGGCCGCCACTTGGCGCGCCTGCAGCGGCTGGCAACCGCGCGATCCGCCGCCCTGGATGAGGCCGCAGGAGGTAAGCACGCGGCGGAGGATCTGCTTGAGGTTCCCGCTGCAGTAGCCTTCGTTGGCTGCGCTGGCGGTGGCCACGTCGGAGGCCTTGCTCAGTGACTCGGTCAGGCGCGTGGCCGAGGCCCGCGTCCAGACCGTCGCCGGGAGCGCCACGGCCAGCAGGGTGCCGAGCGCGAGGAGGAAGTGGAGCTTGTCCAGCCTCATGGCCGCACCTCCCCGCGCGCGCCCGTGCTGTTCTCCAGGGTTCGGGCCAGCACGAAATCAAGGCCCAGATCCGTGTCCTCGTCGGGGATCTTGTGGTTGCGCACGAAGAGTTGCGGCGTCAGCACCGGCAGCGAATTGGACACCACCCAGCGCAGGCTTCGGTTGAGCCGGGTACGCACCAGGGGCTGGGCCAAGCACGGGGCCAGTGCAGGAAAGTCCTGCTTGAGCCGAGCGTAAACCTCGGCCTGGCCATGCCCGCCTGCGGCCAGCAGCTCAGGCTGGTGGGCAAAGGCCCACTCCAACACGACCCCCGATTTTTCGCCCGCGCACAACACGGCCTCGCTCACCGCGCACGAGCCCGGGTGGAGCGATTCGTTGACCATCCAGTTGCAGTCCTTGTCGAGCGGGAAGAGCACAGTCTGCAGGGCGAGATCCCGGCCAAGATCGCTGGCAGCCAGACGGTGGGAAAACGCCTTGCACGCCGGGCAGAGGGGATCGAGGACCTCGATGGCCGGCACGCTGCCTGTGCTCTTGCTCTTGAGCATCACGCCGTATCGATCTTCGGGGTGGCGAAGCTCGTTCTTGCCGGTGAGTGCATCGGGATAGGGAGGCTTCTGCACCATGTACAGCATCACCGGGATGAGAACCAGGGCGCAGCCTTCCAGAAAATAGAGCAGCCATTGGCCTGCGTTCGAGTCTGTGCCCGCGGCCGTCGGAGATGCCCCCAGGTGAGCCCAGATGGCCGTGACCAGCACACCTAGCGAGGCAGCGTAGATGCCCGCGCAGACGGTACACACCGTGCCCAGCTCCACCTCCGAGATCCAGAGGTAGACGGCGGAGGTCGCGACCGGAAGCAGCGCCGCCACGATGAGAAAACTGGTCTCCCCACGACGGACGCCTCGACGTAGCGACAAGTCGACGCCGCGGAAAAAAAGGAATGCGAACACGCCCAGCGCGGGCAGCGCGATGGGAATCCCACCCCAGGTCAGGCTGCGAAAGACCGAAGAATAGGGGCTCATGAGAACCACGTGACAGCCCGAGGTTCCGCTGGCATCCCGGGGACCCAGACCCGGCACGATGGAGCAAGTGATAGCGTGCACTTGACGGTCGAGGTGGGCCACGAAGTCGTAGGTCGACACGGCAGCGAAGACCACGCCCAAAAGGGCAAAGATCGCGAACGAAACCAGCGCCGCGCGCGGAACGCCCGCGGCACCGTACTCCTTCTGAGCGAAGGCTTGCCGATTCACGATCCGGCACCATAGCACCGCCGGCCAGCCGCGCATGTTTCTAGACCGCCCATAGCACTATCGTCGACATCCAAGTTGCAGTAAGATAGCGCCTTCTGACACGGGAGGACATCGTGAGACATACAAGCAAACTCGCAGGAACGTTTCTAATTGGTGCGCTCTTTGCCGTGGGCTGCGGCCCATCCGAACTCGAGCTGAAGGCTCAGAAGGATTTGAAGGATCAACAGGATGCGAACGCCAAGCTGAAGGCGCAGAACGATGACCTGAGCAAGAAGCTGGCGGAAGCAACCGCGGCGGCTGACAGATTTAAGGCATGGGGCACCGGCACCCAGGACGAGAAGGAAGCTTTGCAGAAGAAGCTGGCCGAGTTGGAGAAGGCAAAGGCGGCATCCGAAGCGCGCGAAGCGATGTTCCGGAACCTGGCCGAGAAGCTGCGCTCGATGGTCGACGCCGGCCAGATCAAGGTTACGGTGCGCAACGGGCGCATGCTGTTGGTCCTGCCCAATGACATCCTTTTTGATTCCGGCAAGGTCGAGGTGAAGCAAGAGGGCAAGGCCGCCATCGGAAATGTTGCCAAGGTGCTGGCTGGCATGGCTGACCGCCACTTCCTGGTGGCGGGCCACACTGACAACGTGCCCATCAAGACCCACAAGTTCCGTTCCAACTGGGAGCTCTCCACCCAGCGCGCCGTCGAGGTCACCAGGTTGCTGGTCGAGGGCGGCATGAAGCCCAGCCAGCTCGGTGCTGCGGGCTATGCGGACTTCGACCCGGCGGCTTCCAATGACACGCCTGATGGTCAGAAGCAGAATCGCCGCATCGAGATCGTGGTCGAGCCGAATCTGTCTGAGCTGCCCAGCCTGGAAGGCCTGGGTGCCAAGCCGGCTGGCAAGTAGTCCCTTGGGCGGCATAGGCATTAGCCGGCCCAGCCCACCATGTCCTCGTCCTGGGAACGCGTGTCCCGCGTCGTGTAGGGGCGGCCTGCAGGTCGCCCCTACGGGGTCGCCCCCCCGATGTTCAAGAAGCGTGACGTAGCCATACACTTCGTGGGGATCGGGGGCATCGGCATGTCGGGAATCGCCGAGGTGCTGCTCAACCTCGGCTATCACGTGTCCGGGTCGGATCAGCGCGCCAGCGAGGCTACAGGCCGGTTGCAGTCCCTGGGCGGGCAGATCCAGATCGGGCATCGCGCCGAGCAGGTGCGAGGCGCCGATGTGGTGGTGATCTCCAGCGCGGTCAAGCCCGATAATCCCGAGGTGCTGGCGGCGCGCCGGCGCGACATTCCCGTGATTCCGCGCGCCGAAATGCTGGGCGAGTTGATGCGCGTGAAGGACGGCGTCGCGGTGGCCGGCTCGCACGGCAAGACCAGCACCACCACCATGGTCGCCACGATTCTCGCCCAAGCTGGCCTCGACCCGACCGCGATCATTGGCGGCAAGGCCAAGGTATTCGGGTCCAATGCGCGTCTGGGCCAGGGCGAGGTGCTGGTGGCCGAGGCGGACGAGTCGGACGGTTCGTTTCGTCACCTCATTCCCATGGTCGCGGTCATCACCAACATCGACCGCGAGCACATGGACCACTACGGGACCGAGGCGGCTTTGCGAGCGGCCTTCCTCGATTTTGCCAACAAGGTTCCCTTCTACGGCCTGGTGGTTCTGTGCGCCGACAACCCGGTGGCCGCTGGGCTGGCGGCGGATCTGCAGAAGCGCCATGTGACCTACGGCCTTTCTGCGGGTGACTGTCGCGGCGAGATCCTGTCTGCTGACTCGCAAGGCACGCGCTTGCGGATTGCCGTGCGTGGCAAGGCCCGCGGCGAGGTGTGGGTGCGCATGCCTGGCATCCACTACGCGCAGAATGCGCTGGCTGCCTTGTGCGTGTCCGACGTGTTCGACGTGCCTTTTGCTGTGTATTGCGAGGCGCTGGCATCGTTTGCAGGGGTGGACCGGCGCTTTTCCGTGCGCGGCGAGGCAGGCGGGGTTCTGGTGGTGGACGACTACGGCCACCACCCAACCGAGATCGCCGCCACCCTGGCCGCCGCGCGCCTCTTTGGCCGGCGCCTGATCGTCGCTTTCCAGCCCCACCGTTTCACGCGCACGCGCGATCTGCTCAAGGATTTTGCGCCAGCGTTGAAGGGCGCCGACGAGGTTGTTCTCACCGACATCTACGCTGCCGGCGAGGCGCCCATCGAAGGCATCACCGCCGAGCGACTGCTGGCCACATTCCCGGCCGAAAGCGTCGTGGCTTTCCTGGCACGCAAGAACTTGGCCGAGAGTCTCGTGCCCCGCCTGCGCCCCGGCGATCTCTTGCTGACCCTGGGCGCAGGTGACATCACCCAGGTGGGCAGCGAGTTGCTTGGGCGCCTGGGGAAGGCCTAGCTGACACCACAGTGACCCTGTCTCGGGTGGGACCGGGGGCGACGGGGCCACGACGCCCGTGCCGTGCTTGCGCGGACTCCGGGAGCGGAAGGTCCATTCCACCTTCGCACGTTTCCGTTTGGGCCCCGGCCTCGGCCCTCCTCTCCTGCTCGGCTTCGATGAATCGGGACGTGGGAGCATGTCTAACGCGATCCCCTAGCCCCGCGTGTCGCACAATCGACACGAAATTGGTAAGGTCTTCGAATCTCGGGCGATAGGAAGAGCATCACGGAGCAGAATGAGACTGCATGTTGTGAAATCGATGCCCTCTTCCGAAATGGCCAGCAGTCGGCCAGAGCCCCTTGATGGGCTGTACGAGCAATATGCTTCCGACGTCAAGCGTTGGGCCCGGCGCTTGGCTGGGCCGCGCGCGGATCTCGAGGATCTGGTGCACGACGTTTTCGTCATCGCCCTGCGCCGGCGGTTCTCGTACCGGGGCGAGGCGAGCGTGAAGACCTGGTTGTTCCGCATAACCCACCACGTGGTTCGCAACCGGATGCGCCGCGGGTTCATCCGGCGGTTGCTCTTTAGCCGCCACCAGGACGCCCTTGTGGCCCTGACTCCGACACCGTCCACGCCGCAAGAAGAAATCGAACGACGCGAACGCCACGTCCGACTCTACCAGGCGCTCGATCAACTCTCCGATTCCTACCGGACGCCTCTCATTCTCTACGAGATCGAAGGGCTTTCCGGTGAAGAAGTGGCTGAGCTGAGCGGCATCACTCTCGCGACAGTGTGGGTTCGCCTGTACCGGGGACGGGCCAAGCTTCTTGACCTCCTCCACAAGGAAGAATGACCATGAGGCCACGGTTTCGGGAGCTCACTCGTTTGGCCGACCTATCGCCGGAAAATGACCCGACGAAGGTGGCGCTTCTGATCCAGAGCGCCAGACGGGCGCCCGACGAGCCTTTGCCGCTCGTCAAATGGCGAATTCAAAACACCCTGCGCCGGCGGACAGAGTGGAATCGTCGTGGGCTGCGGCTGGCGCTGGTGGGTGCGCTGGTTTTTCTGGCCGGCGGCGTGGTCGGCGCGGTTGCCGGGCCGCTTCTGCGCTCGCGACCACGCCCGGCGCCACCGCAGCCAGTTGAGATTTTCTCGCCATCGCAAGTGGTCCACCACGCCCACCGCCGCGTGCCCGCGCGGGCGATCCCGGCGCCACCTGCAGACGAGCCGCTCGTGTCAATCGAGCCACCTGCTCTTCCAGCCCCTGCGGCGCCATCCGTGCCTCTCCCCGACGGGGAGAGGCCGCCGACGTCTGCGTCGGCGGGTGAGGGGCTTCTCGCGCTGAGGAAGCTTGGACCTTCGCTCCTCGCAGGCCTGGCGGTCCCCTCACCCAGCCCTCTTCCCGACGGGGAGAGGGTTGCGGAAACGGATCGACGCCATCATCTTGAAAGGGGTGGTCCGTCCACCATGGTGCAAAAGACGCCAGCTCCGCGGAGGGAGACGGCGTCTCTGTCGCCGCTACCGCCCGCACCGCCATCGCCGGAGCCCTTGCCCTCAAAGACTCCGATTCCGACCGGGCGAATTGCAATGAAGGATCCTCCAATCGTGCTAGCCCGCGAGCAGAGTATTCCGCCTGAGATCAGACCGGCTTTGCCGACTCAGCCGGGTAGGTCGGCGAGTCCGTTGCTGCGGCCGCCGTCGCCTGCTTCCCAGGCGGCGCCGCCTGCTGACGAACATGCCCTGTTGACGACTGCGCTGCAAAGGCTGCGCAAGGCGCACGATCCGGTGTCCGCTCTGGCAGCGCTCGATGACTACCGGCTGCGCTTCCCAAGCGGTGGGCTCGCTCCCGAGGCAGCCATGCTGCGTGCGGAGGCACTCTTGCAGATCGGGCGCAAAGGCGACGCCCTCGCCGAGCTGGATCGGCTGTCGCTCGGTCAGATGCCCAACAGCGACGAGCGCTACCTTCTGCGGGGAGAGTTGCGCGCGGCGGTTGGCCGCTGGCGGGAAGCCCTGGGGGATTTCGACATTGTTCTACGCGGCCACGCCGGGGAAAGGGCCGACATCGGCGCGGCAACCGATACCAGGTTGCGCGACCGCTTCGAACGCGCGCTGTGGGGCCGAGCCCTGGCCCGCAGCCGCCTGGGCGACGACGCCGGCGCGCGCGCGGATTTGCAGGAATGTCTCCGCCGCTTTCCTCGCGGACGTTTCGCCTCCGAGGCGACACGCTTGCTCGGCGAGCAGCGTTGACCATGCCTGCGCCACGGGTGCGGCCGCTGGTCCTGTCGGCCATGTTGGCTGCGATCTTCCTCGCCGGGAAGGCCGAAGCTGGCTCGGACGTCTCTCCCGCAGACGGCGCGCTCATGATCGTCAGCGACTCGAACTGCCCGTCGGCCGAGGCGGTTCGCGAAGCGTTGGTCGGTCTTCGCTCAGTCGGACAATGGCCTGCCCTTTCGGTGGCGGTCCGCGCCACCTTGCGGACACTGATGGTCGAAATCGGACCACAGAAGACGAACCCGCGGCAGCTCGCCGTGGGTCCCGACTGCGCGGGCCGGGCCACTGCAGTCGCTTTGGTGATCTCCACCTGGACCGTGGATCTACCGGTTGAGGCAGAGGGCACGCCCATCCTCCAACCCGCCACGCCCGTCCTCCAGCCCAGCACGCCCGTCCTCCAACCCTCGCCAGGCGAGAAGCCCGAGAAAATGATTACAAAGACCAACGCAGGCCAAAGCGAAATCGGCGCGGGCCTGCTGGCGGCAACCGCCGGCGGAATCGTGCCCGGCGGCCGCGTGGAATTCGGCCGGATGAGGCACGGCAGTGGCTTGGGCTGGCAGGTCGACCTCACCGTCCCCGCAGCCCGACAGGTGAATATCGGGGGCGGCACAACCCGCTGGATGCGCATTTCTGCCGGGGTTGCACTCGACGCCCGTTGGGCGATGCGAAGGTTCTTCCTCGACGGGGAATTGGGGGGCGCGGCGGCGCTGACCTACGCCTGGGGCCAAGGCTACGTGGCCAACCAATCCGACTGGTCGCCGACCTGGGGTCTTGGCGCAGGCATCCGAGCCGGAATTCCCTGGGGCCGAACCCGGCTTTGGGTCGACATACGCGCAGTCAAGTGGCTGCGGGAGCAGAGCGTGCAAATCGATCCAGTCACGACTGGCACAGCCGCCACAGTGAACGTGCCATCCTGGGATGCCCAAGCAGCCATCGGCATCAGCTATGTTCTTCAGTGAGACGAATTTGGGAAAGGTTCGCCTCCCCTAAGACATGAGGTCAAGTATGAAGACCCAAAGGACATCGATTGCAATCTCGTTCGTGTTTGGCCTTGGCGTCGCCGCTTGCCAAGGCACACTGCACACGGGTATGGAAGGCCAGGGCGGCAGCACAGGGGGCCTCGGCACTGGGGGCATGAGCTCGGGCGGAAGCAGCGGGGGCACGGCTGGCCAATCCGCAACCGGAGCAACCACAGCGGGCGGCGTTGCCGGCGCCACGGTCGGCGGAACCGGCGGAACCTCCGGCTCGAATAGCTGCGGAACTCACGACCAGTTCGGTCCCAGACTGGCGGTACGGACGATCGGGTCCGCAGGCGGAGATCCGTACGACGGTCCCGCGATCGTCGAGCAAAGCACGAGCGACAAGCTAGTTCTCTACTTCGTCCTCCCCGGCGCAACCGGCGGCACGGATGGCACTGGGCCGGACAGCGGTCTGCCCGCCAGCACCCAGGACATTCACGCGACGATCACCGGGCTAGATCCGATGCCGATCCTTGCGCCCGGTGCGAAACTCTGGCTTTCCAAGAACCCGGCGGGCAACCAGGAAAGCGAGGTGCTGATGTACGGAATCGCACCGTGGTCGCTCTCCGCGCGGAATCGTCAGGGTGGAGACTTGCTTTTCGGCGCGGCGCGAAACCAGTTCGATGCGGTCGCGTCGCCGCTCCGGATCGGCACCGTGACGCCGGATTGCACCGCGCTAGATGTGGATCCCTATAGCTGCACGCCGGGAGCAAGCACTACCTACTCGTCCGTAGAGGTGGAAGGAGACACACCGGTCGTCATCCACGACAGTGTACCCGGAACCGTCACCCTCGGGGGAATTGAGTACGACGTGCGCGCGACCGCGCAGAAGCTTAGCAGCGCGGTGGTAGTTTGCATGGATCACCACGATTCGGATTACAGTGGCGTGGCGCTGGACATCCAGGCGAAGAATCTCGCGGATCTGGTGGGCGGCAGCACAGGGGGCCTCGGCACTGGGGGCATAGGTGCGGGCGGAATCATCGCGGGCACTGGCGGCAATCCCGACGGGGGCATGGGCACGGGCGGAAACATGGGAGGTGGAGGCAGCGGCGGCAATGGCTCCGGTGGAAATGGCAGCGGTAAGGTTCCCCTCCAACACCGGAGCACGTCTGCGTCCTGCCCCTCGCAGCGCGGTCCTGGACCGTCTTGCGTCGGCACAATGTGCTCCAGCTGTTCCTTTGACTCCCAGTGCACAGACGGAGTGAACGGCCGCTGCTTCCCCTGGGAAGGCCTGGTCTCACTCGGCGGATGTTCGTACGACGAGTGCTTCACCGACTCGAACTGTAGAGCGAGGACGCCCTGTCTTTGCCGTAGCTCGTCCACGGACAACAGCGCGAATGTTTGTGACGTTGGAGGCAATTGCGCCGTGGACTCGGATTGCGGCCCGGGCGGATACTGCTCTCCCTCGATGGAGACCTGCTTCTCTGCAGCTCCCGAAGTCGAGGTGCAGGACAATTACGCCGGTCCAAACCCCTACTATTGCCATACGGCATCGGACCTCTGCATCAACGATTCGGACTGCGCGCCACTCGACGCGGGGACAGCCACCGGGACTTCCTGTCCAACATACACACCCTGCGCATACAACGTGCAGGACAAGCGCTGGGAGTGCACTCAGCTCGTTTGCTGCCCTCCGTGACCCTCTTCGTTTGGCGGCGGCACGGGTCCGAACAGTTCACCTTCGAGAAGGCACCGTCGCCTTGCCAGAAGACTGGACCGCAAATACCGGAGCGCACCTCGCGAATGGCGTTGGCAGTGGGTGTTTCCCGCCACCCGAAACTCCGGATCGAAAATTTGGCGGTTCCGCCTGACGGGGTGATCGTCTTGGGGTGCGCAACCACGCGGCCACTAGCCTGGCGGGCAGGGCAGCCCTGTCCGGCGGGGTGAGCCCTGTCGTACAGCACACCGGGGGGTGGGCGATGACGGGCGAGGCGGCCGTACCCGACTACCATGTCACCCGGCGTGGGTGGTTCAGCCGGCGGCGGCGCAATCGGCGTGCGGTAGTGCAGAGGCGCAGTTTGCTGCTCATGCTTTGGGCAGCCATGGCCCGCGTGGCCCGCGAGGCGTGGCTGGTCGGACAGGTGGTTGGGAAGGTCATCGCGGTGCTGGCCGTGCTAGGGGGGGCAGGATGGGGAGGCCGCTGGGCGGTTCGCTACGTCGTGGATTCGCCCCGCTTTCAGGTCAAGCAGATCGATATCACGCCTTTGCAACATGTCCGACGGGAGGAGCTTGTGGCGCTGGTCGGGGTGGCGCTCGGCGACAGGTTGCTCAGCATCGACACCGACGAGGTAGCAGCGCGGCTGGCCACCCACCCCTGGGTCGCGGCTGCGCAGGTGAAACGCCACCTGCCCTCGGTGCTGCACATTGCTCTCGTCGAGCGGCGCGCTGTCGCGGTCGCATCCCTGAGCGGGCTCTATCTTGTCGACGAGAATGGCCGGCCATTCAAGCGCGCGCGCATGGATGAAGCCGAAGGCCTGCCGGTTCTGACCGGCATCGGCCGGGAACCGTACGCGAAACTACCCGAAGCCAGCGCGGCGGTGTTCCGCGAGGCTCTGGCGGTCCTCGACGACTACCGCTCCCGGCCCGGCCGGCCGGCCCTGTCCGAGGTCAGCATCGATTCGCGTTTCGGCTTTGCCCTCATCCTGCTGGAAGGCGGGGCCGAGATCCGGCTCGGCCGGGGTGAATACAGCAAGAAATTGGCGCGATTCGATCAGATCCTAGAAGCTGTGGAGAAAGAACACTTGGGCGGGTTGTCTGCCGTGCGGGTCGTGAACCTCGACCTTGGTGGCCGACAAGTCCCGGTGTTCCTCCATGGCCGCGACGGTGACGCCGCGGCCGAGAGGCCGGCATCCAAGCCGGGCAAAACCTGACAGACCGAAGGAACGGAGACGAGCAAGCATGGCGAGACGAAGCTCCGACATCATCGTTGGGCTCGACATCGGCACCACCAAGATCGCGGCCATTGTTGCGGAAATGGTTGAAAGTGGACTCGATGTCATCGGCATTGGCACGCATGTTTCGCGCGGGTTGAAGAAGGGGGTCATTGTCAACATCGACTCCACGGTCGCGGCGATCAAGCAGGCTGTGCTGGAAGCCGAGGGCATGTCAGGGTGCGAGATTTCGCAGGTCTACGTTGGGATCGCGGGCGGCCACATCAAGGGGGTGAATTCCACCGGCACCGTGGCCATCAAGGACAAGGAAGTCCGGCCCAGCGACGTGGCCAAGGTGCTCGAACTGGCGCGCGCCATCAACCTGCCGGCGGACCGGCACGTGCTGCACGTCCTGCCCCAGGAATACCGCGTCGATGGCCAGGACGGTGTGCGCGAGCCGCTCGGCATGTGCGGGGTGCGCCTGGAAGCGCGCGTGCATATCGTCACGGCCGCGGCGGCGGCCTTGCAGAACATCATCAAGTGCTGCAGCCGGTGCGACCTGGAAGTCGTGGACACCGTGCTTGAGCCGCTGGCCTCGGGCGAGGCGGTGCTGGAACGAGACGAGAAGGATCTGGGCGTGGCCCTGGTCGACATTGGCGGCGGCACCACGGACATCGCCATCTTCACCGAAGGGTCGGTGGCCCACACCAGTGTGATTCCACTCGGCGGTCATCAGCTTACCAGCGACATTGCCTTTGGCCTGCGCACGCCGCCGCACGAGGCAGAAAAGATCAAGCACCGCTGGGGCTGTGCCCTGGCCAGCATGGTGTCCAACACCGAAACCATCGAGGTGGCCTCGGTGGGCGGCCGCGCCCCGCGCGTGCTGTCGCGCCAGATGTTGTGTCGAGACATCATCCAGCCGCGCATCGAAGAGATCTTCGCCTTCGTCAAGGCGGAGATCATGCGGCTGGGCTGCGAGGACATGTTGGCCTCAGGCGCCGTGATCACAGGCGGCGCTACCCAGCTTCCCGGCATGGCGGAGCTGGCGGAGGAGGTGCTGGGCATCCCGGTGCGGCTGGGCATGCCCAAGGGCGTGGGCGGTCTGGCCGACGTGGTCAAGTCGCCTGCGTTCTCCACCGGCGTTGGTCTGGTGCAGTACGGAGCCAGTCAACAGAGCCTCGCAGGACGTCCCAACACCCCAGCCCGCAGCGGCGGCATTTTCAGCCGCCTGCGCCGAGTGCTCTCCAGCGCTTTCTAGTGGCTGGGCAGCGGCTGCGGCGGCAGGTTCGCCTGGTGTTGGGTTTCCCCGTAGACCAAAGCGGTCGCGGTACCTGTGTCCGGGATCTCGATCGCCCCGAGCGAAAGTGCAGGGAGAACGAAGGTCGGAGGCGTCGGAACCGTTGCAAGGCCGTCAACGCTGAAGGTTAGAGCGGCAGGGGCGCCGTTCCAGTTGACCACGATGACCTGGGTCCTATCGTCGCTCTGGTTGCGACTGGCGTAGGCGCGAACTCCGGGGGGCACCGACGATACCAAGAGCAGTGTGGGACCGAAATGCTCCGCGTAGAGATCGAACGCCCAATATGCGGGTTGCGGCTTAGGCGTGCCTGTTGAGTTCGCGAAGAGGCCCAGGGTCCAGCCCTCGCGTGTGCTCCAGAACACGGTCGTCCACAGCCCCGACTCAAGGCCGACACCAAACGCGTCCGCCGCCCACAGCCCGGCGGGAACCGTGCCGGGGGACGCGGGCAGCACGGGATTGGCAGGATCACCATCCCACGTGATGTTGCATTCGGTAATGGCGAGCGGCTTGCCGGCATTGTTGGTCGCCGCCAGGATGGATTGAAGGTGCGCGATCACACTTTGCAGGTTGGGCGCATCGGCGGCAGCGGCCGCAATGGTCGTTTGCGCTGGGTTGATGGGGTAACGGTGGATCGACACGATGTCGAACAGGGAGCCGCAAGTCGTCAGGATGGGGGTGAGCAAGTCTTGGCGCCGGTCTGGTATTTCCACGACAGATCCGGTCCAACGATCTTGATGGTCGAGTCGACCGCCTTCATGGCTGCGACGTAGTCCGTGGCCGTCGCGCAATAGTCCGCCGCCGTGAAGCCGACAATGCCGCCCAGCCCCGTGGTATCTGGATAGAGGTCAGGCTCGTTGCCAATGGAGAAGTACTTGACACCGTAGTTCTTGGTGACGTTCGCATACATCACCATGGCCGCCGCGGTAGCGGGGCCATCGGCCGCGCCGGAGTCGGCACTAGCATTGTGGGCGGCGAGCACCGGCACCTGCACAATCAGATCGGCCTTGATGGCCTGGGTGTAGGTCACCGCCAGGTCCATCTGGGTGTCGTCGAACGTAGCAGGGGAGTTCTCGTCGTTGTTGGTACCTCCGACGCGCAGGACGAAGGGCGCGAGCTTGACGATCTGGTCCTCCGTTCCCGCGACCATGTCCCCCCAGCTCGGGACCCAGGACCAGTAGCTGGTGCCGAATCCTGTCGTAGGCCGAGGGGTTCGCGTCGCCGCTGAGATGGCGACGGTTCCAGAAACGGGGGCTGCCATGTCACGTGGGCGATCCGCCAAGGAGGCCGCCGTGTCACCTGGGCCGTTCACACCTGCCTCCTGCGCAGGACTTTCGCTTGAATGGGTTGGCGCTCTTGCGCATCCCCAAAGGCCGGCCAGCACGTAGGCGGAAAGCGCAATGGATTGGAAGAGCATTGAGTGGAACAAGAGGCGCGCACCCCTATCATGGCGGTTCATCGAAGTCCAATCTTCGCACTCTGTGGGATCGCGCTGGAATGACTCCGGGGTGCCGGACAGGTGCAAGGTCCCCTGTACAGGTGATCAGGTACCAACCCCTTTCCGCCGCATGTCAGCGTCTGTTCTCGACCAAGACATGTGAAAAATTTGGCTCATCCGTCTGGGCATGCGATCCAAGTAGTCCAGGGAGAGATCACATGCTCGAATTCGACGACCAGGCTCAAGGTCCGAAGATCAAGGTGATAGGCGTGGGCGGTGGCGGTGGCAACGCGGTCAACACCATGATTGAGGCCGGCATCCAAGGGGTGGACTTCGTGGCCGTCAACACCGACTGCCAGGTGCTGGAGACCAACCAGGCGCCCACCAAGATTCAGATTGGAAGAAACCTGACCAAGGGCCTCGGTGCGGGGGCCAACCCCGACATCGGTTGCGCCGCGGCCCTGGAAGATGCCTCGCGCATAGCCGAGGTCATCGGCGGAGCGGACATGGTCTTTGTCACCGCGGGCATGGGCGGCGGCACCGGCACCGGCGCGGCGCCCGTGATCGCGCGCATCGCGCGCGAGGCGAACGCGCTCACCGTCGCGGTGGTGACCAAGCCCTTCATGTTCGAGGGCCTTCAGCGCAAGAAGAAGGCGAACGCCGGCGTGGCCGAGCTGGCCAAGTCGGTCGACGCGCTTATTGTGATCCCCAACGATCGACTCGTCGCTCTGGCGGGCAAACACATGACCCTGCGCGAGTCGTTCAACATGGTGGACAGCGTGTGCGCCACGGCGGTGCGTGGCATCAGCGATCTGGTCATGATGCCCGGTCTGATCAACGTCGACTTTGCCGACGTGCGCACCATCATGACCGGCATGGGCCGGGCGCTGATGGGCTCGGGCCGCGGCAAGGGCGAAAAGCGTGCGCTTGATGCCGCCCAGATGGCCATCAACTCGCCGTTGCTCGAAGACGTTTCCATCAACGGCGCCACCGGAATCCTGGTCAACATCACCGGCGGTCCTGACCTGATGCTGGCCGAGGTCACCGAGGCCTGCACCCTGATTCAGGAAGCCGCCGATCCAGACGCCAACATCATCTTCGGCTCGGTCATCGATCCCAACATGACCGACGAGGTACGCCTGACGGTGATCGCGACAGGTTTCCAGAGCCGCACCGCCGTCGAGGCTTCAACCGCTGCCGGCAGCTTGAATACTCGCTCAAGCAAGAAGCCCGCCGACTACCAGATGTCGCTGCCCATCGCGCACGCGGCCCCAATTCCGAATCCCGCGCGCCTGACCGTGGCAGCGGCTCCTCCGCCGGTGCCCGCCGTGGCAAAGGCTCAAGCAACGGTCGCCGGCCCGCCGCCGGTGGTGATTTCGGCACCTGCGCGCAACCCGGTGCCAGAAATTGTCGAGTTCGCCGACACCGCGGTGGACGAGTTTTCCGCGCCGACTTCGTATCCGGCGGGAGCCATGACCTACACGCCGCCTCCCGCGCTCGGAGCCGCGCCGGCACCGGCAGTCGCCGCTCCGGTTCCCGAGTCGCGGCCCGTGATCCGTCCCGCGGTCGCCTCGCCCATCAGCACATCCCCGGGCAGCGGTCCGCGCCGCACCACGGGCACAGTGCCAGTGACCCTGGCCGCCGACCACCTGTGCATCGAGGAAAGCGAGTTTGACAAGCCCACCTACTTGCGCCGGGCCGCCATGGCCTGCGAGGCACCGATGGCCATGCGCCTCCCGGGCGAGGGCAGCAAGCTGTAGTGAGGGCCACCGTGGCGGGCGGGGCCGGGCGCAAGAGCCGGGCAGAGGACACCAAGGTACTGGCGCGCAACCGCAAGGCACGCCACGACTACGAAATCGACGAGACCCTGGAGGCTGGCCTGGCCCTGGTCGGCTCCGAGGTCAAATCGATCCGTGACGGCAAGGTGACCCTAATCGACGCCTACGCCAGCGTGGAGCGCGGTGAGGCGTGGCTACATCAGTTGGACATTGGCGTCTACGCTTTCGCCCACGCGCGCAACCATGATCCGCGTCGGCGACGCAAGTTGTTGCTCCACCGGCGTGAGATCGACCGCCTGGTGGCGAAGGTGCGCGAGAAGGGCTACACCCTGATTCCACTTTCGCTCTACGAAAAGCGCGGCCGGGTGAAGGTGGAGCTGGCGCTGGTGCACGGCAAGCAACAATTCGACCGACGCGAGGACGTCAAGAAGCGCGAAGCCCAGCGCGAAATGGATCGGGCGATGTCGCGAAGACGGCGGTAGCGCGGAAGTCAGCCTTTCGGGAATTCGACGTCTGCCGCTGCGCAGCTCGCTACCAAGGACGCCGTGAACGGTGTGGCGCCGGGATTTTCGCGGCCGCGAGATTGGGCAGCACCCCGGTCGCCAGGAACCCGTCGACGTGCGCGAGTAGCCGTGCGGTATCGTCCGCGGTCATCCAGGGAGCCGCCAGATGGTCGGAGACGTCTTCGCTGGTCATGCCCAGCCGGCGTCCTTCCTCAATGGCGACAGCGTAGCCTTCAATCTCGGTCGGACGATCCACGTACGCGAATCTCTCGTCCCACAGATCCAACCCCTCGTCGAGCTGGCGCAGATGCGTGAGTTCGTGCAGAAGGTCGAGATAGAGATCGCGATCCTTGCCGCTGCGAAAGTACCACTCCGAGACGACGATGCAGGGCGCGTCGACGTCCACGAAGGCGTAGCCGTGATCGCCGCGGATCTGCACACGCGCCCGTTCGACCAGACGATCACGCGCGGCCGGAAGCGCGGCGATGCGCGCCAAGGCCGGACTGGACTTCACCGCCGGAAGCACCTTCAGATAGGGATGCTCTCCGGTAGTTAGCGAGCGGTCCACCTGCGCCCAGGTTGGCAATTCTCTTAGCATTGGTTTCTCGGGATTGCAGTCAATGGTACAAAGAAGGCACTCGACAAGGTACCGGTATTCGATGCTCGACATTGTCTATGAAGACGTCACCAGCGCCCCGACCGAGGCCATTGTGGACCTCTACCGCGCCGGCGGCTGGTGGCAAGAAGAGCCCGCTTGGCGCGCAGCGATTCCGCGGATGATACGCGGCAGCTTCTGCTTTCTCCTGGCCCGCGCGCCCGGGGGCCGCATCGTTGGCATGGGGCGCGTGATTTCCGACGGCGCCAGCGACGGGTACATCCAAGACGTGGTCGTGCTCCCGGAACTCCGCGGACGCGGCATCGGCGGCGAGATCATCCGGCGCCTGACCGATCGCTGCGTGGCCGCGGGCCTGACCTGGATTGGCCTGGTGGCCGAGCCGGGCACGCAGAAGTTCTACGAGGCCCTGGGATACCAGCCCCTCACTGGCTTTCAACCCATGCTCTACCAGGTGCGTTCCTGACCGTGACGGCTTTTTTGGGGTTCCCCTTCGCGCCCATCGAGATCGAGCGCTGCGCGCTCGTGACCGACTTTCTTGCCCGCCACCCGCAAGCCCTGTCTGACTACGGTTCTGCTTCGCTGTGCGTCTGGTCGTCGGTTTTCCACTACCACTACGCCCTCGCCGAACCGGATACGCTTTTGCTCTGCGCCCGGGTCGACCCCGATCCCCAGCCCAGGCTACTGCAACCATTGGGACAGTTTTCCGAGCCCGTGCAGGAAACCCTGCTCGCCCACGCCCGCGAACTGCCCACACCGCTCGTCATCGAATCGGTCGGCGCCGAGTTCTTGGCGCGACATCCGGCTTTTGTTGCGCACTTCCACGTGGTCGCGAATCGCGACAGTGCGAACTACGTGTACCGGACCGAAGACCTGGCGGCGCTGGCCGGCTCTGGCTACGCCAAGAAGCGCAACTTGATTCAACAGGCCACCCGGCTCTACGCCTGGCGGATCGAGCCGCTCGGCCCGCAGCACAGCCAGGAATGTCTTGCGGTGGGCGACGACATCGCGGCCAAGCGCACCACGGTTACGCTGCAGCAGGAAAGCCAGGCGCTCGCGACCGCGCTTCGCGAATTCGGAGCGCTCGGGCTGCATGGATTGCTCTTGCGCACTGACAATCGGCCGGCCGCCTTCTCCATTTTCGACCGCCTGAACCCCACTACCGCGGTGGTCCTCTTCGAACGCGCGCTCCGCAACGAAAAGGGTCTCTATCAGGTGATCAACCAGGAAACCGCCCGCGCCATCGCGGCCCAGGGGCTGACGTTCATCAACCGCGAAGAGGATCTCGGGGATCCGGGGTTGCGCCGGGCCAAGCTCTCGTACCACCCGGTCCGGCTCGAAGCGAAGCACACGTTGACCTTGCGCCGCTGACAGCTCCGGCCAGCCGCGCCCCAGAACATTCTGGACTTGTCGAGCACGCTACTTCGCGCGCCGGGATAGGGCACGACAGACGTCAAGCAGATCGGATGCTTCCTTCAGTCGGGCAGCGACCGCGGGACCACGCATGTCTAACTTGGTTTCGAGCCTCGCCTCGGGGCGCCAAGCGCCGGCGAGGCGACTGGCGGCGCGCAGGCGAGCCTCGACCGCCTGGGGCGACATGTCCGCAGTCACCGATCACCCTCCTTAAGATTCTGAATATCCGCCATGTCTTGTGGCCGGGCGGCCCGGGCTTTCATGGCCATGAGCGCCTCGCGCGAAACCACAACCACCTCGCCATCCTGAAGTGGCACGCGCCTCCGGCTTGCCCAAACCGACTCTAGATTGCGATCGACCAGCATGAAATCCACAGTCATCAGATTTCCGGCCTCGTCCACCCGGTTGACCCGCTGGACGGTAGTTCCGTCCTTGAACTCAAAGGGCAGCGCCTCAAGGGTGAACCCGCACCCTCGGACAGCGCTCATTGCCTTGGCCAGATCCTCGCCTCGCACCAACAGGTCGATGTCCCTGGTCGCCCGCGGCGCTCCCCACACCGCCACGGCCATTCCACCAACCAGCGCGTAGTCTACCCGCGCTTGCTCAAGTGCATTGAGCACCGAGCGAAGTTCATCGTAGAGGGTCACCCCAAGATAGTAGCAACCACCGCGTGTCCCGTCATTCACAGAAAGCCCACCTCACATGGGCGCGCTTCCTCGCTCTGCTCAGTTTCCTGCCGTCCGACTGGTGGACACGTCAGACGATTGGCAGACCTACATCGCGCCCACACGCGCCAATAGTCGCGCGACTCCCTCGGCGAAGACCTGGTCTTGCACAATCAGGCTGAGCACCAGCGTGGCCCCCATGGCCAGATCGAAAAAATATCCCGGTTGAACTAGTACTCCGTCTTGCTCCAGCAGTGTACTGGCCCAGGCCTCGTCGCTCATGATTTCCGGCACGCGTAGGATGGCGCACCAGCCAGCCTCTGCGGGCAGAAGCGTGCAGGGTGAATGCGTACCCAGGGCCTGGACCAAGGCGCGCCGGTTGTGTTGCACGCGATGAATGATTTGACGGCGAATGGCCGCACCCGCCTGCAAGAGCCCAGGCAAGGCCGACTGTACCGGCGTTCCCACTGACAAATACGTGTCGGCAATCAACTCCAGGCGCGCCAGTGCATCGCTGACCAGGGGGGCTGGGCCGGTGGCAGCCATCCAGCCCAGCTTCAGGTGGGGCAACCCGCACGACTTGGACAGCCCGCCCAGCGAGAACACCAGCGCCGGCGAGGGCCGGCCCGCCACGGCGGTCACCGCGTCGGCTGCCGGCAAAAGGGGAAAGTCGGCAAACACCTCGTCGACAATCAGCGCCAGTCCGTGCTCGGCGGCCAATTGGGCGAGACCATCGAAATCGTTGCCGGACACAAACGAACCAGTGGGATTGTTGGGGCTGACCACAATGATTGCGGCTGCGTCGGCGAGATCCAGGCTGTCGAAGTCCACCTGCCAGCGCCCGTCGAACCCCAGCCGGTAGGGTCGCGGGGTCAAGTTCTCCAGTCGGGCCAGGTACTCGAACAGAGGATAGCTCGGTTCAGGGCAAAGCACGCTTTGGCCTGGATCGCCGAGCAACTTGAACAGCAGCGCGTACGATTCACTTGAGCTGGCAGTGAGTACCACCCGGTTGACATCCAACCTGACACCGCGACGGGCGTAGTCCGCCACCACGGCCGTGCGGGCACCAGACAAGCCAAAGGGCGCAGGCTGATAGGGACCGGCTGCGGCGTCGGCAAAGGCCCGCGCGATTTCCTCATTGGGATAGGACAATCCCACTTGCGTGGGATTGCTGACGGTCAAGTCGAGAAGCGGCCGGCCCGACGCGCGTGCCGCGGCCTCGGCCCGGGCCAAGGCGTTTTCGGCCGTGGCCCATGCAAGCCGTCGGGAAAAGTGGCGCTGCATGCCCCCCGCTACAAGCGGCCCACGTCTTCTGCGCGCAGCCAGCCCTCGAGTCCGTTGGCCAGGCGCACGCGCACCCAGTCCTGATCGCGGTCCAGCAAGCGCACGCGCAGGCCCGCGTGCACTTCGAAGCTGGTGCGGTACGAGGCATCCGCGCCTTCTTTCACGGCCACCATGTCGGGCAGCACGACGCCAAAGGGAATGCGGTCCAGGTTCATGCGCCCGAGCAGCAGAATACCCGCCAGCAGCGCGCCCGTACCCAGGATGGCTGCCCCTGCGGTCAGGGCGGCGCGCGAGTCGTCGGCTGCGCGCCGACGGAGGAACAAGAGAACAAAGCACCCGAGGTACAGCCCGACGAAGAGCCAGGTCTCAGTCGATGTAGTGAAGAAAGTCGCGACGCGAATCCACAAAGCCTCGCGTTCCGCGTTCTCGATCTTGTCGAGTACCCGCCGTTCGGCCAGCTTGCGCGCCTGGGCCAAATTGAAGCGCGCATCTTCATCGTCTGGATCCACCCCCAGGGCGCGCTCGAACGCCCAGATGGCGCGACCCAGGCTGCCCTGGCGGAAGTGGGCTACGCCCAGGTTGTAGTAGAGATCGCCCGACGCCACGTTCTGACGGTCGAGCTGTTCGTAGGCGGCGATGGCGCCGGCAAAGTCGCCGCGAAAATAGGCGTCGTTGCCTCGCTTCCACGCCTCGTCGAGCAGGTCGGCGCGCGCGGCCCGCGCAGGAAGCACCAGCAGGAGCGCAAAGGCCAGCCAGGCTCCCGCGCGCCGAATGCCGGATTTCACGAGCGCACCTCCGGCGACGATACCGGCCGCAAGGACGCCTTTTCGATCTGCAAAATGATCTCGCCGGCTCGATCCCGAGCCGCGCGCACTTCCTCCACCGACACGCTCCCCGGGGAAAAGCGGGCGCGGTCGCAATCCTCCAACGCGGCCAGCGTGGCATCCACCAGCGCCGGTGCCAGGCCGGCCTGCGCCAGGCTGGAGCGCAACTCATCCCATGACAGGCCCGCGATCTGGGTGCCCAGCTTTCCCGTGAGAAACTCGCGCAGCACCCGTTCGATCTCGCCGAAGGCTTGCGCCAGCCGACCTTCCCGGAGATTGGCCTCGGCCGTCCGCAGGCGCCGCCGCACCAGCCGGCGCAGCTTGCGCCGCCGCGTGCCCTCGGTTTCCTTGCTCAGACGCTCGCGCGCGAATGCGACGAAAGCGGTGAGAGCCAGCGCCAGGGGCGGCACGGCGACGACGCCCAGCAGGCCGCGCGACTGGTAGAAACTCGTGCCCAGATCGCGGCGCAGGGTGGCGCGGTTGCGCAAGGGCCGGATGTCCAGCGCGAGAACATTCTCACCCCCGGGCGCGGCTGCAGCCGAACCCGCAGCGACGGTCCCCATCGAAGCGCTGGCGGGATGCGCCCCGGCCGGCTGCGAGCCATCGGCGCTGACCTCGAGGTGCAGCGAATTGCTCTTCTCGCTGCCGTAGGTGCCGCGTTCGGGATCGAAGAAGGCCAAGGTGAAAGGCGGAATGGTCGTCGCCCCGGCTCGCTCGGGCAGCAGCAGGTACTCGACCAGCTTGGTACCCGCCACTCGCTCGCCCTGATCGAGGGTCACCGAAACCTTGGGCTCATAGACCTTCCAGCCCTCCAGGCGCGTCAGGGCCGGTGCGGCCAGCTTGCGCAGATTGCCTTGGCCGCTGATGGCCAGCTTGAGCGTGACCGCCTCGCCCAGGCTGACCCGATCGCGATCAACCTCGGTGCGCAAGGTAAAGTGGCCCACCGCCGAGGTGTCGAACTTGGGCGGCTGACCCGCGGTGGGCAGGGGCAGGACCTCGATGGTCACTGGCTCGGTCTTCAGGCGCTCGGTGCGCATGGTTGCGCCGAAGAAGTCGACGCGCGAGATCTCGGATTCGAGCGGGGTGATGGTGAGGCGACCGGGATGAAGTGGGAAGAGCGCCTTCTTCATCAGGGGTGCCACCAGGTACGTGCGTCCCTCGTAGACCTGCTCGGTCAGCGAAAGCCCGGCGTGTGGGTTGGCAGGGGTTCGGTCTTCGACCCAAAACCCGTCGGTGCGCGGCTCGGCGGTGGCGCCGTACTTGTCCTGCCGCTCGGTGAGGTACAAGAACCACTCCACCGTGATCTCGTCGCCCACGTAGGCCTTGATCTTGTTGGTTTGGACACGGAGAAAGTTGCGCCGGCCGCGCCCCGCCTGTGGCTCAGCAGGCGGGGTATCGTCCTGCACGCCGAGGCCGGGGAAGGGCAGGCCAGGATTGGGAATTCCACGTGGAAAAGCAAAGCCAGGACGCCGGGCGGGCGGGGTTTGGGCCGAGTCAACCACAGTTATGGCGATCTTCTCCGTGCGCAGCTCCTGACCGTCCACCCGCACGCGCGCTGGCCCGACGTTGAAGGTGCCGCGGTCGAGCGTCAGGACCTCGTAGCGCCAGCCGTATACCTGGCGCACGAAGGTGCCGCCACCACCCATCTGCATTTGGGTGGACTGGCTAGGTCGTTCGGACAGGCTGCGCAGGCCGCGCAATTCCGGCGGGCGATAGCCATCCACGCGGCCTCCTTCGACCGACAAAGTGATCTCCAGGGTGAACGACTCGCCCACCCCGACCTGGCTGCGGTCCACGCGCGCGACGAAGCTCGGCTGGGCTGCCCCAGCCTGGCCCGCGGCGATCGCGACCGTCAGCCCGACGATCGATGGAATTGGGCGAATCCGCATCGCTACCAATCCTTGGCCGGCGGCGCACGGCGCACGGCGCGCAGACGGGCGCGCATCTTCTCCAGGTCTTTGGGGCTTCGCTCCAGGCTGTCCAACACTGCATCGATCTCGCTCATTTCGGGTGCTTTGTCATCCTTGGGTTGGGCAGCCGGTTCTTCTTGCGGGGGCGGCGGGGCTCCAGCGTCCTGGCCTTGCGGCGGCTTGGGCGGCTCCTGCTTTGGCGCGCCTGCATCTGGTTCCTGCTTCTTCTCGTCCTGCTTCTTGTCTTTGTCCTGCTTCTTATGATTGTCCTGTTTCTTCTGGTCGTCTTGCTTCTTCTGGTCGTCCTTGTCTTTGTCCTGCTGTTCCTGCTTCTTCTTGTCTTCTTCCTGTTTCTTCTGCAGAGCCAGCTCAAGGTTCCACTTGGCCCGCGTGTCGCCGGGCTCCAGGCCGAGCGAGCGCTTGTAAGCGGCGATGGCGTCCGCATAGCGCTCAGCCTTGAAGTAGCTGTTGCCCAGGTTGTAGAAGGCTGCCGCCTTCAGCGATGGGGACTTGCTCTCCGTGGCGCGCATCAGCTCTGCGATGGCCTCGTCGTAGCGGGACAGCGCAAACAGGGCCGTACCGCGATTGTAGTGCACCGCCGGGTCAGCCGGCAGCGCCGCAGCCGCCTGGTCGTAGTGGGTGAGAGCCTCCTCCGCCTTGCCTTTCTGCAGGCTGGCGTTCCCGTCGGTGACCGCGCGGTTGGGACGCTGCAAAGGATTCCACGCCGCGAGCAGCGGCAGCAGCGCAATGACCACTGCCAAACCCTGCGCGGTGGTCCACTTCACCCTCATGCCTTCCTCCTGCGACGTTCGTTCAGGCATGCTTCGCCAAGCAGAATCAGAAATGCGGGCAAGAGCAGATACTCGCAAACCTCATCGTAGCGCTTGACCAGGCGGGCTTCATTTTCGGTGCGCTTCAGCCCGGCCAGCGCGGCCTCGATCGCCTCCACGCCGAAGTGGCGGGCATCGGCGCGCAGGTACTCGCCGCCGGTGCGCGCTGCGATCTTGGACAGCAGATCTTCGCCCAGCCGGGAGGTGACGTACTTGCCGTCACGATCCTTGACATAGCCCTGGGCCTGGCCCTCTTCATTGACCTCGGGCACAAGCTCGCCCGAGCGCGACCCGATGCCCACGGCAAAGATCTTGACCCCAAGTTTGGCCGCCTCGTCGGCCATCTCCATCGGCTCACTCACCGTGTCCTCTCCGTCGGTGAGCAGCAAGATCACCTGTCCCCGCGTCTCGCCACCGCGGGCACGCAAACGCTTCAACATCTCCAGCCCCGCGTTGAGCGCGCGGCCGATGGCGGTGCCGCCCACGGGAATGTCCGAAGGGGTCATGTCGCGCCAGAAGAGCTTGACCGCGGCGTAGTCGGTGGTGGGCGGGTAGGTCAGGGTCTCGCCGGCAAAGGCCACCAGCCCGATGCGATCCCCGGACAGCCGGTCCATCAGCCTTTCCAGCTCGCGCTTGGCGCGCTCCAGGCGCGAAGGATAGATGTCCTTGGCCAACATCGACTTGGAAAAATCCAGCGCCACCACAAGGTCGAGGCCGCGTTGCTTTTCTAGACGTGCCCGCCCGCCCGCCTGGGGCCGGGCCAGAGCCAGAGCCAAGAGCGCCACCGCCAACACCACCAGGGCCGCGCGCAGCACCTTGCGCGGCACTGACACCGAAACCGCCATGCGCGCGATGAGCGCTGGCTGGCCCAGCCGGTTGAGCAAGCGGCGCCGTCGGGCAAAGGCAATAGCATAGGCCAGCACCACGGCGGGAGCCGCCAGCAGGAGCCAGAGCAGGTGCGGGTTGGCTATGCGCATGGTTTATTGAGATGGGAACCCTGAAAGGGTTCCCAAACCCTCCCGCGATGGTTCGCCGCCGGCAAAGCCGGCGGGCTCCCCACGCGCATCATGGCAGCCTCCGCAGGCGCGACAGGCGCAGGGCGATTTCGAGCAGCAAGACCGCGAAGGCCGACCAGAGAAAACGCGGATACAGCTCGGCGTAGAGCACGCCGCGATCGCGGATGCGCGACTTCTCCAGCTCTTCGAGGATGTTCTGGAATCGTTGCGCCAGCGCGCGTGTGTCGGTGGCCAGATAGGGCGAACCGCCGGTCATGCCCGCGATCTGTTCCAGCAGCTTGGGATTGACTGGGTAGCGCTGCTGCTGCTGGTTCGCATCGTCAGCCTCGCGGCTGCTGTCGTGGGCGCCGGCCAAAATGGTGTAGATCTTGACCCCCATTTTCTGGGCAAAACTGGCGGCCTGCAGGGGCGAGATGTTGCCTGAGTTGTTGTCCCCGTCGGTCAGCAGGATGACGACCTTGGACTTGGCGTCGGACTTACGCAGACGCGCCAGCGCCACCCCCAGCCCGTTTCCGATGGCGGTGCCGCGTCCGTCGACGATGCCCGGCTGCAACTCGGCCAGCATGCGCAGGAAGGTGCCATGGTCGAGGGTGAGCGGGGTGTAGGTGTAGGCCTCGCGGCCAAAGATCACCAGCCCGATGCGATCCCCGCGCCGGCGGGTCACGAAGTCTTGGATCACGGCCTTGGCCGCTTCCAGACGATTGGGCTGCAGGTCGGTTTCCTCCATGGAGCCGGACATGTCGAGCGTGACCACGATGTCGATGCCTTCCAGCTCCAGATCGTCGTTTTTCTGCGGTGTCTGTGGTCGCGCCAGAGCCAGGGCAACTGCGACGACGACAAACAGGCGAAGCACCACGGGCAGATCGGCGAGCCGCGCCGCCCACCCCCGCCGCAGCAGGCGCAGCTCGCCTGCCCGCGAGTAAGCCAGCACAGGATGGCGTGCCGGCGCACGCCTGATGCCGGCCCAGATCACCAGGGCTGCGCCGACTGGGATCAACGCAAGGGCCGCCGGATGAGCAAAGCGGACCAGTTCGAGCGAACGAAACCACCAAAGATAGATCAGTCCCGCCGGGACGAAGACGGCAGCAAGCAGCGTATAGGGAATTGCTCCGCGGACTGCCCGCTCCCCACGCTCAGACATGAGGCGCCTCCTGGGGCAAGGCGCCGTCGGCCGCAGGGACCGCGACCGGCGGCTCGGGACGCGGGCGGGTCGACTCCACCATGCGAATTCCGGTCTCCAGAGCTCCGCGCGCCTCGGCCATCGAGGGCGCGACCTTGGCGAACTTCACCAGATCACAGCCCGCCAGCCACCCTTCCATCTCGCCCAGCACGAAGCCGCGCATTTCCTGAACCGAAACTCGTCGGCGCAGGCGCAGCACCAGCTCTTCGGTGGTCAACTCCAGCGAGTCAAAGGCAAAGCGAGCGCCCAGGTATTCGCGGATGATCTCGGACAGCTCGAAAATGAAGGGCCGCAAATCGTCGCTGGTTCCGAGGAGTGCGCCCAAACGATCGAGACGTTCCAGCGCCACCTCGTGCGCTGGCCGCGGCGGAGGCGCCGGGCGATGCGCGGCACGCGCGCGCAGGCGGCGGCGAATGAACAGCGCCAGCGCGGCACCCAGTCCGGCAGCCGCCAGGCCGCCCGCGATGTAGGCATAGAGATAGTCGCGCTGAATCACCGGCACCGGGCCGGCGTTCTCCTTCAGCTTGGGTTCGGGTTCGTTGGCGGTGAGGCTGGTGATGGTGACGGGAATAGGCGGTGTGCGTGCGCTCAGTACCTCGCCGCCCTTGCCGAAGTAGGTCACCTCGACCGCGGGGATCTCCAGCGCGCCCGGCTCATAAGCTGCGACCGTCAGCACGAACTCGCGGCGCATCTTGCCGTCGCCCAGATCCTTCTCGTCCAGGCGTCGTTCCAGCTCGGTGAAGGGAGACAGGTCAATGTTCTCGGGCAAGATGACCGGCGTGCTGGTCGGACTGACCGCCGTGATGGACAGGTGCAAGGCATCGCCCACGTGGGCCTCGGCCTTGTCCACCCGTGCGGTCACGGTGGGCGCGTCGGCGCGCGCCGGGGTGGCCAGTGCGCCCGGCTGCGCGTCGGCGTGCCCCCCGGCATCGGTCGGCGCGGCGGTCAGCAGGCCGGCCAGGATCCACTCAATCAATGCCGCAACCTCCGCGCCCGCGCCTCGAAGAAGCTGGTCAGCGCGGGCAGGTAGGGACGATCGGTCCGTACCGCGATGGCGTCGAGAGACAGGCGGCGGAACAAACCCTCGCGCGCTTCGCGTGCCGCGCGACTTGTGTCTGCGAAGACTTTCCCTTCGGGCCCCGAGGTGTCGAACACCACCACCTCGCCGCTCTCCGGATCCTGCACCTCGAGCAAGCCTACCTGCGGTAGCTGCTCCTCCAGCGGGTCGGTCACCGCCACCGGCACTAGATCGTGACGCCGGGCCGCTATACGCAGCGATCGTTCGTATTGCTCAGGCGGTGCCAGAAAGTCCGAAACCAAGAACGCGACCGCGCGTCGACGGGCGATGCGCCCCAGGAAATCTAGCCCCAGTCCCAGGTTGGTGTGGGGTGAGAGCGGTTCGTAGGACAGGATTTCGCTGATGACACGCAGGACGTGCTTCTTGCCCTTTTTGGCCGGCACGAAGCGCTCGACCTTGTCAGTGAAGATGATGAGGCCGACGCGGTCATTGTTGCGGATGGCGGAAAAGGCGAGCACCGCGGCCAGCTCGGCCGCCAGCTCGCGCTTCTCCTGTCCCATTGAACCGAAGCGNNTCGCCCGGGATGTACTGGCGCACCTCGGAGAACGCGATGCCCGAGCCCTTGAACACCGAATGGTACTGGCCCGCCATCCGATCGCGCACCAGGCGCTCGGTCACGATTTCGATGGTGCGGATCTTCCGCAACAACTCGCGGGTCAGCATGAACGGGCTACGGAACCTCGATGTGCTCGAACAGCTTGCGCACTACCTGCTCCGAGGTCATTTCCTCGGCCTCGGCTTCGTAGGTCAGGATGACTCGGTGACGAAGTACGTCCACGCCGATGGCCTTGATATCCTCGGGCGTGACGTAGCCACGACGGCGCAGAAAGGCGTGCGCGCGGGCCGCCAGGTTGAGGTAGATGGAGGCGCGCGGGCTGGCGCCGTATTCGATGAAGTCGGCCAGTTCGGCCAGGCCGTAGGCCTTTGGATCGCGGGTGGCGTGTACGATGTTCACGATGTAGTCGCGGATCTTTTCGTCGATGTAGATCTGGCTCAGCACCGAGCGCGCCTCGGCGATCTGGCGCGGCGTGGCCACGGGCGCGGCCCGCACCGTGGTGCCCGTAGTCATGCGGTCCATGATCGCGCGCTCGTCCTCCTTGCTGGGGTAGCCGACCTTGACCATCAACATGAAGCGGTCGAGCTGCGCCTCGGGCAACGCATAGGTCCCTTCCTGTTCGATGGGGTTTTGGGTGGCCATCACCAGAAAGGGGTCGGGCAGGGCGTGGGTTTCGTCGCCCACGGTGACCTGCCGTTCCTGCATGGCCTCCAGCAGAGCAGACTGCACCTTGGCGGGGGCACGGTTGATTTCATCGGCCAACACCAGATTGGCGAAGATGGGCCCCTTCTTGGAAATGAATTCGCCGCGGGTCTGGTTGTAGATGACTGTGCCTACGATATCCGCAGGCAGAAGGTCGGGGGTAAACTGGATGCGCTGGAAGCGCATAGCGAGACAGTCGGCCAAGGTCTTGACGGTCAGGGTCTTGGCCAGGCCAGGAACGCCTTCCAGCAGAACATGGCCCCCGGCGAGAAGGCCGATGAGAATGCGCTCGATCATGGCCTTTTGGCCGACGATGACCTTGCCCACCTCTGCGGTCAGGTTTTCCACGAAAGCGGACTGCTGCTGGACCATTTCATTGATGACACGGACGTCCATGCGATCTCCTCAGGAAAGGCAAAAAGGGTGAATTCCGAAGGCGTATAACTACTCGGAGCCACGGGATATTTCCAGAAAGGAACTGGCAGGGGGCCGGGACGGGGACGGAGATGGGGCGGGCCCACTTTGTGCTCGACGAGGTCGAAGCGTACCTTCGCCGCGGCATCCCCGCGCACGGGTTTGTTCGTCCTATCCACACCACTTAGCTCGCGTAGTCGCCCTGCCACAGCCTCGACAGGAACTCGGCATTGGCCATGCTCAGCCACGGCTCAAGCGTTGTCCATCAATCGCCGCCAGAAGCGATTCTCGTCGCGCAAGGAATCGGGGCCGGCTGTTGCTGGGTCAGGCAGTGCACGGTGCCGAAGCCGAGTACCAGATCCACCGCGTGGATTCCCACCACAGGATGGTCGCGGAAAAGCTCGCCCAGGATGCCCAGGGCGATGCGATCCGCCGGATCGTTGAAGGTGGGGACAATGACCGCGGCGTTGGCTATGTAGAAATTGGCGTAGCTTGCCGGCAGGCGCCAGTTGCCGTGGAAAAGCGGCGCGGGCATGGGCAGGGTAATCACCTCGGGACGCGCCCCGTCCTGCAGTCGCGCGTCTTGCAGCCGTTCCCAGTTCTCGCGCAACGGCTTGAAGTTCACGTCGCGCTCGTTCTTCTCCTGGATGACGACCATCGTGCTCGGGTTCACGAAGCGGCACAGATCGTCGACATGGCCGTGGGTATCGTCGCCCGCGATCCCGTGGCCCAGCCAGATCACGTTGGGGGTGCCCAGGTTGTCGCGAAAGACACGATTGTACTCCTCGCGGGTCATGCCGGGGTTGCGGCACTGGGTCTTCTGATCGAGGAAGCACTCCTCCGTGGTGAGCAGGCTGCCGCGGCCGTTCACGTCAATGCCGCCGCCTTCGAGCACGACGGGCTCGCCCTCGCGCGTGACCGGGAAGACCCGCATGCCTAGCTGCTTGGCGATTCGCTCCGCGATGCGGTTGTCCTTCTGCCAGTTGGGGTACTTGGCCCAAGCGGTGAACTTGAACTTGGCGATAGCGACCTCGGAGGCTGGTCCCGGCTTACGCACACAGATGGGCCCGAAGTCGCGTGACCAGCCGCGATCCGAGGGGGCGCGGAAAAACTCGACGTTGGCGAGGTTGGCGTTGGCTCGGGCAAGCGTACGCCGCGCCTTGGCTTCTCTCTGCGGCCCGTCGACAATGATGCGTACCTTCTCGCCCTCCGCGATCTTGCGCACGATCTCGCCATAAACCCATTCGATGGTGTGAAGTTTGCCCGGCCAGTCGCTGCGGCAGTGGGGCCAGCCCAGCCAGGTGGCCTCATGAGGCTCCCATTCGGCGGGCATGGCAAAGCCAAGTTGGGCAGGGGTAGTCGCGCGGTGAGCCCGCCGGCTTCGCCGGCGGCGTACTATCGCGCCAGGGTTTGGGAACCCTTTGAGGGTTCGCATGTCAGCTGCACGGATCTCCATCGCCCGTGGTTATAGACGGAAACTGGGCGAGGACAACCGAACGACTACCGCAGGTTGACGCGGCCCATGCCCATGATGGCGATCTCTTTTCGGGGCTCGGTTCGATCGTTGCTGACGATGACCAACGTTCCCACCGCGCCTCGGGTTTCGGGGTCCATGCCGGCCTGCGCGACTGTGACCTTCACCCGCGACGGAGCGCCCGGCTCGATCGCGGCGGAGAACGGACCCTCACGGATGCTGACGGACTGGATCTTGAAACCGGGCTGCGCGCTCGCTACTTCGACGAACTGCACCTTGGGCCCCGGCTCTTTCAAGTTGAAATATAGGGTGGTGGGCGTGACCGAGAGAGTGCCCACAACCTTGCACGCCCAGGAAAGCCCGATTTCGGCTGCCTGTTCCAGGCCGGTGACGACCACAAGGTGGCCCACGTGGTTTCCTGTCTTGTCGCCTTTGCAGCGGATGCGGAGACCCTCGGGCTGGCCGGCGCTGGCTGGCAAGAGATCGACGTCGATACTCTCGGGTCTGGGATCGCGAAGGCGAAGGTGAGCCTCGCTCGCCAGCGTGCCCACTAGGCGCGTCTCACCGGCGCGGCTCTCACCAAAAGCCATGGTGAGATTGATCGCCGGGGTGTCGAAGGTCAGCCGTGGCCTGACGGTGCCAACGATCTCTATCGTCGTGTTCGGAGCGCGCGCATCGTTCGAGTGGACCAGCAGGGACTCGCGCAACGGACCGAAAAGGTCCGAGCGGCATTCGACATCGAGCTGACCGCTGGCGCCCGGGGCAAGGGTCGGGGTGCCGATGTGCGCCGAACAGAAACGGCTTGCCTCCACGCCAGCAAGAATCAGGGGCTCTCGGCCGTCATTGCTCAGGGCGATCGATCGGCGGATCGGCCCATCCTGGTCGAAGGTGCCGACATCTACGCGCGGCTGCGCCAGCGTCAGCCGAGGCCCCGCGCCGGAAGACGGGCACGACCGCTCGCAAGCGCCAGAGAGGCAAACCGCCAGCCCAAGCCAGACGAATGCCTTGCTCATGCTGGTGCGAGTCGTCGCTTCATGGGCAGGACGGCAGCGAATTCAACTGGCTGCGAATGCCCGCGATCGTCGTTCCCCAGTCGCTGCTCGGGTTGTACTGCGAGATCGAAACGACGCCGTCCGCGATACGGGCATTGATGTTCGCCACGACGTTCCAGGCAGGATCAGGTCCGGCGGAGGATCCGTTTACTCCGTAGCCAGTGTCGGCCAAGATTGGCTTGCCCGAGGCCTGGTGCAGGCCGGACCAGGTCATGCCATTGGCCGATCGAATCTTCTCGTTGCTGGCGTCCGTTCCGCCGCCCGACGTGTTGACGAAAGTGAAAAGAGACATGTTGAAATGGGAATACCATTCCTTGCCGCTGTCCGCTCCATTGCTGCCCACCCAGGGCGAGGCATCCATGGAAAAGCGAGCATTGGGCAAACTGCTCTTCAGCGCGGCCACAAGCTGTCCCATGTATGTGCCCGCCTGATCCTCGGTCCAGGGCTGGGTTTCCGAGCTGCCGGTGTACTGGTACCAGTCTGGTTCCATCTCGAACACAATCGGCTTCGTGGTCCCGTAGCAGCTCGCAAATCCTTGTGAGTAGCTCGTGTAGGCGGCCGTAATCTTGCTCCAGTCCGCCGTGATGTACTGCGCTCCGTACTTACAGAGATCGCCGCCACTACAGCCGGCATTGCAGTCACAAAGGTTGTAGTCCCGTTTTACGTTGGCCGCCGCGATGTAGGAGACGATAACCGGGGTTTGCGTGGGGAAGGTTTTCGCATCGTTGCACACGGCGGTCGTCACGCCGTCGGAGGCGGAACCTTCCATCCAGCCCGTGGTGAAGAAGTCGAGCTGAGCAGCCATGGCGCTGTTGCTCTGCTCAAAGTTGACGATGCTGCCGAAGTGGAAGCGGCATTGGCTGAAGACCTCGCCCGCCGGCTGCGTGCTCGTACTTCCACCGGTCGCGCTCCCGCCGGTCGCGGTCGTGCCGCCCTTTGCGGTCGTACCGCCGGTTGCGGTCGTACCGCCGGTTGCGGTCGTGCCGCCGGTTGCGGTCGTGCCGCCCCTGCCGGTCGTACCGCCGGTCGCGGTCGTGCCCCCCGCGGTCGTGCCACCCCTACCCGTCATGCCGCCGGTCGCGGTCGTGCCCCCCGCGGTGGTGCCGCCCGTCGTGGTCGTGCCACCTCTGCCGTTCACGCCGCCCGTCGCGGAACCGCCGGTGCCGGAGCCACCGGAGCCCGCCCCACCTGCGCTGCTCGAGCCTCCGACCGAGCTGGCAGTGGACGTGGCACCACCGCTTCCACCGTTGGAGCTTGTCGATCCCCCGGTTTGCGAGGAGCCACCTGTGCTCGCCGGACCTGTCACGCCACCCGTGCTGCTGGCGTGCGTGCCGCCAGATGCGCCGCCCGTCCCCTGCGAGCCACCAGCACCTGTGGCTCCTGCCGTATCTGTTGAGCCCCCACCGTGGCTGCCGTCAGTCGACACCTCACCCTCACGGTCTGGCGCACACCCCGCGGCAGCCAGGCAGAGCAGGGTTGCGCACAGGCATACTCTGGAGCTTCGGTGACGCATATCTCGATCTCCTTGTTCGAAGGCGGACAGCCCCACGTGGAATGGGCAAACTTCCATTTCAGCAGTTGCACCTCAGCGGGTTTTCGGCTCAGGCAACTCGCCGCCCTGCAAGGAGATCTACCAGCGGCCCGACTTGCGAGCCTCCGCTTTGGGCATGCCCTTCAAGGCCTGCAGGTTTTTCTGTATCTCCTCGTCAGGCAGTACGTAGTCGGTCAGTTTGCCTGACAAGTACGCGTCGTAGCCAGACAGATCCATCAGTCCGTGGCCGCTGTAGTTGAACAGAATGACTTTCTGTTCACCACTTTCGCGGCACTTGTTGGCCTCGTCGATCACGGCGGCGATAGCGTGGCTGGTCTCGGGCGCGCAGATGGTGCCCTCGGTCTTGGCCCAGATCATGGCTGACTCGTAGCACTTGAGCTGGGCGACGGCGCGGGGCTTGAACAGACCTTCAACGATGCCCTGGCACACCAGAGGCGCCATGCCGTGGTAGCGCA
>PMKP01000368.1 GCA_003157775.1 Myxococcales bacterium | reverse complement strand
CTGGCTGACGCTGGCAGGGCTGCAGGCTAGGGCAGCGAACGCTGCGCTCAGAAAAAGGAAAGGCCTTTTGACCATGCAGCAACAAGTACGGCTTGAAAGTGTGATGCTCGGCATTTGAACGCACCTCGTCGAGGGAAACCGCCAGCCGGCTGGCTTCGTGAATAGTCTAGCAAAACCCCGCACGACTTGCGGCCGCAACTCGCGCTCGATGACCCCGAAGTAGCACTTTCCCAACCGGCTGGCACCCTGCTGCGGCACGAGAACAAAGCCCTGGATGCCATGCACGACGGGCGACGACTTCGGGGTAGTATCCACGCGAGGACATCCCCATGTTGATCGTCATGAAACCGCAGGCGACCGCGGCACAGATCGCCGCGGTGGTCGAGAAGATTCACGGGCTCGGGCTTGACGCGCATGAGATCCCCGGGGCACAGCGAATGGCCATCGGCATCACCGGCAACCGTGGGGCGCTCGACGCCGAGTCATTCGCCTCGCTGCCCGGGGTGGCCGACGCTATCCGCGTGTCGCAGCCCTTCAAGCTGGTGTCGCGCGAGGTGAAAGAAGAAGACACGGTCATCGAGGTAGGTGGCATCCGTCTGGGCGGTCCTGGCCTGGCCATCATGGCTGGCCCCTGTTCGGTGGAGTCAGAGGAGCAGATCCTGGAAGTGGCCCGCGGCGTGAAAGAACTGGGCGCCACCTTTTTGCGCGGCGGCGCCTTCAAACCGCGCACCAGCCCCTACGAATTCCAGGGTCTTGGCGAGAGCGGCCTCAAGCTGTTGGCGCTGGCGCGCGAGAAGACCGGTCTCAAGGTGGTCACCGAAGTCATGGACACCGAAGATCTACCGCTGGTGGCCGACTTCGCCGACGTGTTGCAGTTGGGCGCGCGCAACATGCAGAACTTCTCCCTCCTGCGCCGCCTGGGCAAGATAGGCAAGCCGGTGCTGCTCAAACGCGGGGCTTCGGCGACGATCAAAGAATGGCTAATGGCCGCGGAATACATCGTGTCCGCTGGCAACTACCAGGTCGCGCTGTGCGAGCGCGGCATTCGCACCTTTGAAACCATGACCCGCAACACCCTCGACCTCAACGCCGTGCCGGTCCTGAAGTCGCTCACCCACCTGCCCGTCATCGTGGACCCCAGCCACGGCATCGGCATGCGCCGCCACGTGCCGGCCATGGCCCGCGCTGCCGTCGCGGCCGGGGCCGACGGACTCATCATCGAGGTCCATCCCCACCCTGACCAGGCGCTTTCCGACGGCCACCAGTCCCTGTCGCTGCCCGAGTTCGCCGAGCTGATGCGCGCAGTGCGAGTTATCGCCGGGGCTATCGGACGGCCGATGTAGAGTGTCTAGCGCCTCACGGATGCTACGGCAGTCCCAACGTCTGCATAGGCACTTCGTACAGAGCGTGCAGCGTGGTCGCGTAAAGCGTGCGGCGATCGAGCGTGACCTAGCGCCCGAAGAGCGAGCCGAGCAGGGTCAAATCTGGCGCGCTCTGCGTGCTCTCGAACCGGGCGTCGGCGTGCCCGGCACCGGCGAGGATGGTCAGGTTGGCCGTGTTCCCCACCTTGGCCAGCGCGTCCGCGAGCTCTTGCGACTGGCCCCACGGCACCTGACAGTCGTCGTCACCCTGAGCGATGATGAAGAATGGCAAACTCTTAGCGGTTGCGATGTATGCGATAAGGTTTGCCTGGGTGAGCTTGGCGCTCACCGCGGCGGTATTGAGTGCGCCACCGAGCCACGTCCCCTCGGGAGAGGTCGCCGGTGTGTGCTGTAGCCAACTGCTCGGGCAACTGGCAGGAGGGTGAGCGGTCTGTTGGCTGTCCATGATCGCGAGGTCAACCGGGCCATACCAATCCACGACGGCCGCGACTGCGCTCGAAACCCCGGGGTTGCCCAGGGAGTCGTCATCGAAAACGGTGGTCTGATCCCCGGTTACCCCGAGCATCACCGCCATATAGCCTCCTGCCGATTCGCCCCAAGACGCAAAGCGATCGCTATCCAATCCGTATTCGGCAGAATGGGCACGCAGCCAGCGCACGGCAGCTTTGACGTCTTGGACCCCGGCAGGGAAGAGCGCCTGACCGGAAAGGCGGTAGTTCACGCTGGCCAGGGCATACCCCTTGGCCAGAATCCCGCTCGCTGCTGTGCCGGTTTCCTCCCCGGCCTTGTCTCCGCTGCTGAACCCGCCACCGTGGATGCGGACCACCAGCGGAAGCGGAAGCAGCGCGTTGGCCGGCAATAGCAGATCAAGAGTCTGGGACGCAGATGAAGTGCCTGCGTAGTTGATGTTCTTGATCGTCTGAGCCGCACCGGTCTTTCCCCCTGCGCCCGTACTCGTGCTGGCGTCAGACCCGCCGGTGGCTCTATCCACGCCGGCGTCCAAACGCGAACCGCCGCTACTGATAGACCCGCCGAGGGCCGCATCTACGCCGCCGTCCAAACGCGCGCCGCCGCTGCCAATAGACCCGCCTGTGGCCGCATTCACGCCGCTATCCAAACCCAAGCCGCCGCTGCTGGAAGACGCTTCGGTGGTTCCACCGCTGGGTGTCCCACCCCCGGTGTTGTTTGAACCACCAGTCATGGTCGTAGCGCCAGTCCCTGCACTTCCGGCGCTCGCACCTCCGGTGCGTTGCCCTCCGCTGCTTGGCGCGCTTCCGCCGCTCGCGGGCGCGCCCCCGGTGCTCGTTTGCCCTCCGCTGCTCGGTGCATTTCCGCCGCTCGCCGTCGCGCCCCCTGTGCGTTGACCTCCGTTGCTCGTGGTGCCGCCGCTCTCAGCAGTGCCCCCTGAGGCCAAGGCGCTGCCGCCTCGCCCACCGCCCCCACCATGCACGCCACCGCTGCTCACGTTGCTACACGCATAGAGCAACCACGGTGCGAGGACAAGGGTCAGGATCGAAGTGTCTTTGTATTTCGTGGACATCGGAGATCCCCGCTTTCTTTCGGGCGACCGCAGGTCGCCCCTACGCCGGGCGACCGCAGGTCGCCCCTACGCTAGAGGTGTCGGTCAATGTCGATGCTGGCCTCCCTCGCCTACCCTGCCTCGCGCACCATCACCAGCAACATCTTGAATGGCGTGGTGGCGGAAAGCGCGTGCGAAACCTTGGCCGGCATGAGCACTGCCTGCCCGGCCCGGGCGACGACTTTCTTTCCGCCGATGGTCAGCTCGGCCTCGCCATCCAGAATCTCCACTATGGCGTCGAAGGGCGCACTGTGCTCAGACAGCCCTTGCCCGGTGTCGAAGGCAAACAACGTGACCGTGCCGGCGTTCTTCTTGATGAGAGTGCGGCTGACCACTGCTCCCGGCTGATAGGCGACAAGGTCTGCAAAGGCCACGGCCTGCGCAGATGGCATGGCACCGGTGGCAACGTCCAAGTGATGCTTTTCACTCATCATCTGCTTCCTTCTGGCCCTCCACATCCGCGTTCGCGGCTTCACCCTTGGTGAAACTGAAGGTCAATTTGTCGCCAGCCGCGTCGATGGCCACGCTCCCGCCAGATGCCAGGGCACCAAAGAGCAACTCGTCGGTCAGGGGACGCTTGACCTCGTCCTGCATGACCCTGGCCAGGGGCCGCGCTCCGTTCGTCGGGTCGTAGCCCTTCTTGGCCAGAAGTTCCCGAGCCGCGGGACTGAGCGTGACGGTGACGTTGCGCTCGCCGAGCTGCTTCTGCATCTCGCCGACGAACTTGTCCACGATAAGCAACATCTCGCGATTGCCGAGCGGCGCGAAGTCCACCTTGGCATCCAGGCGATTGCGGAACTCGGGCGAGAACACGCGCTTGAAAGCCTCGTCGGTGTCGCCAAAGCGGTCGCCCGCGCCGAAGCCGGGCATGCGCCGCGAAAGATCACGAGCTCCCACGTTGCTGGTCATGATGAGGATGATGTGGCGGAAGTCCGAGGTGCGACCGTTGTTGTCGGTNNCTCGATCTCGTCGAGCAAGAGCACCGCGTGCGGCGTCTTGTGGACCGCATCGGTCAGCAGGCCGCCCTGATCAAAGCCCACGTACCCAGGTGGCGCGCCGATCAGCCGCGATACTGTGTGGCGCTCCATGTACTCGGACATGTCGTAGCGGAGGAAGGCCACGCCCAGAACTTCGGCGAGCTGCTTGGCCAACTCGGTCTTGCCCACCCCGGTGGGACCGGCAAACAGGAAGCACCCAATGGGCCGATCCGGGGTGCCCAAGCCAGCGCGGTTGGTGCGGATGGCCTGGCACACGCGTTCCACCGCCTGGTCCTGGCCAAACACCTTGGCCTTGATCTCGCCTTCCAGATTGCGCAGGCGCTCGCGATCGTCAGAGCCCACCCGGCGCGCGGGAATGCGGGCCATGGTCGACACCACCGCCTCGATGTCGCGCGCGCGCACGGTCAGTCGCTCGGGCGCCGTCTGAGCGGCCTCGCCCTCGGCGGCCGCTGCGGCCTTCGGAGCCAGCCCGCC
Organism: Myxococcales bacterium; assembly: GCA_003157775.1. Classification (GTDB taxonomy): domain Bacteria; phylum Myxococcota_A; class Polyangia; order Fen-1088; family Fen-1088; genus Fen-1137. The sequence goes on along the minus strand of PMKP01000368.1, from coordinate 11,720 downwards.
GCCCGCGCGCAGCTTGAGGATGGCGCCCGCCTCGTCGACGAGGTCGATGGCCTTGTCGGGCAGCTTGCGGTCGGCCAAGTGCCGGTCGGACAACTCGGCAGCCACGCGCAACGCCGCCGCGGTGTAGTGCACGCCGTGAAAATCCTCGTAGTGCTTGCGCAACCCCTGCAGCACCTTGATGGTGTCGGCCACGCTCAGTTCGGACACCTCGATGGGCTGAAATCGCCGGGCCAAGGCCCGGTCCTTCTCGATGTAGCCGCGCAGCTCCTTGTGCGTGGTCGTGCCGATGCAACGAATGAGACCAGCCGACAGGGACGGCTTCAACAGATTGGACGCATCCATGGTGCCGCCGGATGCCGCGCCCGCGCCCACGATGGTGTGAAGCTCGTCGATGAAGAGGACGGCGTTGCCCTTGGCCTCGGTCGCGCGTAGCACGGCCTTGAAGCGCTCCTCGAAGTCGCCGCGGTAGCGCGTGCCCGCCACCAGCGATCCCATGTCGAGGGCGTAGATCTCGACGCCGCGTAGAGCTGGCGGCACCTCACCCGCCTCGATGCGCGCGGCCAGGCCCTCGACGATGGCGGTCTTGCCCACGCCGGCGTCGCCCACAAAAAGCGGATTGTTCTTGCGCCGTCGCGCCAGCACGTGCAGCGCCCGGTCCAGTTCCGCCTGTCGCCCGACCAGCGGGTCAATGAGGCCCCGGCGCGCCCGTTCGTTCAGGTTGACCGCGTAGCTCGCCAGCGGATCCTTGCCCGCCTCTTCCGCCGATCCCTCGTCGGGCTCTGCTCCGGGTAGGGCCCCGGCCGCCCGGCCGTCACGCTCGGGTAGCATCTTGTGGGCTCCATGCGAGATAGCGGTCACGATGTCCAGTCGGCTGATCCCTTCCTCTTTGAGAAAGTGGACCGCATGCGAATCGGGTTCGGAGAAAAGGGCCACCAGCACATGCGGGCCGTGAACCTCGCTGCGCCCCGCACCGAAAAGCTGGTTGATCGCTCGCTGGATCACCCGCGCGAAGCCCAAGGTAGGCTGGGCTCGCAACTCCCCGTCCTCACCCGCGCTGCCAGCCTCGTCTTCGGCCGGCAGGCTGGGCAGCGAGCCTGCGAGAAACTCCTCCAGCTTCGCGCGCACACGCGCCGGCTTGCCGCCGCACTCGCGAATGACCTCGGCGGTCTTCTTGTCGTCGAGCAAAGCCAGCAGCAAATGCTCCAGGCTCGAAAACTCGTGCCGCCGGCGGGTGGCGTCCTCCAACGCCCGCCGGATCGCCTGCTCCAACTCTGGGGCTAGCATGATTGCCTTTGCACCGAGCAGCGCAGGGGCATCTCATTGTCGCGGGCATAGCGGACCACCTGGGCCGCCTTGGTCTCGGCGATGTCGCGCGGGAACACACCCGCCACGCCCATGCCCTTGGTGTGCACGTTCAACATGATCTGCTGAGCGGTCGCGGCATCGTGCTGGAAAAACTTCATCAGCACGTACACCACGAACTCCTGCGTGGTGTAGTCGTCGTTGTGAAGCACGACCTCATACAGGCGCGGCCGCTCGACGCGCACGTGGTCGAGCGTTGCAAGATCGCGTTCCCGGTCGAGTTCCCGCTTGGGCATGGTCAGCCTGACAACTGTAGCTTGTCACGATCTGGCCGCGAAACCAGGAGGTAGGCCCGCTATAACCGCAAGAGGTCGTGGTCGTGGCCGTGGCCGCGGGACGCCGCGAGGAAAGAGTGCTGGGTTCTCACAGAGCGCACAGAGGAGGAAGAGGACGGAGGAGGACTGAATGGGCTCTCCGGGGTCCCCTGCCTCCGCGTCCTCCGTGTCCTCCGTGCCCTCTTTGAGAAACCCGGGCGTTTCATCAGCCCCACGCTCGGCGAGAAGCTCACAGCCCCGGCGGCCCAACTACTCCGAATTCCAAGCCACGTGCACGCCAGCGGTCCGGCGTATACTTCGCCGTCAAATGAAGCTCAGCGATTTCGACGGAAGAGCCTGCGCCGCGCGACGTTCGCGCCTGGCCATGAAACTGGGAACGCAGCCCGCCCTGGTCGCGGCCGGGGCTCCCCGACCGCGTACCTCAGCCGGCAACACCTATCCCTTCCGTGCGGCCAGCCATTTCCTCTATCTCTTTGGCCTGCATCTACCGCACGCCTTTGGCCTATGGACGGGCGAGCGCTGGGTGCTGTTTCTCCCTGAGCTGGGCGCTGACTTCGCCCTCTGGCACGGGCAGGCGCCTGGCCCGAGCGAACTCAGCGCGGCGCTGGCCTGCCCGATCGAGCTGCGGCCGGCGCTGGCCGAGGCCGTGGCTGGTCGGTCGGTGGCCACCCTGCCCGCTCTCGACCACGAAACCTGTGCTGAGCAGTCGCAATTGCTAGGCCGTCCCATCGCCTACGGCAAGCTGGATGCACTCGATCACCCGCTGGCCGACGCTCTCATCGAGATGCGCCTGGTACACGACCACGCAGCCATCGCGGCCCTGCGCAGAGCTGCCAACGCGACTGCGGCCGCCTTTCACGCAGGAATCCGTGCGGTCCTTCCCGGGATCAACGAAAGCGTGGTGCGTGCGGCGATGGAAGCGGAGTTCGTCCGCCGCGACATGGGTGTGTCGTACAACTCCATCGTCACGGTTCACGGCGAGGTTCTGCACAACGAGGAATACCACCACGAGCTGAAATCCGGCGATCTACTGCTCGTCGACGTGGGCGCCGAAACCGCCGACGGCTGGGCCGGCGACGTCACCCGCACGTGGCCGGTCAGCGGACGCTACTCGCCCACGCAAAGGGACTTCTACCAAGTGGTTCTCCACGCGCAGCAGAGCGTGATCGCGGCGGTGCGGCCGGGCGTGCCCTTCCGCGAGTTGCATTTCTTGGCCGGCCGGCTCATCGCCGAGGGTCTGGTCAACCTGGGCGTGCTGCGCGGCGATCCTGCCGAATTGGCGGCCGACGGCGTGGTGGCGCTTTTCTTTCCGCATGGGCTGGGCCATCTCATCGGGCTGGACGTGCATGACCTGGAGGATCTGGGTGACCGCGCCACCTACGCTCCTGGCCGCACCCGTTCCACCGAGCCGGGCCTGCGCACCCTGCGGCTCGACCGCGACCTCTGTGCGGGCATGGCCATCACCGTCGAGCCTGGGTTGTATCTAGTCCCGGCCATACTCGACGATCCCGCGCGCACCGCCTTGGCCGGCGATCGGCTGCGGCGCGATCGGCTGGCCGCCTTTGCCGACGTCCGCGGCATTCGCATCGAAGACGACGTGCTGGTGACCAGCGACGGCTACGAGGTGCTCACCACCGCAATTCGCAAGGGCGCCGATGCGATCGAAAGGGAGATGGGCTAGCGCATCAGCCAGTAGGCGGCGGCTGCACCCAGAAGCATCAGCGCCGCCACTACCACACGAGCGACGCTGCGCAAGCGCGACGGAGCTCTGGCCAGGTTCGGCGGCACGCTCAACGTCTTGCCCGGTCGCGGTGCCGCGAGCCGCGGCACGTACTGCCGCTCCTCCACCGGACGCGCCAGGCGACGAACCTTGGGCGTGCCCGCCTGTGAAGTTCCATCAGGTGGCCCGGGCTTGGCCTCGGTCGCGGAATCGGGCATATCTACGTCGATCTTCCCTGTGTCCAGGTCGACGACCAGTGCGCTCACCTGACAGGGATCGTTCACTTCAAAGGCCGGCTCTGCGACATGAAGCCCGAGGGCGACACGCAAGCCCTCGACCTCATGTGATCGTTCCCCTGACTTCCGGCGCTCGTCAGACGACTCGATAGCCGGGACCTCCTTGAAGGTGGAAGCCAGGTCCTCGGCACCCGCCGCAGGTTCATGGGGCTGCGGGGCTCGAACCGGCAACTGCGACGCCTTGGCGCGCGGAGCGAGAGGCGGGGCCAGCGCCGAGGGCGCCTGGCCGGCAGGAACCGACCGGGCGGCCGGCGGCGCAGCCAGCGCGCCGTCAAGCGCGACCAGCTCGCTGGAAACTGGCGTGGACGCCAACGCGCGCGCCAGGTCCAGCATTTGGGTGGCGGCCGGGTCCTCGGGAGGGGGCGTGGTGCGGTCGCCAAGCTTGCCGGCCTTGGCCAGAGCCTCCAAGGCATCGCAGAACTCCGCCGCATTCTGCGGCCGGCGCTCAGGGCGCTTGGCCAGCAGTTTCATGATGAGCGCACCCAGTTCCGGGCTCACCCTACCTGGGGCAACCAACTCGGGCAGGCGGGGAACGACCTCGACCTGGGCCTGCCAGATGTCGACGGGCGTCGGCCCATCAAGGGGGAGCTGGCCGGTCACCGTCTCGTAGAACATCACGCCCAAGGCGTACAAGTCAGACCGCGCATCGACACTACCGCCGCGGCACTGCTCGGGCGACATGTAGTGCGGCGTTCCGACGTTCACGCCGACCGCGGTGTGCGGCCCAGCCGAGGTCTGCCCGCTTTCCCGCACCAGCAGCTTGGCCAGACCGAAATCCACCAACTTCACCTTGGGCGGCGCATCGCTCCCCTGCGGGATCAGGATGACGTTGTCAGGCTTGAGATCGCGATGAACGATGCCGTGGGCATGCACGGCCACCAACACCCTCCCCACGTCCATGAACACCGGATAAGTGTCGAACGGTGTCAGCCGGTGGTGCATGCGCAACACGGCGCCCAGGCTCCGCCCATCGAGAAACTCCATGACGTAGTACGGCCGCCCATCGGTGAGCCGGCCGAAGGAGAAGATGTCCACCAACCCCGGGTGGCGGATGTCGTTGACCGCGCGGGCTTCAAGCACGAAGCGCCGGATGGCGTTGCTGTTCTTGGCCAGCTTGCCCGACAGGACCTTGATTGCGACTTTCTTGCCAATGATGGGATGGACCGCGCTGTACACCGTACCCATTCCACCCTCGGCGATGCGGTCCGCAATCTGGTACTCGCCCACCAAGGTACCGGGCTGCAGCCGAGTGACTGGGAAGCCCTCTGCTACGTGGAAAGAGCCCGATGGCCGACTGGGGACGAGCGGGGTTGGTGTCGCCACCACAGCAGGCGCTGCCCCGGGATTGGTCGTCCCTCCGGGACAGTCGAAATCGAAGTTCGCGCCATGGGCTGGCTTGCCACAGCGCGGGCAGATGTCAGATGCCATGAAGGCAAGAAGATTGTATCGCGATAGTGCGCAAGTCGCTGGGTTTCGATTGCGGGTGATCGGGATCGCCACCACACCTCTTGACGCGCTGGCGCATATTGTCAATCCCTGATCGCACTGAAGATCAGACAGGCATTGGTGCCCCCGAACCCGAAACTGTTGCTCATGGCGTGGTTCAGGCGAGCATCGCGCGCGGTGTTGGGCACGTAGTCGAGATCGCACGCGGGGTCGGGCGTGACGTAGTTGATGGTAGGCGGCACCTGGCCGCGCGCCAGGGCGAGCGCGCAGAACGCCGCCTCGATACCGCCCGCGGCACCCAACAGGTGCCCGGTCATGGACTTGGTCGAGCTGACCATCAATCTTCGCGCGTGTTCGCCGAACACCTTCGTGATAGCCAGTGTCTCGGTGGCATCGTTCAACTTGGTCGAGGTCCCGTGCGCGTTAATGTAGTCGATGTCCGAGGGAGCCAGGCGTGCGTCCCGCAACGCCAAGCACATGCACCGCTGGGCGCCCTCGCCCTCGGGCGCCGGCGCGGTCACGTGGTAGGCGTCAGCGTTGGCGCCGTACCCGCTCAACTCGGCATAGAGGTGGGCCCCGCGCGTCTTGGCCTGCTCCATCTCCTCGAGAACCAGGATGCCTGCGCCTTCGGCGATGAGGAAGCCGTCGCGATCCAAGTCAAAGGGCCGACAAGCCTCTGCGGGTGCGTCGTTGCGCGTGGACAGAGCGTGCATGGCGCAGAAGCCACCCACCCCGAGCGGCGTGACTACCGCCTCGGTGCCCCCACAGATCATCGCGTCTGCGTCGCCGCGCTGGATGGTACGGAACCCATCGCCGATGGCATGGGCGCCGCTGGCGCAGGCCGACACCTGAGCGTAGTTCGGACCCTTGGCATTGTACTTGATGGCCAAATGTCCCCCCGCCAGGTTGATGATGAGCTGGGTCGCGAAGAACGGCGAGATGCCGTGGCGTGGCCCCTTTTCCACGTAGGTCTTGTGCGTGGCCTCGATGGTGCCGAGACCGCCCATGCCCGAGCCGATGAAGCAGCCCGTGCGCTCGCACAGCTCGCCCTCGATGGTCAGCCCTGCATCGCTCATGGCCATGGTCCCAGCCGCGATGGCGTACTGAATGAAGAGATCGGCGGCTGTGGTACGGACCTCGCGCGCGGCCATCCAGCGGGTTGGCTCGAAGCCTCTTACCTCGCCGGCGATGCGGCTGGAAAACCTGCTGGCATCAAAACGCGTGATCGGCGCGATGCCGGAACGTCCCGCCAGCAGCGCCTGCCAGGTTTCCTCCGTGCCAATGCCGACCGGTGTGACTAGACCCACGCCGGTGACAGCAACCCTGCGCAGCAGCGGCGTGGCCAATCGGGCCTACTGCTTTACCCGTCCCTTGATGTAGTTGACGGCGTCGCCTACCGTCTTGATCTTCTCGGCATCCTCGTCGGGGATCTCGATCTTGAATGCCTCCTCCAGCACCACCACCATCTCAAGACGGTCGATCGAGTCCACCTTCAGATCGTCAGCAAACGACGCGCCCATGCTCACCTTGTCAGCCGGGACCTCAAGCTGCTCGACGATGATCTTGACAACCTTTTCTTCCAGATTTTCTGCCATGGTTCGCGTCCTTCTCCTGTGCTAGCGCCTTGCCGGGGCGTACGTTACATCAAAAGTCCGCCGTTGACCCGCAGCACCTGCCCTGTGACATAGCCGGCCCCCGAACCGGCCAGGTATACCACCGCCGCGGCCACATCCTCGGGAGTTCCGACACAACCGAGGGGAATGGCCTTGAGAATCTCGGCTCGCCGCTCGGGCGAAAGCCCTGCTGCGGTCATGTCGGTCTCGATGAACCCCGGCGACACCGCATTGACCGTGACCCCGCGTGAGGCGTATTCGCGCGCCCAGGTCTTGGTCAGGCCCAGCAAGCCCGCCTTGGCCGCCGCGTACGGCCCCTGCCCTGCCGAGCCCATCTCGCCAACCACCGAGGCGATATTGATGATGCGACCGCCACCGGGAGCATGCAAGAGCGAGCGCAGGGCTGCGCGGGTGCAGTTGAACGCCCCACCCAAGTTGACCGCAAGCGCGCGCTGCCAGTCGGCATCCTTGGCCCCCAAGGTCAGGACGTTGACCGCCACGCCCGCGTTGTTCACCAATATGTGCACGCCCCCTTCGTTCGAGACGATCTGCTTGAACGCTCGCGTGACCGCCTCCACGTCGGCTACGTCGAAGTGCACGAGCACGCCCGCGCTTCCCACAGCCGCAGCCGCTTCGGCTGCCGCCGCCTGGTTGTGCAGGTAGTTCATCACCACCCGAGCGCCGTGTGCTGCCAGCGCCACCGCGATCGCGCGACCAATCCCGCGCGAGGCTCCGGTCACCACGGCCACCTTGCCCTGCAATTCGCGTGGGGAGCCCGCCGGCTTTGTCGGTGGCGTACCGTCGCGGGAGGGCTTGGGAACCCTTTCAGGGTTCCCATCTAGTTCGCGTGGGGAGCCCGCCGGCTTTGCCGGTGGCGTACCATCGCGGGAGGGCTTGGGAACCTTTTCAGGGTTCCCATCTAGTTCGCGTGGGGAGCCCGCCGGCTTTGCCGGTGGCGTACCATCGCGGGAGGGCTTGGGAACCCTTTCAGGGTTCCCATCTAATTCGCTGCTCACGCGGGTCCTTTTGCGCCGTCGGCGGGCGCGTCCTCGTGCCACAGATAGGCGTGCTCGGCCACCTCCCGCGCCATCTCTTGGCGCAGATGAGTGCGAACCAGATCGCTAGCCGCCAGCACGCCGTTCTTGATGGCCCGTGCGTCGGAGGATCCGTGGCAAATGAGCACGACCCCATCCACCCCCACCAGGGGTGCGCCGCCGGTCTCCGCGTAGTCGCTGCGCCGGCGGAACCGGCGCAACGCCGGCCGCATCAAGAGAGCCCCCAGTTTTTCCAGCACGCTCCCTTGCGCGACCTCCTCACGGATGACCTGGGTCAACCATCCCACCAGGCCCTCGCAGCTCTTGAGCAAGACGTTTCCAGTGAAGCCATCCGTGACCACCACGTCGGCGTGGCCCCGGAAAATATCCCGCCCCTCGACGTAGCCGAGATAGTCGAAGCCGGCCGGCCGGCCCGAGGTCCCTGCCCGCGTGAGCAATTGATGCGCCTCGCGCGTAAGCGCCGTACCTTTGTGCCCCTCGGCGCCGTTGGACAGCAAGCCCACCCGCGGGCGCGCCTTCCCGTGCAGCAGCCGAGCATACCCCGAACCGAGCACGGAGAACTGGGCCAGCACCGTCGGCCGCACGTCCACGTTAGCCCCCATGTCGAGCAACGCACATTTGCCGGTCTGGGTGGGAAACGTGGTCACGATGGCCGGCCGTTCCACCCCGGCGATTCGACCCAACACCAAGAGCGCCCCAGCCAGGAGCGCGCCCGAATTGCCCGCCGAGACCACGGCGTCCACCTCGCCAAGCTGGGCCATCTCGAAGCAGACGCGCATCGACGACGCCTTCTTCTGCCGAAAAGCGACGGCAGGCGACTCGTCCATGCCCACCGCCTCGGCGGCGTGACGAACCTGGATGCGTCCCGCGGGAACGGCCGCGCCAATTTCGTCGAGGACGCGGCGAATACGAGACTCGTTGCCGACCAGCACCACGTCGGTGGTAGTGCCGGTCAAGGCAGTCAAGACGCCCTCAACCTCGACGCGCGGAGCGCCTTCGGCCCCCATCGCGTCCACGGCAACCCGAACCCGAGCCGGATCGGTCATGGGACGAAATCGGATAGCTTCCGCCTCAAGCAACCAACAGACGTTGAACCTAGGTCTTCTCTTCTTGCGGCACTTCGATGACCATGCGGTCCTTGTAGTAGCCGCACGCCGAGCAAACCCGGTGAGGGAGTCGTGCTTCCCCGCAGCGCGGGCAGGGAACGAAATGGGGCACCGGCTGCTTCATCACCTGGGCTCGGCGGATCGCCGAGCGGGACTTGGATTGTCGTCTCTTGGGAACTGCCATGGTCGCGTCTCCTGTTTTCGATTACTTCTGCAATTTCACTTTGGCCAGCACCGCGAACTTGCGACCGCCCGCTGGCCGTTCGGCGCAGTCGCAGGGTGTCAGGTTCCGGTTGGCACCGCAAGTGGGACAGATGCCGGCGCAATCCTCTTGGCACAGCGGTTTCATGGGCAAGGCGAGGAGTAACTCGTCCCGAATCTCCGGTCCCACGTCGATCACGCCATCCGAGAAGTAGATGACGTCCTCCTCGGTGTTCTCGTCCTCCTCCTCCACCATAGGCTCCTCGCGCTCGGCGAAGGTGAGCGTCACGGGCACATCGAGCGCCAGCGTGGCCGGCTCCAGACAGCGCACGCATTGCGTGACCAATCCGCCTCGAAGGGCGCCACGCAGCAGGTACTCGTCGCCCGCCCGTTCCAAACGGCCGCTCAAGGTTATGCCCCCGTCCGACGGTCGCATGTCCAGTTCCGGGCACTCGGCCTTGAGCCAAGCCTCGGTCACCGCCACACGAACGTCCACTCCCTCGTCGCCGATATCTTTGGTTTTGTAACGCATGGCAGATGCGAGGCGCGAGCCCCGTGCTTGGAAAAGGCGTAACTATAGGGGGCGCCGGCCGCGCGTCAAGCGTGCTACTTGCCGGCCGCGCCAGCGGCGCTGGCACCGCCAAACAGCAGCAAGGTCTTGAGGTCCTCGTCGTTGAACATAAGTTGCAGCCCCATGAACCAGTCGAAGAAGCCGCCCGCTGTGCCCTGGGTTCGGGTGTAGTTGAGGACGTCGTCCACCCCTCCCACGAGATAGAGGTACTTTTTGTAGACCGCCAGGTACGCACGTGCAGTCAGGCGCGGATACTGGTTCGAACGCGTGTCAAACATGTCCGCAGAAAGCATCAGGTGGTCGTGGAACAGATACAGATCGGCGCCCACGCCGCCGGTCGATTCCTTGATGCCAAAGCGACCCTGGAAGGGACCCCAGCGCTTGCCGAACATGAAGCTGATGCGAAGCTGCTCGGTCGTCGTAACCTGCTCGCTGGAATACGCGCCAATGGTCGAGTTGTAGCCCACGACGCTTTGGGCGTTACGATAGCCGCGCGGATCGTCGACCAACTCGATCAAGTAGAACTTGTCAGGTCGCGGGTACAACCAGACCTGCACGTAGTTCTTGAACGTGTGGGCCATGTAGTTGAATTCGGTGCGCAGGCCCACGATGGTCTGCAGCCGGCTCACGCCCCGGGTGATGCCGCTGATGTCATCTGTGATGTTGTCGAGATTCTTGGCCACCGTGTCGTCGGAAAGAAGGTGACCCACCGTGCCCTCGCCATCGGCCATTTTGCCGGTAATCTTGTCCACGTTGTGCAACGACTTGTCCAGGCTGTCGATGCTGGTCTGCAGCTTCTGCAGGGAGCTGCGGAAATCCTGGCCGGCACCCGACACCTGACCCTGGGTGGTGCCCACCAGTCCCTTGATGGCCTCGCTGATCTCGCGCGCATTGCGCAGGGTGACTCGCACATCGTCAGCTTCGGAGTGGGTGACCCCTTGCACGGTAGCCGCAATGTCGTCTATGCGTCCGAGCAGGCGTTCGACGATGGCCGAGTTCTTCTCTAGCAACTGGTTGGCATTGTTGGCCATGTCCTTGACCGGCCCAGAGGTCAACGCCTTCACGTCCGCCAGGATGTCCTTCAGGATGGGCAACGTCTCGCCCACCGAGTTCATGATGTCGCCCATCTCCACCGGCTCGGTCACGATCTTGATCTCGTCGCCCTCATGCAGCTCCCGCAAGGCCACGCGCTGGCTGTTGCGCACCGTGAAGGGCGAACCCGGATCGACCTCGAGGTAGTACTCGCCGAGGAGCGAAGCCGCCTTCTTGGCAATGGCGGCGTTCTCGTAGAGCTTGATATCCGGCATGATTCGCAGAAAGACCCTGGCCTTGCCCGACTCCTGGTCGAGCTCACGCTCCTCGACTTGTCCGATGCGCAACCCGGCCGACAGCACCCGCGTCCTCTCGTAGACCCCTATGGCGTTGTGAAACAGGGCGTGCACGCGGTAGCCGCCGCCCCCTGCGATCTTCTTGCTGGTGTACTGAAAAAGCAAGTAGGTGGTCACCAGGACCACCAAGGCCAGGGCACCCACCGTGAGGCCGGCCAGGCTCCGCCTCATGACGGCACCCCGAATTTCACGGCGCCCGAGGGCTCCACGAATTCGCGCAGCCTTGGGTCAGGCGCCGCCAGCAACTCGGCCGGCGTGCCGCACGCGACGATCTTGCCATCGTAGAGCATGGCGATGCGGTCGGCGATGCGAAAGGTCGACGCCATGTCATGTGAGATCACCACGGACGTAACCCCAAAGTCGTCTGCAGTGCGTCTAATCATTTCATCGACGTTCTTGGTGGCAATCGGGTCAAGGCCGGTGGTGGGCTCATCGTAGAGCAGAATCTGGGGCCGGTCGACAAGTGCGCGCGCTAATCCCACCCGCTTTCGCATACCACCGGACAGCTCGGCTGGGAACTTCTCTTCGACCCCCGGAACATTGTCCAGATCCAGGCGCCGGAGCAAATCCCTCACCCGATCCAGGATTTCACCCTTGGGCAGGCGGTACCGTTCAGTGAGCGGGAAAGCGATGTTCTCGACCACGTTGAGCGAGTCGAAGAGCGCGGCGTACTGGAAAACCATGCCG
>PMKP01000003.1 GCA_003157775.1 Myxococcales bacterium | reverse complement strand
GTCAGCTGAGCGGGTGGACCCGGTCGAGGTGAACAGCATCTTGGCTGATGCGAGCGCGGCCAGGAACGGGTGGAAGGTCATCCTGGCCAGGTGTGCCCCGGAGAAGAGCAGTACCGTCCCAGCCGCAATCGGGTGAACGTGGCCATCGGAAATCGGGTTCATGTCGTGAGCGGTCGCAGGCTTGGTCAGTTTCACGCCGCCACGATAGTTGACGTCGTCTTTCCGCAGGTGGCCTGGATCTCAGCCTAGTCCTCGGTCGTCACCCGGATAAGGTGTCTGCTGCGGATATGCTCTCGGGCAGCGCTGGCGTTCTCCGGATGAGCTGCCAGATCGAGGTAGACCTGCACGGGATGAACGGTGCGTACGCCGTCTCTGACGGAAGCGCCCAGAAAAACTCCGTCATCGTTCGGAATGACCAACCACACGTTGGCAGCGGCGTCGTTGTCCTGAAACGACAATTCGAGCTGTGTCTGAAGGACGTCCAGAATCTCTGAGGAAGGCTGCTCGCGCACATAGAGAGTGACCAGGCGGAAGTCGCTCACTTCTTCCACGCCCCACAGCCATGCGCTCGCCAGACCTGTGGCCGCATGGTCGACCGAATTGGACTCGAGCACCCCAACAATCTTGTTCATGAGGTTGGCACCGCTGGGCGAAGGTGCGTACCCATGAATGACTTGGTGCCGGGGGAACTGGTACTCGTGATCCCAAGCATCAAGCAAGAGGTCTGTGTTTCTTGGCCTGACCTTCCCATCGGAGGATCGGACGAGGTACCCATCCTCTTCCAGTCTCTTGACGACACGGCTGGTCGAACCCTCGTTGAGACCCGAGATCTTCGATAGTTCGCGCTGGCTCACGAATCGATGGGGTTCTTCAAGGAGAACGCGGACGACGCGGGCGCTTCGAGGGGCGAATGCGGTACGTGGCCTTCCTGGCCTCGCGAACCGGTTGGCCTGCCCTGTCACCAGGAGACGAAGTCCTTCACCGACGACGCGAGCGTTGCCACACAAGTCGACCCAAGCGATGCCTTTCTCTTGGCAACAGACCCTGCCGCTGGAACCCATAAAGGGCACGACCACCAGCGGAAGGGCCGCGCTGCCAAGCGCTCGCGCCCGCTCCTGGATGCGCGGCCACTCGACCCAAAGACGCCCCGGCTCACTCGTCCGAAGCCACGCGATGAGCAAGTGGAAACCGGACACGCTTACCAGCGCCTCGGGGTGTCCAGCCTGCCGATGAGCTGAGACATCACGCGGCCTGACGTCGAACAGATCGGCTAGCACTTTTCGGATCGCGAGAAGGTCCAACATCCGATCATGTTTGCATATTTGGACGACTTGATCAATGTGCGCAAGCCTGCTAATAAACGCAAGTGCGGCAGGTAGCATCCCGCTATCGGCACGATCCGAGGGACAATTGACAAATCTTGTCAGACGTTATTCCAACGCGGTTTCTGGCATTCTGCGTGTCATTGGCGTGCGCGCCATCCGTCGTCTTGCTGCCACGCGGAGGATACCGGACGCACACCAAAGAAATGACCTCGAGAACGAGTTATGCGCGTCATTTGGCGATGATGTTGCTGGCCTACTTCGTGCGCTGAGTCGCGAAGAGATCATTGCCGCCCTCAATCCCGCGTGGCCGCTGAGGTCTGGGCACCGGTTCCTCTTTACGTTTCTAGGTCTGGCCAGCGATGACGAGCTTCGTGTGGTGGCAACTCGGTTCTTCCTTCAGGGCTGGTGGCCACAGTGTGATGGAGACAGTCCCCTGCCGGCAAGCAAGGTTGCGACCACCATCCTGGCGGGTCTGGCCGATCACGGCGATGGCAGTCATCACCGCCGACGCCGTGGAAATCGTCCTCGTGACGACGCCCAGCCTCGGATGTTCCCCGACGAGTTCTCGTACTCGGAGAAGTACGAGATCCTCCCACGGCCATATCAGGCCGAGGCAGTCAGCTCTGCGGTTTCGGCAATCTCAGCAGCAAATCCACAGCTGGTCCACATTCCGACCGGCGGCGGCAAGACCATCGTGGGCAATGGGATCGCGACCTCTGTCTTGGCCGATCGCGGGGGCTACGTGCTTTGGGTGACGAAGGACTGGGCGCTGCTTGAACAAGCGGCGAAGAACCGTGCGAAGAGTGTCAAAGGATCTGCCGATACTCTTGCCCGCTTCGGAGGTGCGGGCAGCGTTCTTGATCCGCTTCGAGACGTAGCTGATGGACCGCTCGGCAGCGCGACTGTGGTCTTCAGCACGGTTCAGACTATAGCGCAGGATTCCCGCCTGACGGCGTTGCTACACAAGCAACGGCCGTCGCTCGTTGTCGTCGATGAATGTGATTGGGGAGAGTTGGGAAAGTGGGCCGGGCGGTTGCTCGACTGGTGCGAGAAATTCAACGTGCCCGTTCTAGGTCTTACCGCCACGCCTCGACCAGCCGCCGACAGCCGTTTTCGCGTTGCCTACAGCATCGACCACGCGACGCTAGTTGATCTGGGCTTTCTCGCTCGCCACGAGTTGGTGACCCCGGTGGAGACAGGGCGGCAATGGAAAGCTCGTCTTGCGGCCGACCACCTAGACTTCCGCCCGGATTCTCTTCGGGAACTGGGGAGGGACTCTGTCCGCAACAACATCATCGTCAAGCACTACACAGAGCACGCCGAGAGTTACGGCCAGACTATCGTTTTCTGCTGCTCAATCGAGCACGCGACCAATATTGCCAACTTGCTTACCAAGCGCGGGATCGCGGCCCGCCCGGTGCATAGCAATCTGCCTGAGGCCCAGAACGAGGAGACTCTTCGTCAGTTTCGCAACGGCGAGGTGAAGGTGATCGCTAACGTCGCCATGCTGACCCGAGGGCATGATTTCCCGTCAACCCGCACAGTGTTTCTTTGTCGGCCGACCGTGAGCGAGGTCTTGTTCGAGCAGATGGTCGGCCGCGGGTGCCGACTTGATCCCGCAACTGACAAGACATCGTACGCCGTGGTTGACTTCGTGGACAATTCCAGCTTCCGCGACCAGTTGGTCACGCCCAAGAGGTTCTTCACCGGATGTTCACGGGGAGCCAGATCGAACCCGACTGCAACCCGGCCATCGGACGCGCTACCGACGGCTCAGCACAGCTTCGACGTCAATGGACGTCCGCTGTGGACCCCAGACGGTCCAAGCATCCCAGAGTCCTTGCGGGGTCTGTGGCTGCGCGAAGGCCAAACGTACGGCGTAGAAATCGAGCTGACCGATGACGACTTCCCAACCGGCTCGTCGACCGAGGGCTGGGCCCGGAAGGCTGAAGGTCTCAGAGTCGCCCTTGAGAAGGCCCTAGGATGCGATCGTGTTGCGCAAGCGGTACAGGATCTCCATGGTGAATGCAGGAACTTCTCCGTCTGGAATGTCGAGCCCGACAACTCTGCAGGGTGGGAGGTAAAGAGCCGTATCCTGCGGGACCTAGATGGTCTTCGTGAAATCGATCAAGCGTGCGTTGCGATCACAAAGGCCGCTGTCGCTCTCGGTTTGAAAGTAAACTGTCGAACGGGGATTCATTTCCACCTCGGATGGAGCGGCCGATCCGTGACCGAGGTGAAGCGCTTGATTCAGCTGTTCAAAGTCTTCGAACCCGCCATAGCCACGCTCGTCGCGCCCTCGCGGGTTGCCTGCCTAGACCGTGGGACGTACGAGATCGGCAGTCCCAATCAATACTGCGCGCCCGTTTCGACGGTCTTTTCGCTGGAAACCCTGCGGGCGATCCATGCCCTCAGGGATGTCCGGCGGCGGGCGAGTGATGACGGCGCGCGCTACGTAACGCTCAATGTAGGTCCCTTGGACACGATCGGCACGGTCGAGGTTCGCCTGTTCAGCGGTTCGACCGACTCAGGGAAGATTCTCCTATGGCTGAGCCTTTCGACGCAGATCCTGTCGGCGGCGTCTGGGGACACGCCGATTCCGGACGTTGCTGACTGTGCGGTCATCACTCCCACCGCAGACATTATCGAACTTGCACGGGTCTATCTCCCACCAGATCAAGGGCGCATGCATCAGCGCCTCCATGAGCGGCGCTGGCAGGTTCTGGAGATCTGGAAGAAGCATCCTGAGCTGGCGGCATGGGTAGACGCTGCCAAGAATTGGAAGCCGCCCCACGCGCTCAAGGGAGGAAGCCTATCGCCGACAAGAAGGGTTCAGTATTTCGCGTATGGCTCCAACATGTCGCCAGAAATACTGTGCCAACGCTGTCCTTCCGCCCGCAGTCTCGGTAGCGGGCGGTTGCACGGCTACGCGCTCGCCTTCGCCGGAGCGTCTCGTCGCTGGAAAGGCGGCGTGGCGACAATCGTTCCTTGTTCAGGTGGTCACGTTGACGGCGTCATCTATGAGATCACCATGGTGGATTTGGACGCGCTTGATCACGTGGAGGGTGCGGACTACAAGCGCACGAGCCTGAGCGTCCAGGGTCCAAGCGGTCCCGTGAACGTGCAAATCTATTTCCGCCCGGCTGAGCCAACGGCATTCCCCTCTCGTGCTTACTACAACATCCTGCGCGCTCAATACCGTCTACTTGGCTTTGACATCGCGGCCATCACGGACGCTATGGCTGATGTAGGGTGTGGCCGACCAATCCTTGCTGCTTGACCCTTCGAGTGTGCACAGCCGCACGGGCCGGCTCAACGCCGCGCTCGACCGCATCCACGACAAGTTCGGCTCGG
>PMKP01000471.1 GCA_003157775.1 Myxococcales bacterium | reverse complement strand
GCCCTGGTTGCCTTCATCGGCCCCGATCTCGATACCAAGGTGGTCTTGACCTGTCTCATGGGCGGCATGAGCAAGCAGGCGGGCAATGCCCTGGTTGCCCTTGGCTATCGCAACATCAGCGAACTGACCGGCGGCATGAGCGCGTGGACTGCGGCTGGCTATTCGCTGGTCCACCTCGACGGCGGGATGTGAAGGGAGCCGCGTGGCCTCTGACGCGAAAGCCTTGCGTGCGGCGATAGCGGCGCTCTTGCGGGCCGCGGGCCGTGACGTGGACAAGGATCCCGATCTAGCGCGCACGCCTGAGCGTGTGGCAGAGGTGTGGCAGCGCGAGTTTCTCGCTGGCTACGACATGGATCCAGCGCGGATTCTGGGCGAGCCGGTGCTGGGTGAGGCTGACCCCGACGTGGTGGTGGTGGGCGGCTTGCGCTTTCACGCCATGTGCCCGCACCACCTGCTTCCCTACCGAGGGGTCGCGCATGTGGCCTATTTGCCGGCGGGGAAGCTGGTCGGGTTCGGCCGGCTGGCTGATCTGGTCGAGTGTTTCACCAAGCGTCTCACCTTGCAGGAACGGGCCACCCACCAGATCGCCGAGGCGCTGTGGCACGGCCTGGGCGCGCGCGGCGCGGGCTGCGTAATCGAGGCTGAGCAGCTATGTTTGGCTCTGCCCGGCGAGCGCCACGATCAATCGGGCGTGGTCACCAGTGCCTTTGTGGGTGAGATGCGCGAGCGGCCCGATCTCAAGGCGCGGCTGCTGGCGGCGGCGAACTTGGGCGGACACGTGCGATGAGCGCAGGCAAGCTGGCCGGCCAAGTGGCGGTGGTCACCGGTACCTCGCGTGGCATCGGCCGAGCCATCGCAGCGCTGCTGGCCAGCGAGGGCGCAGCCGTGGCGGGATGTGCGCGCCAGGTGAGCGGCGGTCACTTTCTTGACGATCTCGATCCAGCACAACGTGCGCGCCATCTGGTCGCCGCCTGCGACGTGCGCCGCCGCGAAGAGGTCATTCGCTTCCGCGACTTGGTGCTCGCCCGTCTGGGCGCGCCCGATATCCTGGTGAACAACGCCGGCAGCGTCGCGCGGGCCAGCATCGAGACCCTGCCCGAAGAAACCTGGGACGACGTGCTGGCCGCGGACCTAAAGAGCGTGTTCCTGGTAATTCAGGCGTTCCTTCCCTCCCTGCGCGGTCGGGGTCGAGGCCGGATCATCAACATGGCGTCCATTGCCGGCCGCCGAGGCACGCCTCTCTTGGGCGCGTACTGCGCAGCCAAGCACGGCGTGGTCGGTCTCACGCGCGCACTGGCCGAGGAGTTGCGGCCGGACCGCGTTGCGGTCAACGCCATTTGTCCTGGATCGGTCGATACCGAGATGCTGGCCATCGGTCAGCCAGGCGCCAAGCCCGAGATGACGCCGGCCGAGGTGGCCCGGGTGGCGCTGTTCATGGCCGCGGACGCACCGGCCGCCATGACCGGGCAGTGTGTGGATGTCTTCGGCTGATCAGTCCGCGGGGCTGTCCGCGGCAGCGTCGGGGGCAATGTCCGCGGCGGCTTCCGCGCCCGCGCTCGCATCCGCGCCCGCGCTCGCATCCGCGCCAACGCTCGCATCCGCGCCAACGCTCGCATCCGCGCCAGCCCCCGCATCCGCGCCCGCACTCGCATCCACGCTTGCGCTCGCATCCGCGCCAGCGCCCGCATCCGCGCCCACAATCACTGCCGTCGCTGGCGTGGCGTAGGGCGAGAGGCAGGTTCCGGTGTAGGCCCGTACCACGTAGTAGAAGGTTGCCGTCCCCTCCGCGGGGACGACTGGAGTGTCCGTGTAGCTCGTCGTGAGAATTCCGCTGGCCAGGACCGCGTATCCGCTGCCCGAGGTGGTGCTGCGCGAGACGCTGTACGAGGCGACGCTGCCACTCGGTGGAGTCCACGTCAAGACCACGTGCCCTGCGGTGTTCAGCGTTGCGACGAGGTTCGTGGGTGCCGTGGCCACGCAGGATTGGGAACTGACCGGGGACGAATTGGGCGATTCGCAGGACGGCTGGCCAGAGTAGGTCGACACGACGAAATAGTAGGTCAGGCCGGCTGTGATGGGGGTCACCGTGAAGGGAGAGGTGAAGGGCGACCCACGAACAGAGTATCCAGCTCCGGAAAGTGTGCTGCTCTTGACGTTGTAGCCCGTGGCGCCGGTGACCGCAGTCCAGGCCACGTCAGCCAGCAGGGTCCCCGGAGTGACCGTAACACCCGCGGGTGCGGCAGCCGGTGGGATGTACTTCACATCGGCCTGGCACTGGTTGCTCTTGCCCGTGCAGTACTCCGGCGGGTCGCAGATGTTGCCATCGGTAGAGGCGCGGCATTGGGTGGTGGTTGGCGCGAAGGCATCAGGCGGGCAGGTGGCGTTAGCGCCATCACAGGTCTCGGCCACGTCGCAGACCGACACCGCGCCCCGACACACGGCGCCCTTTGACATAAACGTGTCGGCAGGGCACGCCGCGGAGGTTCCGGTACAGGTCTCCTCGTGGTCGCAGTCGCCGGCCTTGGGACGGCAGACCTCGCCCTGGCCCCTGAAACTATCGAAGGGGCACGCCGCGCTCACGCCGTCACAGATCTCGACGACATCGCAAAGTCCAGCGGCCGCCCGGCAGACAGTTCCCGCACGTGCCGGGCTGCCATTGATGGCGCAGGTCCCGTTGAGGACAGGAGCGTCGGCATCGCTCGCGTACGCCTGAGCGTCTCCTCCAGCATCGCCGGTGGCGTCGGGCCCCGGCGTTTCGGTGGAGGTATCGCTCGCGGTTTCGGCGCTGGTGGGCGCGTCTGTGCTCGCGTCGCCGCTGTCCAGGCCAAGCTCCAGCCCATCGTGCGCGCCATCTTCGGCAGAGTCGACCATGGCCAGCGCGCCATCGAGGCCCACGTCGGTCGAGATCGATTCGAGGGATCCATCCCGCCCGCCAGAGATCGCATCCTGCGCAAAGGAAAGATCGAGCGGCCGGCCGTCGCTACCACCGTCGCAGGGCCCGGCCCCGTTGCAGTTAGAAGTAGGCCCCGAGTTCTCCACCTTGTCACAGGAAAGCAAGAGACCCAGCGAACACAACGACGTGATGGCAACCAACTTGCGCATGGAAGACGTCGACCCCCCTTCTAGAGCCTTGGCCCTGCGCAGGTCATAAGCTGTCCTGTGGCAGGCCAAGAAAGCACGATGATTACTTTGATGAAACAAGACCCCATTGTGCCACACGAAGCAGATCTTGTGCCAAGGGTTTCGCGGCGCTGCAGGGGACACGCCAATCGCCCGAGAATCACCTTGCGAATGAATGCCCGTGATGCCCACCCGGCGTCGAACGGGCCAGGGCTAGCGGCACGCTGCGGTGGTCAGAGTCGCGACGCAGCCCTTAGCCTGCTCGTCAGCGCCCGCGGTGTTGCCGCAGTTCGTCCAACACATGTCGGTCGTTGAACAGGGCCACAAAGGCTGCAGACAATTAATCATGTCTACGCATTTCTGTTGCAGCGAGTTCCCGCCACTGTCTTTGCAGGAGCTGCAGGCCGCGATGCTCGCATCCGTCCCAAGGGAGTAGCCGTTCGCTTTGAACCTCTGGATGCAATTGCCTGCGTCGACGCTAGTGTCAGGGGGTGGTGGGGGAATGTCGGGTTTCAAGTCAACCGCGAGGTCTCGTGCAATATCAGGCAGAGCGTCGGGGCCCGGTTCAGGCCCGCCTGTTTCGGTCCCGGCGTTCGGGGCGTCGACTGTCCCATCTTGCTGCCCATCGGGCTCGGGCGGCTTGATGTCGGAAGGGGTTCCTGTCTCTGCGCCGACATACGGGGTGTCTGTGCCCGTGTCACCCGTGCTGCTAGCGTCACTTGATCCCGACGAGCCTCCGCCACCAGTTCCGGCGACGCCGCCATCGGTTGCGCCGCCGCTGCCCACGGTTGCACCGCCGCGGCCTGCGGTTGCCCCCCCGCTGGCCAGAATTCCGCCGCTGGTGCCTGCGGTTCCGCCGCCGCTGCCCACGGTCCCGCCGCTGCTGCCTCCGGTTGCACCGCCGGTGCCCGCCCCGCCGCTGGCCAGAGTTCCGCCGTGGCCGCCTCCCGTCGCGGTCGTGCCACCACCGCCGCCACCTGAGCCGCCTGTGCTGTCAGAGCAATGTGATCCGCACGCGGCCACCTTAGCGGGCTGGCCGGTGTCTACGCAGGCGGCGATGAGTGACAGGCAAGCAAGAAAGGAGAGAACAACCAGTCTAGGCATGAACGCAGGAACTCCGGCGAGTTAGGAGTCTACTCTGCGGGGAATGAAGCGCAATTTTGAACATCTTGGGCCGCGATGCAGGTAGTTCTGCTGGGCTCCCGCACACAGGGATGTCAGGAAAAGTCGTGAAGTGAGTGACAGGGCAGAATGATGCCCCTCCTGGCCCAAAGGGTTATACTGACTATCCTATGAGACTCGCGTGGAAGGTGGCCATCTTGGCAGCGGGCCTGCTCCCTCAGGCTGCGCCCGGTGCAGCCGCGGCCGCAGCCGCCTGCCAGGCTGACTCGGACTGCGTCCTGGTCCCGGACGACTGCTGCGGCTGCACAGGCGGTGGCAAGCAGAGGGCGCTGCCCAAGAAAGACAAGGCCGGCTTCGAGCGGGCTCGACAGGCGCGCTGTGCGGGCACTCTGTGCCCAGCGGTGATGTCGCAGGATCCTTCTTGTGCCGCCACGTCGGCTTCTTGTAAGGAGGGCAAATGCACCCTAGGTTCATGAAAGGCTTGGCAGTCGCGTTCGCAGCGGGCAGTGCCGTGTTGATTGCATGCGCCGTGCACGACAACACGAACTTCCCAAGTCCGCCGCAGCCAACCGATACAACTCCACCCACACGCTCCGTCGTCTTCGACTCCGGCGTAGTGACCCTGTCGGATGACGCCGGGGGGGGGCCTCCGGGCATCGGGAGTACTGGACAGTTCACGCCTGATGCTGCGGAAGAGCCCGACGTGGCGCCCGAACCCACGTTACCTGACTCGGGTGGTCCTGGAGCATACTGTGACCTATTTGCGGCGACCAACCCCTGCGATTCGGAAGACGGATGCTACCCCAATGCGGAGGGGACTGGGACCTGCGAGCCGCGGGCAACCTGGGGCCAGCTCGCGCAATACACGTATTGTGGAGGAGGCACGGGCACGTGTGGCCCGCAGCTGGCCTGCTCGGACGCTTCCCTCCTTTGCACAAACCTGTGCCATTTGGCGGGTCAGGCCGGAGAATGCATCGCCACCACCTGCACGCCGCTGAGGGGATCAAGCACCGTAGGTTATTGCAGGTGACCGCCGGCAAGCCACGCCTGGCTCACCGCACGTTCGCGTCCAGGGCGCGCACCAGGGTGATCGCATCGACCATAGCGACGCCAAGCGCTAGGCCATGCTCGAGCAGGGGTTCGGACTCGATTGACTTGCGCGGAACGTAGCCGGCTTTATCCAAGCGTGGGTAGAGCGACAGCACGGTTGCTGTGACGGCTCCAAAGGGAATCAGATCCAGACCCATCGCTGCCCCTTGGCAAGCGCCGGCTATGGCAAGGCCACGCCAAGGCTGCGTCCCGATCTTCCAAGTCGCATCGAGATCGAGAAACGGAAAGCTGGTATCGAGCTTCCAACAGGTTGCGCTGCTGCATTCTCCGGCGGGCTTGGCCAGGCTGAGCTTGCGCCAGCCAGGCAGGGCTTGCCAAATCTGGGGTTGTGCGACCAGGCCCGCGGCAGCATCAACAGCCAGTCGTGAGAGAGCAAGAACCTGGACCAGCGCCAGGCGGCCGCTTCCCCGACTGCGTACGGCGGCCAGCAACGTGGGCGGCTGGAGTCCTGCGCCTGCCAGGCGGCTGAGACGTCCACCATCAAGCTCCGACAGCGCCGGCGGCGACGGTGCGGTGGCCGGGCCCCGTCGCCCGTCCTGCGCGTCGCCCACACGTTCGGCCTGCAAGCGCAGCGCGCGCAACATGACGTAAAAGGATGCGGCGGCCAGGCCCGGCTCCGCCAAGGGGTTGCGCTTGACCATCCGCCTGGTGATCCAGTTCACGTCGCGCAGGTTTGCCGAGGCATCAATCGACAGCAGGGTCGTGCCGGACGGCTCTGGCGTGGCGGAAAGCCGGACCAGGCCCGGCGAAAAATCGCCCTCCATGACGATGAGGTTGGCGCCCGTGGGTGTGGGCTGCAGCCAGAGCTTGCCTTCGAGATTCCACAGCGGAACCTCCAGCTCCCAGACCACCAGGCCTTCGAGCGGCCGGCCGCCCCTGCGCTCGTCCGCCGCTTCGAATTCGAGCCGGCGCAGGGCAGGCAGGGCGGATCGGTAGGCCGCCAGGTCCTTCAGCATGGCCCTTACGTGATCGACTGAAGCAGCCACCCGCGTAGCCAAGCGCAGGCGCGCCGGACGGCGGCTGGGATCGGCCAGCACAATGAGATCAGCGTCGCCAAGAGCGTCGAGCGCGGCGGTCAGCTCGTCGGGTGTAGCAAAGGGCGGGCGCGAATCAGCGGCTGCGCCACGGCCTGGCACGAGCACGCAGATCAATGCTGCGAGAAAGAAGGCTGCCCT
>PMKP01000234.1 GCA_003157775.1 Myxococcales bacterium | reverse complement strand
CTGACCGATAGCGCGCGCTGGACCTGGCTTAGGCGTCGCGACGCGACTCCAGCGCAAATCGAAACCTCGCCCGGTCGGCTGCGACGGCGCCGAGGCGTCAGGTGCGGTCGGGGCCGTTGATACGAACAGGAGAGGGAAGAGCCAAAGCGTCAACAGTTACAATCTGCACCCTTCCCGCTCGGTTCGCCAGAAAGGCGGAGCCAAACGTTCTGGTCTCGCTAGTTGCCGCTCTCATCATCGGGTGTGTGCACTCGGCTCGGGTCTTCCCCCTGTCCGTCATCACGGGGCCCAAGCCATTTCCACAGCGTCTTGGCGTCGATCCCGAGTTGCTCAGCCGCCTTGCCACGGTGTCCGCCCACCTGGGCCAGCGCCCAGGCAGCATATCGGCACTGCAGTTCGCGAATGGGCAGGATCTTCCCGGAAAACTCCAAGTCTGGCGGTCCACCCGTGGCACTGGGAATCTCGGGCAGGTCGCCCACCCCAATCTCGGCGTTGCGACCAAGAAGCACCAATCGCTCCACCGTGTGCGCCAGTTCGCGCACGTTGCCAGGCCAGGGCTGGCGCGACAGTCTCTCCAAAGTCTCCGGCGAAAACCGCTCGACCGGGCTTTGCGGATACTGCGTCTTGGCAGCCAGCAGAAAATGCGCGACGAACTCCGGGATGTCGTCCTTCCGTTGTCGAAGGGGCGGTACGACGATGGACACCACGTCTAGCCGGTAGAAGAGATCCTCTCGGAATCCGCCGGAACGGACCGCCTGTTGCAGATTCCGGTGGGTAGCGGCGAGGATTCGCACATTCACCGACCGTTCCTTGGTCGAGCCGACCGGACGAATCACGCCGCTTTCGAGAACGTGCAACAGCTTGGCTTGTAACCCAGGTGCCATGTCGCCAATCTCGTCCAGTAGCAGGGTGCCGCCGTCGGCCTCCGCGAAGAGGCCGGACCGATCGGCCGTCGCTCCCGTGAAAGCTCCCTTCACGTGCCCGAACATTTCGCTTTCCAGCAGGGTCTCGGGCAAGGACGCGCAGTTGACCGAGACCAGTCGGGCATTGGCACGGCTGCTTCGCTCGTGAATGGTCCGGGCCACCAACCCCTTCCCTGTTCCGGTCTCACCCAGAATCAGCACCGGCGCTGGGGCGTCCGCCACCCGTTCAATCAGCTCGCGTACGGCGTGCATAGCCGGGCTACTGCCCACGATCCGCGATCGCACATGTTCTTGCTCGAGCGCGCGTCGCAGCCTGGCGGTCTCTCGCCGCATCTCCACTTCTTCCAACGCGCGACCGAGAAAGATCTCCAGCTCGCCAATCTTGAAGGGTTTGGTCAGGTAGTGGTAGGCGCCTTGGCGGATGGACTCGACAGCGTTCTCGATGGCACTGAACGCGGTCATGATGATGACGGGACGGTCGGGGGCCAGCTTTCGTGAAGTCGCCAGGACCTGCATGCCATCCACGCCCGGCATCCGCAGATCGGTGACCACCGCATCCAGGCGCTGGGAGGACAAGGCATCGATGGCTTCGCGGCCTGAAGCTGCGCACAGGGCAACGTATCCGCGTTCACTCAGCCCGTCGGCCAGACTGCGGGCCATCTCAACGTTGTCATCGACGATCAGAACGCGCGCAGGGTTAGACATGTTCATGACCAAGAATTGGGAGTCGAATGACAGCCTTCGTACCTCGGGACGACTCGGGCGCGATGGTGAGTGTGCCGCGATGGCTGTTCACGATCTCGCGCGCCACTGCGAGCCCAAGGCCCGTGCCCTTGCCGTCCGGTTTCGTGGTGAAAAATGGTTGCAGGGCTCGGTCGACGTCGTGGGGGGAAATGCCCGAGCCTTGGTCGACGACGCTTAAGACCAGCATGTCAGCATCGGTGGCGAGCGACACCTGGACCGATGCGCCGGGCGGTGATGCGTCGCAGGCATTGAGCAAGAGATTGATCAGGGCTTGTTCGAGGAGCCTGGGGTCGCCGGTGATTGTGGGCAGTTTGCCGGGGAAATGTGTCTCGATGGTCACGCGAGACTGTGCAAACCGGTGTGCCACCATGACGATGGAGGCTTCCACAAGGGTCCGCGGATCGATCTCTTGGGCTGCTGGCGTGCCACCACGAGCGAGTCCCAGCAAACCCCGGATGATCTGAGTGATGCGCTCGCATTGCTCGATAATTGCCCGAGCCGCTGCACTGCCGCGCTCTTCCGCCGCCAGCTTGTCGGCCAGTTGTTCGGCGCGCAAGGAGATCACGCCGAGAGGGGTCGCGATTTCGTGAGCCACACCCATGGCAAGAGTTCCCAGCGTGGCCGCCTTGCTCGCTGCCTGGAGACGCTCATCGGCCTGCTGGCGCGTATGAGCCAGCAGGACCTGATTTTTAAGCGTGAGCCCGCTTCTCTGTTTGCGCAAGGCCAGACCGCCGAAGGCTGACACCAGGCCAGTGGCTGTCACCACGCTCAAGAGAAGACGCCATTTGGCCCATTGCTCGCGATCGCGCTCGCGCTGGGCGCTTGCCACCGCAACGACTCCCCAGGTTCCATTCTCGTCATCCTCGACGCGCGCCAGACCCGCCAACGCTGTCCGGGCCGGAAGACCGAGCAAGGCAGCCGTCTCGCGCGTCAGTCTGGCCGAGGTATGACCTTCCAGTAGCTCGCCTCGAAGTGAGTCGAGAGCGGCGGGGGCACCATCGGCGGTCACGAACTCACGCGCCCCGGGCGGCAGCAATGCGATAACGTTTCCGCGCGGTCGTTGCGCCCTGCGAAGCCCGTCGAGAATCTCGGGCAGGGATGCACGGTTCTGGTTCACGTGAAGACGATCCCTTACGTCCATGGCCAGAGCCACTGCCAAGGTCCGCTGTTCCTGCGCGAAATCAGCCAAGGCCGCATCGGACTCTCGACGCGCATCCCAATACGCAAGAATAGCCACCATGGCCACCGCAGCCAGCATCGACACACCTAGCGGCCAAGGCCTTCCTACATCACGCAGAGGGCTAAGCATCACAGGGGTCGCAATCTTGGCATTGATCATGCGCCTGGTCGAGGCGGCAAAGTCCATGAACAACTGTTGTCCTTCAAGCACGCTCACGCTCTCTGTAAGAGCAAGAGCCACGCCAAGAGGAGATCCCTTTCCTGGTGGAATTTCCCAGCGCGAGAGTCGGGATATATTCCCGTGATATCGGGAAAATTTCGCGGGCCCCGCCGGCTACAGAGCCGGCGTAGGACGGAATCCCCTGGCCCAGCGATTGCCTATTCCGGAGCGGGGGAGGAACTGGCCATGAAAACACAAAACATGTTGGTGTCGGCGGCATTTCTCATCTCGGCTTGTGCGACCACTGCGCCGCATCGGGAGGCAGGGCCGCCTTTGTCCGTTCAAGGTCTCCAGGTCGGCATCGCAGACGTTCGCTGCTCTCTGGACGAAGGCGACCACTTGATCGAGCTACTCGACCAAGCCAAAGGAGTCTTCGATTTGAAGCTGCAGATCAAGAATGACTCAGGACGGGTCGCCAGGTTCTCAGAAAGGCGCATCCGGCTGGTGGACTTCTCGGCTCCTGCGGCGAGGCCGCTGACCCCCGACGATGCCCAGGTGGTCTCCGTATTTCCCGGCGAGACCAAGGAGATCCCAGTCACGTTCACGACCGGCGACAACCTCGACTGCCGCCATGGCTTCAACTTGGAGCTGGCCGATGTCGTCCAGCTCGGCCCGACGCAGCCTGCCGCCCTCAGTTCAATCAGCATTCCAGTGCCGCGCTAGACTGGGTCTGCTGACACTCCTCGCGGGTCCGATTCCGGCACGACGATTGCTTGTTTCCCAGGAAGGAAGGTAACTGGCAGGGAGGTAATTGGTCATGAAAAATCAGACGGCTTTGGGTTTTGGAGCTTTCGCCATTCTCGTTGCAGGCTGCGCATACGGTGCGCCCTACAAGACATCAGGCCCTTCTCTCTCCGAGCAGGGGGTACAGGTCAGCGTGGCAGGCGCTCGCTGTTACGTTAACCGCGAGGACGAGCCCTACCCCGACGTGATTGACCAGGATCAGGCTGACCTCGACCTGAGGCTGCAGATCAAGAATGACTCGGGCCAGGTCGCCGAGATCTCGGAGGGGCGCATTCGGCTGGCCGAAACCGATGCTCCGACAACGGCGGCGGCACCGCCGGAGCAATCCGGCGTGATCTCAGTTCCGCCCGGCGCGACAACACAGGTACCCCTGAACTTCGAGCCAAGCGGAGTGGACAATTGCCGCCACGCCTTTGCCCTGGAGATGGCAGATAGTGTGGACTTGGCAGGCTCGCCCATCGCGCTCAGCCCGATCCGCTTTGGGGCGGCGGCGCCCTGAATTGCGGGAAAAGTGGGTATATTCTGGAATCAAGACGCTGTACGCGGAATCTAACCCAGCGGCATGAACAGAGAGAGACACAGCTAGGCATCAAGTCTCGCCAATGCGAGGCGATTCGGAGGAAGGGCCGTGTGTGCAAAGACTGCGCTGCCGCAGAGGCTGCCTGCCCCGGAGCTACACCTTGAACGATAGCGCACCTCACATTCGCGTAGTGGTTGCCGTGATCGAGCAGGAGGGGCGATACCTGATCACCCAGCGCCGGTCCACCGTCGTGCTGGCCGGTTTGTGGGAATTCCCGAGTGGACGGGTTGAGACAGGCGAGTCCGACGAGGCCGCCCTGCGAAGGGAGGTGCGGGAGCGCCTGGGTGTCGATGTGGACGTGGGCCGCTCCACCGCCCATCGCACCCACCGTTACGATGGCTATGCCGTTGACCTGGTTCTCTATCGCACCACCATCCGGCCTACCAAGGAACCGCGTCCGATCGGGATCGCCGATCTTCGCTGGGTGACGCCTCAGGAACTGGAGAACTACGCGTTTCCCCCGGCCGACCAGGCTACCACCGACTTGCTCTTCGGGCCAGACCGCGACGCCTGCCTGTCCAATGCACGGCACGCAAAGATCTTGCAGGTGCGCGGGCAACGACCAGTGATCCACTAGCCTGCGCCGCGCGGCCTCGGCACTGCCCGCGTCCATGCACACACACACAAGGAAACCGAAGGCCAAGTGAATGGGCTTGGCCTTCGGTGGGAGTGGCTGAACCCTCGCAGGGTTCCCATATTAGCGTGACGAGCTTGCTGCGGGAGTCGAGAGCAGCACCGGCGTGCCCCCAGCACCCGGACCAATCACGACTGTCTTCGTGTTTGTAGATGCTGCCAGCCGGTTGAGTTCCTGGATGCGTTCGTACTCGAGCATCGGCGGGCTCAGGCTGGCGGCGACAGTCTGGTTGTAGTCAGCGATGCCTTGGGCTTCTATCCGCCGCTGTTCCGCCACCTTCTTGGCTACCTCAATCTCGTACTTCATCTTTAGCACCTCTTGCTCGGCAGCCAGCTTCTGGTCAATCGCCTGGCGGATGGTGGGCGGAAGCTCGACGTTCCGGATGAGTACCGCCTCGAGGGTGATGTGCTTCCCCTCGATCTTTGCGCGTAGGCCCTCGCGGATTTCCCGCTCGATCAGATCCCGCTTGGTCGAATAGATCTCCTCGGGCGTGTAGCGCCCGAGCACGCGGCGAGCTTCGGACCGCAGGACCGGCTCTATGATCGTCTTATAGTAGTGTGGGCCGATTTCTTGTTGCAGAGCGACCACTTCGCCCGGACTAAGATGATAGCGGACCGAGGTGTCGAGCTTGATGCCAAGACCATTCACCGCAATCACGTCCAGTAATTCGTCACGGCTCATTGACCGCAGGTCGTAGACGTACATGTCATTCCACGGCGCGAGGGTGTGCAAACCCTCGCCATAGGTCTTGGATTGCGTCCCGCTGGATGCCCGCCAAAGAACGCCCGTTTGGCCGGGATTCACGGTGGCGCAGCCCGCAGCCGCGCCAGCCAAAAGAAACAAGAGCAGAAGACCACCAATCGAACCCACTCGCGTGGGGAGGGCATGGCAGGTTTCCCTTATCAATCGATATCCGTTCATGGCTCCACCTCCAGTAGATAGGGTTGTTCGCTCGGACGCACCTCAACATGGGTTGAGGGCGCGGTGAGTAGCGTCGACCACGCACGGTTTGCGGTGTCTTCCAGCATCGCTGGCGTGAGAGTGGGCGCGATAGCGGTGTCAGACTTGGCCACGCCTTGGGCGTCGGCGTAGCGCCTTTCGGCGTCCTGGCGGGCAAGCTCAGGCAGCAGGCGAGCCGCCAGCGCCCTTTGCTCTTCGGCAGCGGTATCGAGAATCGCCTGATAGGCTGCGGACAAGCGCGAAATCTCGATGGTGCGGAGGCTGATATTGTCAAAAACGATGTGATAGGGCCGCAACCGTTGCGCTGTGATGGCTGTGACCTCGCGTTCGGCTTTGGTGATCCCAGGGGTGTCTAGCTCGTCGGCGCGAAATCCCGCGATGATGCGCCGAAGGGTAGAGCGAACCACGGGCCTGACGACCACCTCATAGGACTGGGGGCCAACCTCGCGGTCGAGGGCGACGAGCTCTGCCGGGACCGGATGGTATGTCAGGACAGAGGCACGCGCCTCGATCATCCCGCCGTCAGCAGAAAGCGCCGCCAAGTCCTCGGTTTGTTCGTGCGCGCGGAGATCATAGACGTCGGTCTTCGCGAACGGCCCGATGAAATGCACGCCCTCCCCCTGGGTCTCCTGGGCGACACCACTCGGCTTCAACAGAACCCCTGCGCTGCCCGAGGGAACCGTCGCGCACGCCGAAAAACCAGCGAAGGCGATAGTAGTAAGAGCGGCTCGCATGATGGCCACCTCCTGTGGAGAATCCATCCCAATGAAAAGCATCCCTCGTGCCAGAGATGCAGGTCGACGTACCTCGCGATCAATCAGCCGGGCCTGGCACCGGCCCGGGATCTTCTCCATATCGACCGAGGTCGCCAGCCACGCAATGCTGCCTCGCTCACTAGAAGTGCCGCGAGCCGCTCTGACAGGCGGCATGTGGGGCGGCTCTTCCATCGTGAGAGCCGTCGCCGATGAGGGTCGGGATTTATTCCCGACAGATCGGGAAGATTTCGCAAGCGGGCGCGACCTGCGGAGGGGCGAACGAGTGGAAGCGACGTTCTTTACTTCGGCACGCCAATTGCTGTCGCGTAGGGGCAGGAGGACCATGAACATGAAAAAGCAGATCAGTTTGAGTCTCGCAGCCGCCGTCGTCTCTCTGGCCGTGGGTTGTGGCTACAGTGTGCCCTACCAGACATCGGGCCCTTCTTTGTCCAGCCAGGGCGTTCAGGTCGGCATCACCGGAGTTGGCTGTTACGTGAACCGCAGCGCGTTCATGACTCTCAAGGGGCTGGACGCAGACAGGCTCGGGCTTGATCTGAAGCTGCTAGTCAGGAATGACTCGCGGCAAATCGCTACGCTCTCAGAAGGGCAGATGCGGCTGGTCGACCCAGCGGCGCCAGGAGCGCAGGCCCTGACGCCCGACAAGGCGAAAGTCGTTTCCATTCTTCCCGGCGAAGCAAAGGCCCTCCCGGTGAGCTTCACGACCGAGAAAGTCCTCGATTGCCATCACGGCTTCGAGCTGGTGCTGGCCGACAGTGTCCAGCTCGGCGCCTCAACGATCGCGCTCAATCCAATCAGTGTGGTCGCGTCGCGCTGACTTGCGCGCCGTCGATTGTCTGAATGGTAGGAGACTTCTACATGTTTTCGCGCACCTTCTGCACGACATCACTCATAGCCGCCCTTTGTGGATGCGCGCACGCACCGCAATCCTACACCTTCGCGGCGAGTGGGCCATGCGACGGCGCAATCAATGCTGTGGCAGCGACGCTCAAGAAGCAAGGAATCGAGCCAGGGGTCATTGACTACCGAGCCGGGACCATTACGTCGCGCTGGTTTGATACCGGCTATCGATTCCGGGAAATCGATGACAACCGCCCTTTGAACTTCTACACGGACATCTTCCTTCGCCATCACATTTCGGTCAGCGAGTCTTCCGGAACGCTGAACGTGGCTGTCAAGACCGATATCCAGCGCTGCGCTCCGCTCGACGCCGTCATCACGACTACTGATGTCGAGGGAAGCTGCCAGCCGATGGATTTCCTGTTCCCAACCCAGCAGAGGGAAATCGAAAGACTCGGAAAACAGCTGCAGGAGGCGGTGTCGGCCCTCCACCAGCGGTCCTAGAACTGGTGCGGAGAGCAGGGCCCGATGTGGAAGGATGAAAGCCATTGTACTCATTGCATGGATTGCTGCTTTCCTCCTTGCAGAAGGCGCAGATGCCGTCGGGGAAGAGGGCAGCATCCATGATGTTGGCGCCGGGCCAGTCCTGCCCGCTTCTGGCAAGCCCCGGGTTATGTCGCTACCCGATGCCATCGCCTATGCTCGGCAATACCATCCATCCCTGCAAAGCGCTCTCGCACGGGTGACTTCAGCGCAGGCGGATGCGCGAGTCCCGCGCGCGCAGTGGCTGCCGAATCTTGGAGCGGTGGCCGAGGTGCTTGAGGGCACGACCAACAACTCGACGGCATCGTATGTGGCAACGTCGGGGGTTCCCCTGCCACGCATTGGCGCGACCTCGGTCAACAGCACGGGTTGGTCGCCGTCCCCATCCAGCCTGGCAGGCGTGGGCGCAAACCAGGAGCTCTTCGACTTTGGTCGCATCGGTGCGCAGGCCGGCGCTGCGGACGCTGCCATTACAGTTGAGAAACTGAATGCTGTCTCCCAGCGATTGCGCCTCGATTTATTGGTGAAGGATGCCTACTTCGCCGTGCTCGGAGCGCGGGCTATTCTCCGCGCCGCTGAGGACGCTTTCAGCCGATCGAGAATCCACCGGGACATGGCGCAAGCCGGGGTGCAAAACGGATTGCGCGCGCCCATCGAATTGACACGGGCCGAGGCCGACTTGACCCGATTCGACGTTGCACGGGTTCGCGCGGCTGGGTCCTTGGAGGAGGCGCAGGTCGTCTATGCTGCGGCAGTCGGTGTCCCGGACCCAGTGCTGGACGCGGACCAGGGATCTCCACAGAGCGATCCCCCGCCCTTGCCCGAGGTCATGCGGGATGTAGCCAGGCGCGATTCCGAGATCCGCGTGGCGCAGGCCAGGGTCGGTCTGCAAGCAGCCACGACCGAAGCGCTAGGAGTTCTCACGCGACCTGACTTGTCTTTGACTGGGAGCTTGTCTGGACGCGCTGGTGGAGCAAAGGGCACGAACGGCCAGAGTCTGACCCTGGACGGGGCGCTCCCGCAGGTGCCGAATTGGGATGTGGGCCTGGTTCTTCGCTGGCCATTGTACGACCCAGTGCTCGCGGCATTGCGAGACGCCTCGGCGACGCGAGAGAAGGTGGCGCGCGCGGATCTGGCTGTGACCGTCCAGGCAGAGGTTGCGGCCATTCGGAATGCCTACGTGTCGCTCGATGTGGCGCGCGCGGCCCTAGTCAGCCTGAACAAGGCGGCGGAGGCCGCGCGTGCGAACTATGCCCAGGCCGACGCGCGCTTCAAGGCTGGCCTGGGTACCTCGGTGGAGTTGGCTGATGGCGAAGCGTTGCGCACCGACGCTGAGATTCAGGTGGCCGTCGGAGAATTTCAGGTGGCAAGGGCGCGGGCGATTGTCGCGCGACTGATTGCGGAGGAACTATGAACAGTCCGGAGGCAAAGAGCGAACCTGGCGCCGGGACGCCGACGATAATCAAAGGGCCCCCAGGGTCAAGACGTGTCCCCGTGATCATCGGGGCCATTGCGCTTGTAGTCCTCCTGCTGGGTGCGCTGATGGTCGCGCGAGCGGCTTCGCGGGTCAATCGGGTTGCCCTGTCGAGTCAGCCCAAGGAGGTCACGGTCATCACCGCCAAGGCTGGGCACTATCGCCCGGTCCGCAGGTATGTCGGCACGCTGGAACCATGGGTTGAGGCCAAGCTGGGCCCGCAGCTCATTTCCGCCTATGTTGGCACCGTGCTTGTGCGGCCGGGAGACGCCGTCAAGCGGGGCCAGGTAGTGGCCACTCTCGACTGTCGCAACGCCTCGGCATCGAGCCGAGCCGTGTCTCTCCAGGCGAGATCCCTGCAGGCCCAGCAGCAGGCGCTGGCGCATGAGGCCTCTCGCATCGCCGAGCTTCAACAGGGCGGGTTTGCATCGCCGAACGAGATCGAACAGAAACAGGCCGAGAGCACTGCTAAGCAGGCGGATCTCGAATCGACCGAGGCAAGACTCCAGCGCGCCACACTGGAGGTCAATGACTGTGTCCTGCGCGCACCCTTTGCGGGCGAGATCGCAACACGCAGCGTGGACCCGGGCGCGTTTGTCCATCCCGGCGAGTCCGTGGCCACCATCGTGGATCGCGCCACGGTCCGGGTGACAGTGGAGGTTCCCGAGATCGACTTCGAATATGTCGCCCCTGGAACGCTGGTTCGCATTCGCGCCCTGGCCAACGATCGCGAGCTGGCGGGCACCATCGCACGTCGCTCGCCTGCGGCTGATCCCTCCACGCGCACAGTTCACTTTGAAATCGACGTACCGGATCCCAAACGACAGCTTCCCGTAGGCACGACGGCCGAACTGACTATTGACGTTGGAAAGCCCAAGCCCGCCACCGAGGTGCCGCTGATTGCAGCTTCGGTGCGAGGCTCGAAGGCAGCCCTGTTCACTGTGCAGAACGGAATCGCACACAAAGTGCACTGCCTGGTGCAAGGAGAGCAGGGAGAGACCCTCTTTCTAAATACTTCCCTTCCCGCCGGAAGCGAGATCGTCACCGAGGGGCGAGCTCTCTTGAAGGACGGCGATGCTGTTCACGCGGTCCATGAAGCCATGGTTGCCGCCACACCGTCCTCCGCGTTGACACCGAAGGGGATGCATTTGTGACTGCGCTATCCTTCCGAAATCCAATCGCCGTCCTGATGGTCGGCATCGCGCTGGTGGTGTTTGCCGTGGTGGTCGTGCCTCGGCTGAGCGTCGACACCTTTCCCGAACTGACGCCGCCGGTGTTGGTCATCGGCACGCTGGCCCCTGGGCTTGGTCCCAAAGATGTGGAAAAGACGATCACGTGGCGTATCGAGAAGTACGTCAGTGCCACGCCTGGTGTCGAACACGTGGAAAGCGTGTCGCGCAACAACCTCAGTGTCGTCTACGTCTGGATGAAATGGGGCACAGATCTCAATTCCGCCCAGACTCTCGTGCAACAACAAGTCGCTTTCGCCATGTCCGCTGTGCCCAAATCGCTTGGCGTCTTGCCGCCTTTCGTCCTGCAATACGACCCGTCGAACGCACCGGTGATCCAGGTCGTGGTTTCTGGCGGCGGTCTGTCCGGGCCGCAGCTGTACGACTATGCCCTCAACTATATCGAGCCCTTGCTCGAAGGCATTCCCGGGGTTGCCAGCGCATCGATC
The DNA here is from genome assembly GCA_003157775.1 of Myxococcales bacterium. Classification (GTDB taxonomy): domain Bacteria; phylum Myxococcota_A; class Polyangia; order Fen-1088; family Fen-1088; genus Fen-1137. Next base: position 4,361 of record PMKP01000234.1, on the reverse strand, counting down.
AATGGTGGCCGTCAACGGCAGATCAACGTCATCGTTGATCCCACGCGCGCGCAAGCGCGTGGCCTTACCTCCTCCGATGTGGCCGGTGCGGTCGCACAGTCCAATGCGTTGCTGCCCTCCGGCGAGCTCATTTCGCACAAATTCGATGCCAACGTCTACACCAATGCTGTCGCAGCAAGGGTCGCCGACATCGGCGACGCCGTGGTGAAGCTGCGCAAGAACCATCCCGTGCTGATTCGTGATGTCGCACAGGTGGAAGATGGCGGTTCACCGGAGACGCAAGACGTGGCGGTCAATGGGCACGATGCGGTCTATCTCAACGTTCTGCGCATCCCGGGAGGCAACGTGCTCGACATCGTGGCCGCCGTGAAGAAGACCATCGCGGGACTGACCAATCTGCCCTCCGGGGTCGAGGTTCTGCCCATCTTCGACCAATCCACCTTCGTACGTACGAGCTATTCGGGGCTGAAGACCGAGGTCGTCCAGGCATTGCTGCTCATTGCCCTGGTCGTTCTCTTCTTTCTGCAAAGCACGCGGGGCACTGTGATCGTGGCCTTTTCAATTCCACTGGCCTTCGCCGTAACACTGATTGTTCTCTATGCCACCGGCAACACCCTCAATGCCTTCACCCTGGGCGGCTTGACACTGGCGATGGGACCGCTGGTCGACCAGGCAGTCGTCGTGATCGAGTCCATCCATCGTCACCAGCGCCAAGGACTGGATCCATCGGCGGCCGCGCTGGCGGGCGCTAACGCGGTGGCTCTGCCGGTTCTGGCATCCACCTTGTGCACGATTTCCGTGCTCCTGCCGGTCGTGCTCCTGACCGGTTTGGCCAAACGATTGTTCGTTCCCTTGGCGATCACCGTCGCGGTCAGCATGATCGCTGCCTATTTCGTCAGCATGATGGTGACCCCGCTGGCTAGCCGGTACATCCTGAAGCCCCATCAGCCTGGACGCCTGGCTCAGTTTGTCGCCAGACTCATTGACGGCGTGGTCGAGCGCTACGGCCGAGCGCTGCGCATGGTGCTCGACCATCGCATCGCGCTCGTCGTGGCCGCTGCGGTTCTTGTGGGTGCGAGCCTCTTGGTTGCCGAGCGTCTTCCCAGCACGTTCTTCCCGGAAATCGACGAATCGATGGAAAGGGTCTACGTGCGGTTGGCGGCCGGAACTTCACTGACCGATGCCAGCCGCAAGATCAAGGAAATGGCTTCCCTGCTCGTGGACAAGATGGAGAAAGACGGCGCGGAGTTGGTGCTGACCAACGTGGGCTCGCCGCAGAATGCACGCAGTGCCATGACGAGCCCGAATGCAGGTCCGCACATGGGCTTCATCCGCGTTGCCTTGAGCGACCCCGGGCGACGTCACTTGCGCCAGAGTGAGATCTCGGACCGCATGCGGGCGCTGCTGGCCCAGTCCTACCCAGGCACAGAGTTTCTGCAGTGGCCGGGGGGCTTGGTTGCCAGCGTCTTTTCGAACGGATACCTGGCCCCGATTGTGGTCGAGTTGCAGGGCGACGACCTGTCGGTTCTTGATACGCAGTCGCATCTGGTCGCGGACGTTGCCAGCAGCGTACCGGGAATCCGCGACATCTACCCCTCCCTGCAGATGGATTACCCGGAAATCCGGGTCGACACCGATCGCACCCTGGCGGGTATAGTGCAGGTCACAGCGCGTGCGGCGGCCCAGGCCACGCTGGAAGCGACGCTGGGCAATATCAACACGCCGAGCGTCTGGGTGGATGCAAGCAACGGCCAGTCGTACTACGTGGTGACCTCGTATGACCCCACCAAGGTCGACGATGCCAGCGCCCTGGCCCGCATTCCTGTGCGACTGACCGATGATGGCAAGGCCATCACACTGGGTGCCTACGGCAGTGTGCGCCGGTCACTGGGCCCAATCGTGATCGAGCGCGACCACCTGACACGGGTCGCGCATGTGCTGATGCAAACCGAGCGTCGCGATATCGGCAGCGCGGCCAAGGAACTGGAACAGCGTCTGCGAAAAGATCCGCGCACGCGCGGCATTCCTTTCTCCTTCGTCGGCCAAGTCGATCTAATGCGCACGACCTTCTCTGGCCTTGGGGTGGCGGTAGGCCTGGCTGTCATGTTGGTCTTCATGATCATGGCATCTCAATTCAAGTCTCTGCGCCTGCCCTTGGTCATGCTGTTCACCATCCCGGTGTCGTTTGTCGGGATCGTCTTGGCCCTGCTGGCGGGTGGCCAGGGCTTCTCGATTACTGCCCTCATGGGCATGCTGATGGTCGTTGGCATCGCCGTGTCGAATGGGATTCTATTGGTCGATGCGGCCAACCGGCGCTACAGCCAGGGTGAGGACAAGGTTGAGGCGGTCATTGCGGCGGCCCGGTCTCGACTCGTCCCCATCGCGATGACCAGCCTCGCCACCATCGTGGGGCTCGTCCCGACCGCACTTGGTCTCGAGGCGGGCACCGAGTCGAATCAACCGCTGGCGCTCGCGGTGGTCGGCGGGCTCTCGTCCTCCACGCTGCTTTCGCTCTTCCTCGTTCCGGTGATGTTTCTTTTCTTCGCGCGACGGTCAGAAGAACCCCCGCTCAACCCAGTCAGTCCATCGTCTGTCGGGCCCGGCCCTTCTCCTGGGTAGCTCCCCGTGGCCAGCATGGATTCTCCTAGACTGGACCAAGTGGCGACGCAGACCATCTTTTCCATCAAAAGGACGCCGCTCCACCTTGTCACGATGGAGCGGAACCGGAGCGGCCTGGCGCCCTGCTAGAAGACGTAGAATGCCGAGAACTGAACCCGCTTGTCGCTAGCCTGGACGCCGTCAAGATAGGTCTGGCGGAACCAAGCGTACTCCAAGCCGAAGCGAATCGCATCGTTGGCGGCGAAAAAGAGGTTGCCGTCCGCCCAATCCTCCTTGTTGAAGATCTTGGTCGTGGCCGTGGAAGAATTCTGGGAAAGCGTGTCGATGTTGTTCGAGTTTATGTGAGAGTAGTTTCCCGAGACCCACATTCGCATGGATGTCGGCAAGAAGTTCGGCAGGTAGTATTGCGCCCCCAAAATATACGATCGCCAGTAGATGACGTGCATGACACCAGTGGGATCGTAGACCGCGAGGCCATTGTCCACATCCTGGGCAGTGAATGGGTTTCCGGACGGCAGGGTCGGGGTGAAGGCACCCCCGCTGAAGCCAGTGTACAGATCGGCAATCCCACGGCCGTAGACGAAGGATCCGGTCACGCTCAGGGCGTTGTCGTCTTTGCTGGACTTGGCCGGGATGACGGGCAGCAACGCGTCCACGGAAACGCCCCAACCATTCAGCTTGCGACTGATGGTGGGTTTGTCAGAGAAGTCGGGCACTTTGAATCGGCGGGCAATTCCGGAAACTCCGATCGAAAGCGGATCGACGGCCATGCCGGTGGCGCCCGCCGTATGCAATCCCTTCCAGTCGTTGAGTATGAAGCGCACGCCGCCTAGCCCGTCCGGAATTTCGGAATCGCGCTGTGCCGGCCGGGCGGCGGCGACGGCAACCTCAACCCCCACTGGTCCGAGGTCGAAGAGGTGGGAGAGACGGATTTGCGGCGTGCGCGCGTAGATTTGGCCCGGCACGCCCTGAATCTCGACCGTGTTGGGATGAAACATCGACTGCCAGCCGAACAGCGACCAGTATTGACCGGCCAAAACGTCGACAATTGGCGTGGCGAGCTTCAGCGCGGCATGACGGATGCGGAAGGTCGGGCTAGTAAAGTAGGAGCCTTCCGACACCGTGGGCACTCCCGTCGACGGGGCGACTACTGTCGGCGAGCTTTGTGGCTGGTTGCCGAAAAAGTCCATCTCGAAGATGCCCGAGGTCTTGAGAGACTCAGTTTCCGGTCCGGTAAGCTTGAAGCCAAGCCGCGAGTTGCGAACCCCGAAAATCGTTCTGCCGTTGCCATTGGCGTACGTGCCCGGGCGTGCAATGGAGGAGCCGCCGGCGAGATCGCTAAAGCTCTGGGTTGAATCGTACATCGAATCAAGCTCGATGAAACCGTAGAAGGTCGCACCAAACTTGGTGCTGACATGACCGCCGGACGCGGCCGGCGCGGGCTGGGGCGGGGCAGGCGTGCTCGCCATTGCAGTCGGCGCGGGAACCGGCTGGACCGGGCCGGTGGTTGGCGGCGCCACCTCGCCGACCACGGGGCCCTGACTGCCGGATCCTGCCGTCTCTTGCGCAAGGACCGCCGGCGCAGTCAGCAACAAAGTTGCCAATAGGGTGCTCTGGATTTGCCTCTTCTTCATTGTTTTCAATCTCCTTGCGCGCAGGCTAGAGGCCCGATGTGACGACCCTGTGACAGCCGAGAAACTTCTCGGCAAACGGCCGCTGACCATTGCGTTTCTGACCTGACG
>PMKP01000417.1:8457-10784 GCA_003157775.1 Myxococcales bacterium | reverse complement strand
GCGAACCCATGGCTTCCGGAAACGCATGAGCACGCCGGCCGGCCGTGAGGTGCTTCGGCGCCGTCGGCGCAAAGGGCGCAAGAAGCTCACCGTGAGCGTGCCCAAGAAGTAGGCCCCGTGAGCGACAAGGGCCGCCAGGAAGGGCTCGGCCGCAGGGATCGCTTGCGAGCGCGATCGTGTTTCCTGGCGGCGCAGCGGCGCGGGCGCCGGATTCCCGGACGCAATCTCGTGGTCTATGCACTTTTTTGTCCTGAGCACGAACGCAAAGAGCGGGCCAGGATTGGGATCACCGTGAGCAAGAAAGTCGGCAATGCGGTGGTTCGTAATCGGGTGAAGCGGTGGCTGCGCGAAAGCTACCGTCGTATGGCCTCCTCTGCGCCCGGCGGCACCGACCTTGTCATCATCGCGCGTCCTGCGACGGCGCACAGCACATACCAGCGGACAGCCGAGGAACTCGGCGAGCTCCTTGCGCGGGTGGGAATGCCGTGAGATCTGAACCCTCCCATGGCGGTCGGGTAGCCCGCGGTTTCGCGCGCGCTCTCCTGCGGAGTTACCGAGCCGCCATCGCGCCAGCCATCGGTCCGGTCTGTCGCTACACGCCCTCTTGTTCGGTCTACGCCGAAGAAGCCGTCCAGCGGTGGGGTGTGGTGCGGGGCGGGTACTTGGCCTTGCGCCGCGTGCTTCGCTGCCACCCCTTTGCGCGTGGTGGTCTGGATCCAGTTCCCGGCAGGGACTCGTAGGACACGCCCATGGACAAGCGGCTCGGACTGGCCATCGTCGTTTCCATCGCCATCTTGTGGGCGTGGTGGAAGCTCTACCCACCTCCGCAGCCGGTGGCCCCGTCCCAGCCCAGCGCCACCCACGAAACCGCGCCACCGAGTCTGGCGGAGTCCGCAAAGGCGGCGCCAAGCCCAGCGACGTCCGCGCCCCAGCCGGCTGCGCGCCCACCGGAACAGGAGCTTGTGCTGGACACGCTCGACGCGCGCTACCTGCTGTCGAGCTGGGGCGGCACGCTCCGCCAGGTGAAGCTGAAGGACCGGCAGTTCTTGCTCAACCGCCGCGACCGCGAGAGCGGCATCGAGCTCGTGAAGACAGGAAAGCCTGAGCTGGCGCCCTTGCGCACGACCTTCGCCAAGGCGGATTTTTTGCTTCCCGATGATGCGGCCTGGGCAGCTGAGCAGCCCGCCCCGGACACGGTGGTCTTCCGCGCGCAGACTGACGTCGTCGCAATTGAGAAGCGCTACCAGAGCGAGCCGGACCGGTACCGGCTGAAGCTCAGCATGAGCGTGCAGAACAAGAGCGACAAGCCGCAGTCGCACGGCTTGATCGTGCATCTGTACGCCCAACAGGATCCTGAGAAGAAGGGCGGCGGCTTCATGAGCTACGCTTCGGCCAACCTAGCGGAGCTGGTCTGTTGGGCCAACGACAAGGCCCACCGCTCGGTGGTGGAGCCCCTGGCCAAAGAACCCATCGACTTGGTGGGTGGCGTGCGCTGGGCGGCGGCAGGCGAGAAGTTCTTCACCATAGCTGCGGTGCCGTTCCCGGAGAGCCCCCCCAAAGAACGCCGGTGCGGCGCGCGCGCGCTTGACCCGCTGACCGGCGAGGTCTTCCTTTCTCTGAGCAGCCGAACCTTGGCGCCGGGCGAGAAGACCGAATACGCCTTCGAAGTCTTTGCCGGTCCCAAGTACAACAGCGATCTGCAAAGAGTGCGGCCGGGCGGCGAGGATGCGCACCTGGCGGACGACGTGGACGTCACCTTCGCAGTGCTGTCCCGGCCCATGTTGGCCTTGCTCAAGTTTTTTTATCGGCTCTCCGGCAACTGGGGCATCGCCATTATCCTGCTCACCATCTTCGTCAAGCTGGTCACCTTCTATCCCACGCAGCGCACGCTGCTTTCGGGAAAGAAGATGCAGCGGTTGGCACCCAAGATTGCGGCCTTACGCAAGAAGTACGAGAAGGACAAGCAGAAGCTAGGCGTGGAAACCATGAATCTGTACAAAGCCCACGGCGTCTCGCCGTTTGGCGGCTGCCTGCCCAGCCTGATCCAGATGCCCATCTGGATCGCGCTGTTCTCCACGCTCAACTACGCGGTCGAGCTGCACCGCTCGTCGTTCCTTTACATCGCCGACCTGTCGGCCAAGGATCCCTACTACGCCACGCCCTTGCTCATGGGCGCGGTCATGTTCTTGCAAATGCGCATGTCACCGGCTGGCACGGATCCACAGCAGCAAAAGATGATGGCGTTCATGATGCCGATCATGTTTACCGGGTTCTCGCTCTTTTTGCCGGCGGGCCTATCCACTTACACGCTGACCAGCTATCTGCTC
>PMKP01000417.1:2022-8441 GCA_003157775.1 Myxococcales bacterium | reverse complement strand
TGATGTGCCGGCCGGAGTCCCGCTTGAGGTGGAACTGGGCTCGGCTGAGGCTCACTTCCTCATGGCCCGGGCCGCGGAGGATGCGGGCCGCTTCTACGTGGGCGTCGAGATCCGCCGCGACCTTGTGGCGCTCGCCAACGCCGCCTGTGACCGACTGGGGCTCAAGCAGGTTCGAAGCGTGTTCGCCAACATCTCGGTCGACCTGCCCCGGCTTTTCCCCGCCAGCCGGGTGAGCCGTTTCTTTCTCAATTTTCCGGACCCGTGGTGGAAAGCACGCCAGCACAAACGGCGTGTGATGTCGCCCGAGCTGGTTGCCGAGCTCTTCGGGCTGCTGGCAGAGGGCGGCGAGATCTACCTGGCCAGCGACGTCTTCGACATCGCGCTCGACGCCATGGCGGCTCTGGAACACGACTCCTCGCGCCGGTTCGTCAACCTGCGCGAGCCGTGGAGCTTTCTGTGCGAAAGCCCCTTTGCCGCGCGTTCGCGCCGCGAGCGCCAGTGCGAGGCCGCGAACATCCATATCTGGCGGCTCGGCTACCGGCGCATCTGGCCTGGCTAACTTCAACCTATGTCGAGTTGAAGTTGTTCAAGCTGCAGGATGCGGTCACGAATTGCAGCCGCCTTCTCGAACTCCAGCTTTTCGGCCAGGTCCATCATCTCGGTCTTGAGCTGGGCGATCACACCGGGCAGCTCATCCAGCGGTAGGGATCGCTTCCCCTTTTTTGGCAAGGCGAACCTGCCGAGGTCCACGAAATCATCCTGGGCCGTGCCAGTCAGATCCTGGATGGCCTTGCTGATGGTCTTGGGCGTGATGCCGTGATTGCGGTTGTGCTCTTGCTGCAGCTCGCGCCGCTGCCGCGTGATCCCGATGGCTCGCTTCATCGAATCGGTCTCGTGGTCGGCGTACATGATGACCTTGCCGCGCACATTGCGGGACGCGCGGCCGATGGTTTGGATGAGCGAGCGCTCCGCGCGCAAGAAGCCCTCCTTGTCAGCGTCAAGGATGGCCACCAACGACACCTCGGGTAGGTCCAGCCCCTCGCGCAGAAGATTGATTCCCACCAGCACGTCGAAAGTGCCCAGACGCAGATCACGCAGGATCTCGATGCGTTCCAGTGTGTCGATGTCCGAGTGCAGGTAACGCACGCGCACGCCCAGATCGGCGTAGTACTCGGTCAGATCCTCGGCCAGGCGCTTGGTCAGGGTAGTGACTAGCACGCGGTCGCCCGCGGAAACCCGCGCGCGGATCTCACCCAGCAGGTCGTCTACCTGCGAAGCCACCGGCCGGACCTCGACCTCGGGATCGAGCAACCCGGTGGGCCGGATGATCTGCTCGACCAGCACCCCGGCTGCACGCTCGACCTCGTAGTTCGCGGGGGTGGCCGACACGAAGATGACCTGGCGGACGCGCGCTTCCCACTCTTCGAAGCGCAGCGGCCGGTTGTCGAGTGCAGAGGGCAAACGAAAACCGAACTCCACCAGGGTCTCCTTGCGCGAGCGGTCGCCTTTGTGCATGGAACCGATCTGGGGCACGGTCTGGTGTGATTCGTCCACGAAGGTCAGGCAGTCCTCGGGGAAGTAATCGAGCAGGGTCGGGGGTGGCTCGCCCGGCTTGCGGCCCGAAAGGTGGCGCGAGTAGTTCTCGATGCCCTTGCAGCGGCCCATCTGCTCCAGCATCTCAAGGTCATAGAGCGTGCGCTGTTGCAGGCGCTGCTCTTCCACCAGCCGGTTCTGCGTGTGCAGCTCGGTCAGGCGCCCGCGCAACTCCTCCTTGATGGTGCCCATGGCTCGCACCAATTGGTCGCTCGGGGTCACGTAGTGCGAGCCAGGGAAGATGGACACCTCGTCGAGCTTGCGCAGCACCTTGCCGCGCAGAGGATCCACTTCGGATATGGCTTCGATCTCGTCGCCGAACCATTCCACCCGCAGGGCTTTCTCGCGCTCGTAGGCGGGGAAGATTTCCACCACGTCGCCGCGCACGCGGAAGGTGCCGCGCGAGAAATCCACATCGTTGCGCTCGTACTGGATCTCGACCAGGCGGCGCAGAACCGCATCGCGCCGCACTTCCACGCCTTTGGCCAGGTCGACCTTCATGTCGAGATAGGCCTCGGGCGCACCGATACCGTAGATGCACGACACCGACGCGACGATGATTACGTCGCGCCGGGTGAGCAGGGCGTAGGTGGCGGCGTGGCGCATGCGATCGATTTCTTCGTTGATGAGTGAATCCTTCTCGATATAGGTGTCCGTCGACGGGACGTAGGCCTCGGGCTGGTAGTAGTCGTAGTAGCTGACGAAGAAATGGACCGCATTGTCGGGGAAAAGGGTCTTGAACTCGCCGTAGAGTTGGTGGGCCAGCGTCTTGTTGTGAGCCATGACTAGAGCGGGGCGCTGGGCCTGGGCCATCACATGCGCCATGGTGAAGGTCTTGCCACTTCCCGTGATGCCGAGCAGAACCTGCGCCGGATCGCCGCGCTTGACCCCGGCGACCAGCTCTTCGATGGCGCGCGGCTGGTCCCCGGTGGGCACAAGATCGGTTTTCAGCTTGAACGGCGTAGGCATCTACGTGTCTCGACAGATCTTACCCGCGCGACATAGTCTAGCGGTCAAATGGCCCTGGTGCTGTGGGATCACTCTGGCGACCGTCGACGCCGTGGCCCCGACTGGGGCTGCCGCCGCAGCGGTCATCGCAGCCATCGACGACGCGGGCGACCCGGGGGTTGCTGACAAGCGTATTGCCGAGGCCTTCCGCTACCCACGCACCGCCAGCACGAACTTGAGGTAGTTGCCCTCGGGGAAGCCGGGATGCACGGGAAAGTCAGGGGGAAGGCCCTGGCGCTCGATGACCCGCAGGTCCAAGCCCCGCATGGCGGCGCCCTCGGCCAGGGCCTTGTCCACCTCGGCGGCTGACAGCTTGGCCGCGTTGCTGGCAAACGCGAGCAGTCCACCTGGCTCAAGCACGGCCACCGCGGCTCCGGCCAGCTCAGCCAGGTCCGATGTTGCCGAGAAACTCCGGCCAGGGCCCTGGCCATGGGCAAAGGTCGGCGGATCGCAGATCACGATGTCGAAGCGCCGCTTGCGCGACAGGAAGCGTTCGAGCATCTTGCTTGCCTCGCCCGTCACTTGCTCCATGCGGGCCGGGTCGAGGCCAGAGAGTTCGTAGTTGCGTCGCGCGCGTGCGTGCGCCTTGGCCGCGGTGTCCACGGCAACGACCTCGGCGGCGCCGGCCCGCGCCGCGCGCACGGAGAAAGCCCCGGTGTAGGAGAAGAGATTCAGCACGCGGCGCTCGGCGGCTCGCCGGGCCACGCTGTCGCGCCCGAGTCGCAGATCGGGGAAGAAGCCGACGCCCAGGGGCGCTGTCACATCGACCGCAAAACGACAGCCGGCCTCCTCGACCACCACTTCGAGAGGGGCCTCTTCACCCCGCGCCCGGGTTGCGGGATCCGCAGGAGCCTGGCCACCCAAAGGCCGTAGCCGTTTCTGTTCGTAGATGCCACGCGGATGAATCGCCTCCGCGATTGCGTCCAGCAGCTCCTCGCGCCAGGGCAGGGCGCCTGCCGAGTACCACTGCACAACCACATAGTCGGCGTAGCGATCGACGGTGACGCCGGGCAGGCCCTCGCTCTCGCCCGCGAACAGGCGCAGGGCGGTGGGCCTGTCCGATCCGAGCAGCAGCCAGCGCAGTTGCACGGCGCGCTGGAAGCGCTTGGCAATGGTCCCCGCTCCTGGGTGCACCCGCTCGGCCGGATCGCGCGAGAGCACGCGGACAGCCACTGAATGGTCCCGGTCCACGTAGCCGCGCGCGACGAAGGCACCATTTCCCGCCATGAGATCGACAACCGCGCCGGTCCTCTCGCTGACGGCCCGCCCGGCCAGAGCCTCACGAAAGACCCACGGGTGGCCGCCACGCAAGCGCCGCGCCACGTCGTCGGGAAGCCGATACGCCCCCGCGCGGACAAACATGCCTGCCAGTGGGGCTCGGGGGATTCTAGACGCACCGCGCTCTTTGCGGTTCATGCTGACACTCCGAGACAGCAACGGGCGGGCAGGCGCATTACGGTGAAGGATAGAACGGGCACGGCAGGGGGTCGAACCATAGGGAGAGGCTCTCGTCCTGTCAAACGTGTTCACGCCCATACAGGGGATTGACTTTGAGCTGGCTCGCCGGGAAACTGCGTGTGCAAACACCTGCGTCTAGCGCGGTGAATTGCTTATCATCCGAAAGAAAGGAAAATCCCCATGACGAGTGGGCCTGGGACGACAGGGCAGACCAATGTGCCCCCAGATGAAGCGATCGAAGAGATCTCCGGCCTCCTGGAAATGGACGAATTGAATGCCGGCGAGCCGAACACCGCTGACAGTTCCAAGGAGCTGGAGGTGGACGCCGCGCAGGCCGCCACCGTGGGCAGTGAGCTCGATGTTTCCATGGAGACGCCGGGCCTTGTGAAGGTCGATTCGTATCTGGTTCCTCCGCCCGTCGCCGACGAGCCTCCGACTGGACCCGAAGCGGAGTCCGCGGCGACCAACCTGGCCTACGAGGATCTGCTTGAGAAGCTGGTCTTGCCCGCAACGCCAGCCGCTCCCGAGGCGGAGCCAGCCGAAGACCCACCGCCGTTCGCCTCGGCCCAGCCCAGTTCATCGCATTCTTCGTCCGCTTCTTTGGACAACCTCTTCCAGAGCCCGGCCACCTCCGAGGAGCGCACGGTCGTCACAGCCAACCCGCTTCTGGCTGAGGAACAGGAGGCCGCCGCCCGCGAGGCCGAGAACTACATTCTCCCGCCGGCCTCGGCGCCAACACCCGCGTTTGCACGGCCACCGATCGCCGCGCAGCCCGCCCGCGAGACCTTCCACAAAGCCAGCCTGGCCCTCCACAAGGTCGTCCAGATCTCCTACCAGAAGCTCGGGATCATGCTGCTCGTCGCGGTGCTGGTCGGCGGCGGGCTTTCACGGCTCATGACTCCCATACGCGTGGTCGTGACCGCGCCGCCTGCTCAGACCCCAACCCTGGTGGCCAAGCCCGTGGTCCCGGTGCAGCCGACACAGCCGGCGAATCCCGCGCCGCAGGTGGTGCCGCTACCCAATCCGGCCGAGTTACCCGCACCTGCCCCGCCAGCCGCACAGCGCGCTGCCACTGCCGAAGCCAGGCCGCCCGGCGAAATCCCCGCGGCTGTGCCCGCGCCGATGGAGTCCGGAGGGGGTGGCAAGCCAGCCGCAAAGGTAAAAGCGCATCACGCCGCGAAGTCCCCTCGGCCGCCCAAGAGCGCTGCGCCAAAGGCGGCCCCGGCCAAGCCCGCCGCGGCCAAGAAACCGGCCAAGGGCGGCTGGGTCGATCCATTCGCCCAATAGGCTCTCTCTTGCCTCGCTGCTAACCCCCTGTTACTGTTTTACAATTGCTAAAGAAGCCGTTCGGATCTGTCGACGGCTTACGGGGGTAACATGAGTCGACTGGGAGAGCTCTTACTGCGAGATCAGATCATCTCGCCGGAGCAGCTCCAACGCGCACAAGAAGAGAGCAGAAAGTCGGGGGACCGACTGGGGAATGCTCTCATCAAGACCGGGGCAATTCCGGAGGAGGATCTGACCCAGTTTCTGTCCAAGCAATACGGCGTGCCCGCGGTCAACCTCGGGGAGTTCGACATTGACCCCGAGGTCATCGCTCTCGTACCCAAGGATGTGGCCATCCGGCATCGGGTGGTGCCGGTCAACCGGGCCGGTTCTTCTCTTATCGTGGCCATCGCAGATCCTTCCAACATTCTCGCCATCGACGACCTCAAGTTCGTCACCGGCTACAACATCGAAGCCGTGGTGGCCTCCGATGTCGGCATCTCGGACGCCATCGAAAGGTACTACAACCGCAAGGAGGAACTCGACCTCAACAAGGTGATGAACGAGATCCAGGAGGAAGTGGAGGTGGGAAACACCTCCGAAGAGATCAACCTGATGGATCTCGAGAAGGCCGCCGACGACGCTCCGGTGGTCAAGCTGTGCAATCACCTCTTGCTCTCGGCTATCCAGAAGGGCGCTTCCGACATCCACGTCGAGCCCTACGAGAAGAGCTACCGGGTTCGCTTCCGCATCGATGGCGTGCTTCACGAGGAGATGTCGCCCCCAGTGAAACTCAAGGCCGCGCTCTCCAGCCGCCTCAAGATCATGGCCCACTTGGACATCGCCGAACGCCGTTTGCCCCAGGATGGCCGCATCAAGCTCAGAGTCGACGCGGACAAGGAGATGGACTTCCGCGTCTCAGTCCTGCCCACACTGTTCGGGGAAAAGATCGTCCTCCGCCTCCTTGACAAGGGCAACCTGCAGCTCGACATGACCAAGCTCGGCTTTGAACCGGACCAACTGGCCGATTTCAAGCACGCTATCGAGAGCCCGTACGGAATGGTTCTGGTCACCGGGCCGACCGGCTCCGGCAA
>PMKP01000417.1:0-1986 GCA_003157775.1 Myxococcales bacterium | reverse complement strand
GGCGAGATCCGCGACTTCGAGACGGCCGAGATCGCAATCAAGGCCGCCCTCACCGGCCACCTGGTGTTGTCCACCCTGCACACCAACGACGCGCCTTCCACTATTACCCGTCTACTCAACATGGGCGTCGAGCCTTTCCTGGTCACGGCCTCAGTGCAGCTGGTGCAGGCGCAGCGCCTGGTCCGCAGGATTTGTGGGGCCTGCAAGCAACCCATGGAAACGCCCAGGGACGAGCTCAAGTCCTTGGGCGCGGGCGACCAAGAGATCGAAACCGCGACCTGCCACCGCGGCGTCGGCTGCCAGGTTTGTGGCGGATCTGGCTACAAGGGTCGCGTCGCGCTCTACGAGGTCATGCCCTTCAAAGATGCCTTGAAGGAGCTGGTCTTGCAGGGGGCGGCGGCGGTTGAGATCAAGGGAGAAGCCATCCGCCAGGGCATGCGAACCTTGCGCATGTCGGGCGTGCGCAAGATCTGCGAAGGCGTCACGTCGGTGGACGAGATCGCCCGCATCACCGCCGCTGACTAGAGGATCCCTTTCTTGGAGACTAACCCCAATCAAACGCCTCCGCCCACCGGGCTCACAGTCAACCTGCAGCAGCTGCTCAAGGCCATGGTGGAGCAGGGGGCCTCCGACTTGCACATCACCACCGGCACGCCGCCGCAGCTTCGCATCGACGGGGTGCTGGTTCCCTTGCGGGTCAATCCGCTGTCTCCAGTGGACACCAAACAGCTCTGCTACTCGGTCCTGACCGACACGCAGAAACTGCACTTCGAGGAAGACCACGAACTGGATCTGTCCTTCGGCGTGCGTGGGCTTTCGCGCTTTCGCGCCAATCTGTTCATGCAGCGCGGGGCGGTGGGCGGCGCCTTTCGAACCGTCCCGTTCAAGATTCTGTCGTTCGCGGAACTGGGGCTGCCGCCGGTCATCGAGGAGTTGTGCAACAGGCCGCGTGGACTGATCCTGGTCACCGGACCCACAGGCTCGGGCAAGACAACCAGCCTGGCGGCCATGATCGACAAGATCAATTCTGAGCGGCACGAACACATCATCACCGTCGAGGACCCCATCGAGTATCTGCACCCGCACAAGAAGTGCCTGGTCAACCAACGCGAGGTGGGGTCCGACACGGAATCCTTCAAGCGGGCGCTCAAGTACATCCTGCGCCAAGATCCCGACGTGGTCCTGGTCGGCGAGATGCGGGACCTCGAAACTATCGAGGCCGCGTTGGTGACGGCGGAAACCGGCCACCTATGCTTCGCCACCTTGCACACCAACTCGGCGGTGCAGACCATCAACCGCATCATCGACGTGTTTCCCCCGAATCAGCAATCGCAGATTCGGGCGCAACTGTCTTTCGTCCTCGAAGGCATCATCAGTCAGGCATTGCTTCCGCGAGCGACGGGGCAGGGACGCATCGCGGCCCTGGAAGTGATGATCCCCAATGCCGCGATTCGCAACCTTATCCGCGAGGACAAGGTTCACCAAATTTACTCCATCATGCAGATTGGTCAGGGCAAGTCGGGGATGCAGACTCTGAACCAGAGCCTGGCCAGCCTGTACCTGCGGCGGCTCATCACCCTGGAGGAAGCCGTCGGCCACACCTCCGACCCGGACGAGTTGGAGCAGATCATTTCGGCAGGAGGGGCCGCACCCGGCGGCCGCTCGCCGCCGGGCGGACGACCGTCTTTGGGAAGGGGGTAGACACCGATGGCAGCCCAGCTCACAGCGTTCACTTGGGAGGCTCGCACAAGAACCGGCGACGTGAAGAAGGGCGTGATGGAGGCCGAGACCGAGGAGGCCGTCCACAACAAGCTCAAGCTTCAGCAACTGCAACCGGTGGTGGTGAAGAAGCAGCCGCGTCAGTTCAGCTTCAACATCGGCACCGGCGTCGGCATCAAGGACATCGTCATCTTCACCCGCCTGTTCGCCACCATGATCGACGCCGGTCTGCCCATCGTGCAGTGCCTGGAGATCCTGTCCAGCCAG
>PMKP01000091.1 GCA_003157775.1 Myxococcales bacterium | reverse complement strand
CAATCAGACCTTCAACTCGGCAGGGAACGTGACTGCCGCTGTGTTGATGGGCCTCCTCGGCTACCTGGTTTCCAACCGAAGCATCTTCTTCTTCGTCGTGGCTCTCTCGGTCCCCACGATTCTCATCCTGTTTCTGATCAGACCCGCCGAGATTGACTACCAGCTCGCCCGTGGCGCCAATGACGGCGAGAAAGGTGGCAAGGCGGAAAGCGTCTGGGTGCTCTTTCGGGATCGCCCTTTGGTCATCTTCCTCGTCTGCGCCGTGATGTTCCATTTTGCCAACGCGGCGATGCTGCCACTGCTGGGCGAGTTGCTGGCAAAGGGTCAGGGGCGAAGCTCGATGCTCTTCATGTCGGCGTGCGTGGTCACAACCCAGTTCGTCATCACGCTGCTCTCGTCTTGGTCGGGACGGAAAGCCGGAACCTGGGGTCGAAAGCCACTTCTTCTGATCGCGTTCGGCGTACTCCCGATTCGTGGCGTTCTTTACACCTTCACGTCTAACACAGAACTGCTCGTGGCTATCCAGGTTCTGGACGGCATCGGGGCGGGGATCTTCGGCGTCGTGTCCGTGCTGGTGATCGCCGATCTGACCCGCGGTACCGGCCGATTCAATCTCACCCTGGGAGCCATCACCACTGCCGTCGCTATCGGGGCGTCTTTGAGCCAGGTCATCGCCGGTGGTATCGTTCACCGTGTGGGCTCTCACGCCGGGTTTCTCTTCCTCGCGGCTGTGGCATCGGCAGCCTTCGCCATTCTCTATTTCCTGATGCCCGAGACGCGCAACCTACGCTTGGCAAAAGAGTGACAGGCACAGCACGCGTCGTCGTCACTGTAGCCATTTTCGCGACGATGCTCGCCCTCGTTGTCGTACGTCCGCGCCGATGGAGCGAGGCTTGGTGGACGATGCTCGGAGCAGCGGCGATGCTTACTTTTGGCCTCGTGTCGCCGCGCGAGGCGATCGGTGCGACGCTTGCCGGGAAGAATGCCCTTCTCTTTCTTCTCTCGCTGCTTGCGCTATCCCTCCTCGTGGGCAAGAGCGGCTTCTTCGATTGGGCCGCTCTCCGCTGCGCGCGCATCGCGAAAGGCAATGCGCGCTCGCTCTACCGGAACGCTTTCGTGCTGGGCGCGATCGTCACGGCGATACTGTCCCTCGACACCACGGCGGTCATTCTGACGCCGGTCATGCTGGCCCTGGTGAGGAGGCTCAAGCTTCCAGCGGCACCCTACATCGTACTGTGCGCGTTGGTTGCGAACGTAGGTTCGCTGCTGATCCCGATCAGCAATCTAACGAACATCCTCTTCGCCGATGCCTTCCACCTCACCTTCGCAGCGTTCGCGGCAAGAATGGTCGCGCCGCAGATCGTCGCGCTCGCCACCACATACGCTCTGCTACGCCGGCAGTTTCGGCGCCAGATTGCCGAGCACTTCGACGGCGAGTCGCTTCCGGAGCCGGCGAGCGTGGTGCCGAATCGCGCCTACTTCCTCGTTTGCGTGACCGTCCTCGTCGTCGTACTCATCGGCTACTTCCTCGCGCCGCTCGTGAGGATCGAGCCTTACGTGATCGCCTTCGCAGGTACCGGCGTGCTCGCCATCGCCGGCGCAGCCAGCGGACGCGTGCGCATTCGAGCGGTGAGCGAGCTGTCGTGGGGTGTGTTCCCTTTCGTTGTCGGGCTCTTCGTCGCGGTACAAGGCCTTGAGAATCTGGGCATCATCGGCCTATCGTCCGGGTGGCTTGCCCACATGAGACCGGGATCGCCCGAGAAGTTCCTCGCTGCCGCGGGTGCGACGGCGTTCGCCTCGAATATCATGAACAACCTCCCGGCGGCATTGATCGCGCGAAGCGTGCTGTTAGCTTCGCACGCTGATACTGGGACGGTCCTGGCCGCGCTCATCGGCGCCGACGTCGGGCCGATTGTCACTCCCTTCGGCTCACTCGCAACCATGCTCGTGCTGGCGCTCGCCCGGCGTGAAGGGGAAGAAGTGCGCAGCGGGCGCCTCGTGATCCTCGGCCTGTGGGCGGCGCCTGCGATCGTTGTCGCGACGACGCTTGCCCTGGGCCTCGCACTTTCGCTGGCTCGATGACGGCCGGCAGGCTAGACGATATGTAGGCGACGAAACAGCAGGACCTTGATCAGGTCCAGTAGGAAACCAAAGGCAACGGCCGCCCCAAAGAGAATAGCCACTACGGCCGTGGGCAGAGAATGCATCAGGATGCCTCGTGTGGCCAGCGTTGCAATGATAAGGAGGTCGGTGGCTGATGCGACCATCAGCCAGGTACTCGGACGCGAACTCCAGAGATGGCGGCGCTCGCGCACGACGTAAAGAATGGCCTGCCCGCCAAAAATCAGCGTCACAATGGACAGCGTCTGCAACGTCTCAATGCCAAAGCCCAGGGCATATTTCCCGATGGCCAGAACGCCGGTGCAAAAGGCGAGATCGCAAAAACCGAGAAAGATGCCCCCTGCAGTGATGCTTCCCACGTGCCAGACGTTGGGTGCCGGAGACGCACGTACATTGTCTGTCGTGGCGAGCATGGAGAGAAAGTCGCCAGTGATCATCGAGATCACCAACAGAAGCGGAGTGAGGACTGCGTGCCCGGTCATGAGAATCCCAGTCAACAGAAAGAGCGCTCCCACAAATTTGTGCGTCACGGATTTCAGAATGTAGGTCAGGATACGCTGGAAGATGATGCGCCCCTCCTTCACCGACGCAACGATACCGCCCAGCCCCGCCTCGGTCAGAACGATCCCGGCGGCGGACTTGGCGACATCCGTTGCCGTGGAGACCGCGATGCCCATCTGCGCCTGGCGCAACGCCGGGGCATCGTTAGCCCCGTCACCGCACATCCCAACGGTGTGGCCGCTCTTCTGAAATCCCTGAACCAGGTGATACTTGTCGTCGGGAAGAACGCCGGCAAAGACCCCGAAGGTCTCCGGACGTACCCCGTCGGGAATCGTGCCGGACGGAGAGACCGCCCCGTCCAGGCCCACCGCATGGGCGACGATAGCGGCGGTCGCCGGCGCGTCGCCCGTGACCATAATCGTACGGACGCCCAATGCACGGAGCTGCGTGACGAGTCCCGCAGAATCGGCTCGCGGCGGATCGCTCAATGCAATGAAGCCGGCCAGCCGCATGGCCTGCTCTGGGCCTGCTGAAACGGCAAGAACGCGGTATCCCTTCTTCTCAAGTTCGTCGGCGACGTCTGACCCATTGGGAGTGGCCTGCGCGAGGTTCTTGACCACACTGAAGGCTCCCTTGACGATCCGCCATGCGGTACCCTCCGCAGACGTCACCGATGCCCCGGACATCTTGGTTTCTGGATCAAATGGGACAAACCGGATGAGCTTCGGCAGACCGACTGCGCTCTGGCCCGAGGCAGCCGAGCGAATCGCCGCATCCACCGAATCCTGCCCACCGTCCGAACTGGCCAGAGCAGCCAGCCCAAGAACCTGGGCCTCGCCGAACTCGTCCATGGCCTTGACCACCGTCACCGTCAATTCATTTTGCGTCAGCGTGCCTGTCTTGTCGACACACAGGATATCCATGGTCGCGGCTTCGTCCACAGCCGAGAGACGCGTGGGAAGGACGCCCACCTTGGCCAACGCCTTTGCGCCGATGGCGGCAGCGAGGGTGAATGTCACGGGTAGCGCGACCGGGATGGATGAAAGCACCGCCGTGAGGACCAAGGGGACCATCTCCCGCAGTGGCATCGAGTGGACCAGGGCATAGGACACCAGTAGCGCAATGACGCCGCTATTGAACAGGGCGATATTGCGCACGATGCGAAAGACGACCTTCTGCTGAGTACTCACAACATGGGCACTGCGGACCAGTTCAGCGGTCCGCCCAAACTTGGTTCGAGTTCCCGTTTCCGTGACCGTCGCAACCGCTTCGCCCCGCCCCACCAGCGCTCCCGCGTAGGTTTGCAGACCCGGCCCGACTTCGATGGGCACCGATTCCCCCGTGAGCATGGACTGATCGACCAGAATGGAGCCTTGCAAGATGTGCACATCGGCCGGTACGACTCCACCGAGCGACAACTTCACAATGTCCCCGACCACGAGATTGGCCGCGGGAATACTGCTCCAGGTCCCATCCCGACGAGCGGAAGCTGTCAGCGCGAGCCGGGACTTGAGGGCGTTCAGTGTGGCCTGGGCATGGCCCTCCTGAAGGAAACTGAGAGCGGCGTTGAATATCAGAAGGACCGCAATTACCAATGCTTCAACGCCCTGATGGAGGCCGATCTCGATCACGATGACGACTTCAAGCATCCAAGGAACTGGTGCCCAAAATTTTCCCAGTGCGCTGCGGATAGGGTGGAGCGAAGTGTCGGGTATGGAGTTCGAACCGAACTGCTGGAGACGGCTGCTAGCTTCATTGCTAGACAGCCCGGGCACCCCGGTCATCGTGGCGGGTATGGATTCCATCTGAGTGTCACTGCCATTCTCGTCAAGTGCGCGATAATTGCGTGAATGGGCCCATCTTCGACGCTCGCGTCCTTCGTTACGGCTGGATCATGAGCAAGGGCTATGCCTACCTCGGCGACCCATGGCACACGAATCACGGGCAGCCGCCAGCAATCCGGCCGGCAGGCTCAATCAAGGTGATGTGCCCCGTCGTTCAATTCGAAGGAGGGGCGAGTCGACGGAGCCCACGAGCTAGAGCGGAAAGACTCGCCAGGCCGCGAACCGATGCAGAATCCTCGGCTTCGCCCGAGAGCGCACCTCCCTCGGTGGCACGGTAGCGAATGGCACCGATTATGCATTGAGACGTTTGTAGCAAGAAACCGATACGCAGAAGAGACAGGGAGCCACCATGAATCCAAGCCCAAGGAAACACTGCGTTGTCGCGACCTGCGACTCGCACGTGCAAAGCACCAAAGAACTCTACGGCAACAAGCTCGCCGCCTTGGACGGCGACATCGGGCACGTGAAGGACTTCTACTTTGACGACGAGAACTGGGTGATTCGGTATTTGGTCGCGGACACGGGATCATGGTTGACGGGACGCCTGGTCCTGCTCTCCCCCCATGCTTTCGGGAAACTTGACCAGCACGAGAAGACGCTGCACGTGAAGCTGCGCAAAATGCAGATTCAGAACAGTCCGTCGATCGAGTCACACAAACCCGTTTCCCGTCAATACGAGACTGAGTATTACGGCTACTACGGGTGGCCGACCTACTGGGAGGGCGACTCGATGTGGGGTCTGGGCGGCTATCCGGCGGCCCTGCCACCCACCAAGGGCGAAGTAGAAGTTCGCCGACAGTACCGCCACCGCGCCGACAAGCATCTACGAAGCAGCCAGGCGGTAACCGGCTACCAGATTGAAGCGACTGACGGAACCATCGGCCGCGTGACCGGCTTCATGGTGGATGACAGAAGCTGGGAGATTCGGGATCTGGTCGTCGAAGCCGGCCACTGGTACGCGGGCCAAAGGATCCTGATCTCGCCCAGCAGGGTCAAGCGAATCAGCTACGAGGAATCGAAAGTGTACGTGGACCTCAGCAAGCTGGACATCCAACAGACTGTGGAAAACGACCACGCGCGAGTCAGCGCGCAGGATCGTGGCGTGGGCCCTTGCTGCGACTGAGTCGTCTCTGGAAGATGGAGAGACGCGCCACGAATTGAGACAGAGGGTTCTTCTTGAACATCCTGACCTTTAATTGCGGGAGTTCATCCCTCACCTTCAAGGTGTTTTCCGTGGACCAAGTGGAGAATATCCGGGTCGTCCTATCTGGGAAGGCGCATCGGGTTGGGGTGAAGGGAAGCAAGCCTTCCTCCATCGAGTATGATTGTGGCGGGACCCGAGAAAGCGTTGAGACCTCACTGGATGACCATGGGCAGGCGGCCGTCCTGGTCCTCAACAAGCTGGAGGAGCTCGGCATCAAACTCGACAGCATTGGCCATCGCTGGGTCCATGCAGCCGGCTATTTCCAGACGGCATGGGTGGATAATGCAGTTCTGGCCCGGCTGAAAGCCCTGGTCCCCATCCTCCCCGTCCATCATCCGGCCATACTCCGGGTCATCTATGCCTGCCGAAAAGCCCTTCCCGCGCTCCCACAGTACGTCACGGCCGACGGGGCTTTTCACTCCACCATCCCAGCCTGTGCCTGCACGTATCTTCTGCCCAAGAGCCTGGTCAAGAAGTATGGGTTCCGCAAACACGGCTTCCACGGCCTTTCCTATCGCTATGTTGTCCGGAAGATCGTCGAGAACCTCGGCATCCCCCTGGAAGGATCGCGGATCGTGGCCTGCCACCTCGGGACGGGCGGATCCAGCGCCGTGGCCGTCAAGGACGGCGAGTCCGTGGACACCTCGATGGGCTACACGGCACTCTCGGGGCTGGTCATGAGCACCAGGAGCGGGGAC
>PMKP01000243.1:1746-48067 GCA_003157775.1 Myxococcales bacterium | reverse complement strand
GACTGTGGTGAAAAAGCTAACTACATCCCCGCGACGGTGACACGCGATACACGCAGGGTCGGGCTTTGCACTGAGCTGCGCGTGTCGAGGTCGTCGCCCACCCCATCGATGCTCTTCCACAGATCGTCGAAGTTGATCGATATGGTGACTTCGCTCACCGGATGAACGCGGCTGCCGTTGTCGATCCAGAACCCGTTCGCGCCTTGCGACCAGTCACCTGTCACGGGGTTGAAGCCAAACCCCATCAGGTCGGTGACATAGAGCCCCTGGGGCACGCGTTCCAAATCCGCCGCCGGGGTCTTGCCCGCGAGCAGGACGAAGTTCGACGTGCTCACCTGCGGCCCGCCGCCCACGCCTCGCCCCGCTGATCCGGTTGAACGGCGGCCGAGCTTGCGCGCGGAGTACACATCGCAAAGGAAAGTGCGCAGCACGCCCTCTGACACCACCACATTGGGCCGCGCGGCCAAGCCCTCGCCATCGAAGGGCCGCGAGCCGGGCGCCCGCGGCAGCAGCGGGTGGTCCACCACGGTCACCAGAGGCGAGGCCACGGCCGTGCCCTCGCGCGCGGCCAGGTAGCTGCTCTTGCGCCACACGGCTCCGCCCGAGACCACAGCCGCCAGTTGTCCCAACAGCGCGCGCGCCGCCTCGGGCGCGAATACCGCCGGCACCTGACAGGTGGCAATCTTGCGCGATCCCAGTTTGGCCAGGGTACGCCGGGCCGCCTCCAAGCCGACCGCCTCAGGTTCCAGCAACCCCGAGGCGAAGCGCGAAGACGTCCAGTGGTAACCGTTGCGTTTCTTGCCGTCGGCGTCGTCGCACACCGGCGTGACCACCAACGAGAGATTGGTTCCGCGATAGCCGCCCGAAAAACCGGCTGAGCTGGCAAAGGCCGTCGCGCCCATCACGCGACCCATGACCGCGCCATCTGAATTGGTCACGCGGCGGTCGAGCTGCAACGCCGCCTGCTCGCCCTGCCTGGCCAGGCGCAAGGCTCGGGCCGCGTCGAGTGACGGCGCTGTCTCGTCCCACAAATCGAGATCGGGAACCTCGCGCGCCATCTCGTGCCGCTCAGGCAAGTCGGCCAGCGGATCCGGCTCGGCCAGTTCGCACAGCTCGACCGACTCGCGCGCGAACTGCCGCATGGCCGCGGGCGCGAAGTCCGAGGTGTACGCCACGGCCACGCGATGGTCGCGCAGGACGCGCAGGCCGAGCGCCCGGCTGCCCGCGTCCTTGACCAGTTCGGGCTCGCCTAGGCGAACCTTCACCTCCAGCTCGGACGCGTCCCGCACTAGGATTTCGGCTGCTTGCGCGCCGGCAGCCAAGGCGTAGGACAGCATCTCCTCGGCCCATTCCTGGCAGCGCCGCGCATCGGGAAGCCTGCTCATGGCGTGCGCGTGCCTCCCACTGTGATGCGAGCGATCTTCACCGTCGGGGTCCCCACGCCCACCGGCACCGATTGCCCGTCCTTGCCACAAGTCCAGGTCCCCTCTGACAGCTTGAAATCGTGTCCCACCATGGTCACTTGCCGCAGCACCTCGGGGCCGTTGCCGATGAGGTTCACCCCGCGCAGAGGCGCCGTGAGCTTGCCGTCCTCAATCAGGTAGCTCTCGGTGAGTGAGAACACGAAGTCGCCATTGGAGATGTTCACTTGGCCGCCCGAGAAGCGCTTGGCGTAGACCCCTCTTCTGACGGAGCGGATAATGTCCTCTGGATCGTCCTGGCCGCCCAGCAAGAAGGTGTTGGTCATGCGCGGCAGAGGCTGGCAGCGAAAACTCTCGCGCCGGCCGTTTCCCGTGGCCTCGCTGTGAAAGTGGCGAGCCGAGATGCGGTCCTGCAAGTAGCCCCGCAGGATGCCGTTCTCAATGAGCAGGTTGCGCTGGCCTGGGTTGCCTTCGTCGTCCACGTTGACCGAGCCCCGCGCATGGCCGATGGTCGCGTCGTCGACCACGGTACACAGTTGCGACGCCACCGACTTACCGATCTGGTCCGTGTAGTTTGAGGTCTTCTTGCGGTTGAAGTCTGCCTCCAGGCCGTGGCCGACCGCCTCGTGCAAAAGGATGCCGGACTCGCCTGGCCCGAGCACGACTTCCATGGGGCCGGCGGGCGCCTCCTCGGCGTGCAACATGGCGAGCGCGATGCGGGCCGCCTCACGACCGTGCTCCTCGGGGGCGTGCCCGGGAAGCGCAAACAACTCCAGACCCCGACGCAGGGCCGTTCCCGAGCGACCACCCTGACGCCGGCCACCTTCCTCGGCCACGGCGTGAACCCCCAGGCGGAGCATGGGCTGCCTGTCCTGGGCCAGTCGTCCATCCGAGGTGAAGACCAGGATCTCGCGCCACTCTTCCGACAACGAGGCTTCCACACGCACTATGCGCGCATCGAACGCGCGCGCCGCCGCATCGGCCCGGCGGAGCAGCGCCAGCTTTTCCGGGCCGGGCCGGGCCAGGGATGACTCAGACACAGGATAGATGTCGCTGCCGTCAAGTCGGGTCAGTGCTACCGGCGCCACCGTACGGCCCGCCGCCGCGATCTGCCCGGCGGTGCGCGCGACCTCGCTCATGCGGGCGGCAGAAAGCTCCTCGGTATAGGCGTAGCCGGTGGCATCCCCGCGCAACACCCGCACGCCAAGACCCACGACGAGGGCTCGGCCGACACTGCGCACCTGCGCCTCTTCCAGAACAAAGTCGGCCCCGCAGCGAAACTCGAAGTACAGGTCGGCGTACTCACCGCCCGAGGCCAACGCCTCGCCCAGGAGTTTCTCGGCCACAACCGCGTCGATCCCGGCAAGCGGGTTCGCGGTTCGAGCACGGAACAGTTTGCCTCCCGTCGGGAAATCACCCATTTGTGTCGCGTCCCTTCGCTGCTCGTCGGTCAAATACGTCGAGTATTATCCCTCCTCCCGCCTTGGGCCGCTCGCAACTGCACAATTTCACTCGGTCCGGCAAACTGCTCGGTGCTCTAGGCCGTCGGCTGATCCGAGTGCCCGCCTCACTCAGGGAGTGCTCAGCCCGAGTGCCTCGCTGTTCTTGGTGCGGATCTTGACCAGACCACGCACCTCCACCTGACGAATCCGCTCGCGCGTCAGATTGAGGATGGCGCCAACGTCCTCAAGGGTGATGCCGCCTCGGTCCGCCACGTCCAGCGAGCAGGTTTCGGCCATTTCCCACACCTCCAGGTGGGGAAAGTTGAGCTTGATGGCACCACTGTCCGGATTCACGTCCAGGTACAGGTGATGTTCGCAGCTCACGAACGGACAGGGGCGGGGCATGTTCAGGCAGTCCTCGCGCGTGTGCGGGCGCGCGACATCCTCGGGGTAGACCAGCTCCAGCGCCAGCCGCTTCTCGTCGCGGGTCAGGCGCTTGGGTGCGATGGTCTTCGATCGGAAACGGCCATCGCGTGACGGCACCACCTTGCGGCGGATCTTCGCGACCTCGGGCTGCGGCTGATCGTCGAAGGTGTCGTCCTCTTGTTCCGCAAATTCGGCTCTCTCGTCGGCCATGGGTTCCTCCCTCGCGTGCGTTGGTCGGGGATCGCGCTAGTACAAATCGCTGCCGCCCCCCGCGGCGGTCCCCGCTGCCGCCGCCGCGGCTTGCGAGGAAAAACTCGCTTCCAAACCCGAGATCCGCCGGACCAGTTCACCGGCGGCTTGCTTCGCTGCTTCGATCTCTCGTTCGATCTCCTGGCGCCGCTCCTGGCTCAGCGCTGGCCCCTTTGCCTCGCGCTCAAAGCCAGCGATGAGCTCACGCAAGCCCTTGCTGACTCCTTCGATCTCCTCCTTGAACCGGGCGAAGGAGCGCTGGATGTCCTCGATGGTGAGATTGCGCTCCATCATGTCTTTCACCTGGTTCACCCGCCTGACCACGCCGGCCGGATACAGGCCGCGCGACCCGCAGTGCTTGCCCTTGCGCCCCACCCGCACGGAACGCGGCAACAGCCCGAGCTGCACGTACTTGCGCAGGGTAGCCTCGGAGAAGCGCACGCCCCGCGAGGCAAACAGGTCGACGATCTCACGCGAGCTCATGCCTTTGGGGAACCGTCCCTCGATGGCAACCAGCTCGTCCTCGTCGAGCAGCCCGGCGGCGGGCATCTCCATCCGAGCCTGCGCGTGAGCCATATCCTCGCTTCTCTTCATTAGCCGATTGCGAATGTACTATATTGAATAGAGTCCTCTCAATAGAGAAAGTACTAGGATTTTGTTCAGGTACCTCCCGCATCTCCTGAACCGTCAGTCCTCGAGCGGCGGACGCGCCGCCCGACCCTCACACTCGACGGGCGCTCCTGCTGGCACTGATCGAGCGCCTGTGCGCCATGCTTGCGCGGCCGGCCCACATGGGTGACCGGCCTTCCGCGCCAGCGCTGGTCGGACAGCGTGCCCGTGAGCGGTCGCGGTAGCGTGAGCGACCAGCGGAAAGCGGCCTGCGTGGGCGACCCGCTCTACGCGGCCCGGCCTATCCCGCGGTCCTGAATTTCCCGACAGGCCCTAACTACGTGACGGGGCCCATGTACTTCCAGAGTTTCTTCAACCAACGCCGCGGTCCCTTGTCCACGCAGCCAAACATGCGGTTCTCGACCGGGCAAAACACGCGCACGTGCATGTGATCGTCGTGCGGCCGCGCGTCGGTTGGTTGGTGCAAGATTTCCCGTGCCCGCACCACCAGGGCCGGATCAGCCTTCTCCCTCACTGCCTCTTGCAGAAGCAACTCGGCCAGTGGCTGGTGGATGAATATCCATTGTACCTCCACGCTCGCCTCAGAAAGGAGAGCCTCCACCAAGGCCCAGGTTCGCCGCAAGTCGAGATGGCCGGCTGGTAGCGGCTCGCGAATGCGCCGCCCCGTCTTTCCGGAGGACCACGCCACCGCGCTGCCGTCGGCCGCGAAGCGAAGCATGGCGGGAAGGTTAGTGAGCGGATTCCCGTCCCCATCCGCGGCATAGAAGAAAATGTCCACATCCCGTCCGCTTTCGTGCGAGCGGTGCATGCTCGAGTCTCCCCCACGGCGCGGCGACAGGTCTCCGACGCAGGCTACGCTGCCCGGGGCGGCCTGCTCGACCCGCGCAAAAGCGCGCCTCAGCCCGACCACGAGTTCCTCAATCGCAAAGCTGCGGCCGCGCGCACGCCAGTCGGGGTGGACCTGGTAGCCCTCTCCTTCCACCGGCAAGACGACCGCGCCCAAGACAGCGCCATGCGCGTGGGTACCCCAGGACAAGCTGCCCCCGCCGGCTCTGGCAAAGATCCCCACGCAGCCCGGAAGCGCGGTCAGGGCCACGAGGGCAAGCTCGACTCCCCACAAGCGTCGCAAGACGTCCCGCCGCCTCCTTCCTGGCCTGCCCGTGGTCTTGGACGAACGACTGCCGTTCGCTAGCACATTGGCGACCCTGGCCATCTACTTCCAGGGGCAACTTGCCAAGGCCCTACCCGTAGGCCTTCTCCATCCTCTCCTGATCCTCCTTGCAGCGGATGCAAAGAGTAGTCTCCAGGCGGGCCTCAAGCCGCTTGAGCGAGATAGGTTCGCCGCACTGCTCACACAGGCCGAAGGTGTTGTCGTCGATGCGTTCGAGTGCGTGGTCGATCTTCTGCAAGAACGTCTTCTCGCGTCCGCGCAACCTGAAGGTAAACGATTGCAGGTACTCGGACGACGCAAGATCCATTTCATCCGGCAGATCGTCGGACTCAAGCGTCATGTCTTCGCTCAGGGTCCGCTGCGCGTTGCGGAGGATTTCTTTCTTGCGGCTCAACAAGATCTCGCGAAACCGCTTGAGATCTCTCTTCTTTAAACCGGTCCCTTCCATGAAGCCCCTTGACTCAGGTTGTACGGAAGCACGTGTCTAGTTTACCGCCGGATCGAATCATGTCGCAGAAAAGATACCAATGAATCCGTGTCCTTGACAGCGTGCCCGGGAACTGCGTAAATGCAAGAAATCTCCCAGGTGAGATTAGCCACAACGGGGTGCTTCATGGCCGGTTCGGATAAGAGGAAACAAAGTCTCTACTTTCCAGAAGAGATGCTCAAGGAGATTCAAGAAGAAGCAACGCGGCAGGACCGTTCTCTCTCCTGGATAGTGCAGAAAGCATGGAAGATCTCTCGCAAAGAGATCATGAAGTACCCCTCGGTGAACGAATTCCCTGGGGAAGAAGACGAGCGCGGCGCGAGCGAGTGAGGTCTTCGCGCACCTGTTTTGGCGTCCTTGCCGGTCCGCAAAGGCGGTCTCTCTGACACCGAGGTACCTTCGGGGTAGATGGCCGAGTTTCTGCTTGTCGCTGACCAGGTCGCGCCTGTGGTCGATGGCGAGTTGCCCGGCTGTGCGGCGGCCTTGGCGCTGGCCCTGTCGGTTGCCAAGCACCGTGTAGCGATTCTGTCGTTGGCCACGCCGGACCAGGCATCCCGACTGCCCGGAATGGCGCGGCGCCTACGAACCATCACGACGCGCGTGGGGGGGACGGACCAAGAAACCTCGCTTTTCGAGGGACGTTCGGCGGTCAGCCAGTGTGCTCTCTACGCGCTCGGCGCCCAATCGGAGAATCGCGCTCGCCGCGCGGCCTTCCTGGCGAGCGCCAGCACATCGCTGGTTCGCGACCAAATCTGCTGGCCGGACGTGGTTGTGGGTTGGGGCGAGACCTCGGCCCTAGCCCTGGCCTGCGCCCCTTCCGCTCATGCAGCCTTGGTCGTGCCGGACGGACGCTGGGACCAGCCCCTATCCAACGAAGAACGTGCCGAGCTAGATCCCGACAACCCCGCGGTGGCCGTGTCGGGTGGCATGTTGGTAGGTCTAGGGGCTATCGAAGCCGACGTGGTGATTCTCCCCTGTCCCTCGGCCGCGGAGACCTTCCGCCGCGCCAGTGAGTTGGCCTTCCGCGCCTCGGATCAGCCGGTCAGTTCAATGCGTTTCGGGTGCGACGAACTGCCGCACGACCCGGCCATCGATCCGGTTCTGGCCGCCACATTCTCGGCTGAGTCTCCGTCGGGCAAGCAGGAATGTCGTCGGGCCCTTGCCCGACGGACGTCACTGGCTGTGGGGCCACGCACTCTCCTGCTGGCGACTGGGCCGCTCGATCCTGCACGGGGCGGCCGCGAGATTCTCGAAACGGTTTCGCGACTGGGGCGCGCGGATGTCGCGGTGGTGTTTTCCGCAGAAGGGGATCGTGCGCTGGTGGAGCAGGCCCATGTTCTGTCCATCGGGTCGCCGGGCAAGATCACTACGTTCCCTGAACCGGGCTCGGAGGCCGAACGCCACATCTTGGCGGCGGCCGACGCCGCGTTCCTGGCGGATGCCGGTGACCTGACCGGACGTACGGCCAGTCTGGCACTTCGCTACGGGGCACTTCCCCTGGCGCCCGACGCAGGTGCAAACGGAGATTTCCTGCTGGACTACGACGTGGCTTCGCAAACGGGCTGTGGCTTGCTCTATGCGCCGGCGGATGCATGGGGCGGAATCGGCGCGATCCAGCGGGCAGCCGCGCTGCGAGCCAACGTCGATATTTGGCAGCCGCTGTTGTGCTCGCTCATGCGCGCAGCCCCGCGTTGGTCAGCAACCGCCGCCTCACTAGAGGCCATCTGTCTCACCCCGCGTGCAGCCTAAGAATGCGCACGCCAAGCTCGTCGCCCACGCTGACCAGCTCGCCCACGGCCCAGAGTTGACCGCCGACTCGAAGTTGGATCGCGTCGGCTCGGCGTGGCCCAAGGCTCAGCACGCCGCCCGTCATCAGGCCTGCCAGCTCGTCGCCTCGAAGGGTGAGTCGGCCGATCTCGGCGACCACCTCCACCGGCGCGGTCGCGAGGACCTTGGCCACCTCCGACGGTGAGGGTTCTTCCTGAATCCGCTGTGCTTTCTCGTCTTGCGATGCCATCGACTTTGATTCCTCCTCAACCTGAGAAAAGCGGCCTGCCAGTGCAAGATCGCCGTTGGCAGCCAGGCAAGCAGGCGCCACGAAGTCGCCCACGCGCAGGCATGCGGGCCAGGGACCGTCTGCCTTGATATGAGCGACGCCGTCGAACACGACCGAGTCGCCCACGGCAGCCGAGGCAAGGCCAGCACCCAGCAGATCGGTTTGGGCAATCTCCAAGGTCGCGTTGGCCGCCAGCCGTTCCACTTGAGCCGTGACCGGACCTGTCGGCGCGGCTTCGGCCAGCCACCCGACCGGAATCAGAACAAGGGCACGACCTGCCAGGCCCGTGGCGGTACGAATCGAGCCACCAATCGCGATCCGTGGAGGGGCGGAATCGGGCCGCCGCGCAGAGACTCCGAGCCCAAGCTCCACCCCTGGAGAAACCCCCAGGGCGTCCAGTGCGGAGAGCAGGATGGCCGCCATGACGCCACGTTCACCGCGGACGAGCGGACGAAGCGCGGTGGGTGCCGGCCCGCCCAGCACGGCTCGCACCAGGGCCAGTGAGACCCGGTGGCCCACTCCAACCCAACCTCGCTCGCCGTCGCGTTTCAGGGGAAAGCAGTCCATGCCGTCGAGGAGGTCCCCGTTCCCCGCCGCCTCTTCCGCCATGGCCACTTGGTCGGGATGAATCTCTAGCTCCCCTACCCCCTTTGCCGCTATCGTCACGGCCAACGGGATGCGTGATCGAGCCCGAGCCAGCGTTGCCGTCCATTTGGCCGCCTGGGCCGGCAGCCGCGGCAGAGCGTCGTACGAAAAAGTCTGCCATCGGGCTTGGGCTGTCATCGGCGGTAGGGTATATTCTAGCAAGAGCCGTTCTCGGGAAAGCAACGACGTGAAGCCTTCTGACGATGAATTGGGGTTTCTCTCTTGCCAGGAGATCGTGGACTACTGCCTCGATTTTCTCAGCGGTGCACTGCCCGACAAGGAGCGGCAGCTTTTCTCGTCCCACTTGCGCAACTGCTCGGAGTGCATGCGGTTCTTCGAAACCTACCGCAAAACGCCCGAGATCTCGCGAAAGGCATTGGCACTACGCATGCCCGACCGAGTCAGGGTGGCTGTGCGTGATTTCCTGCGCGAACGCTACGAGCCAAGCGCAGCCAGCAACGACAGCTCGACGAGAAGATGACTACGGCCTTCGCCCGCTTGACAGGCGGAGCGATGCGGGCAAGATGACACAATCAGCATGCCCGTCGGCTTGGTTTGTCCCCGCTGCGACGCTCTGACCGGCCTCGACGCGACCCGGTGCCCGGTCTGCCAGGCCCCGATCGTCGAGGCGGTCTCTGGTGAACCATTGCCCGGCCGGTCCCAGTCTGCTGCCCCTGTGGAGGAGTCCATGTCAACCATGCCATGCCCGACTTGTGGCAACCCAGTCCCGATCGGCGATCGTTTCTGCGGCCAATGTGGGGCGCGCATCGAGGTGGCAGCCGCGCCAAGCCCCAGCGCAGGCAAGACCATGTTCTTCTCGGGCGTCCAGGTATCCGGCATCGCCAAACTGGTGGTGGTCAAGGCCAACAGCGCCGATGGGTTGGCCTACGAGCTTGGCGGGACCGAGCATATCGTGGGCCGCACTGAGGGTGCCATCCTGTTTCCCGAGGACCCCCTGGTGTCCCCGCGCCATGCCAACTTCCTCTACCGGGAGGGCAAGCTGTTCGTGCGCGACGAAAACTCTATCAATGGCGTGTTCGTGCGCATCCGCACCCCGGCGCGGCTGGAATCCGGCGCGGTATTCTTGCTGGGCGAGCAGCTCCTGCAGGTTGAAGCTCTGCCACCCGACTTCGGACCGCAGCCAGATGCCGAGGGAACCTACTTCTACGCCAGCCCCAAGCGTGCCTCCAAGATGCGCGTCATCCAGCGACTGCGAGGAGGCGAAATTGGCCTCATCGTGCGCGCCCGCGGTGACAGCATCACGCTCGGTCGCGAAGGGAATGACCTCAACTTCCCCGACGACCCCTTCATCTCGGGGCGCCACGCCGAGGTCAGCATTGGCCCGGATGGAGTGTTCACAGTTACCGACGTGGGCTCCAAGAACGGCACTTTCGTGCGCATCAGCGATGAGTCCCCATTGGAACATGGTGACTACGTGTTTCTCGGCCAGCAGCTCTTGCGGGTGGAGATTTCGTAGTATTGGCACGACGCATTTATGAGAAAAATGAAAGTTAATGTTCTTCTTTATGAACTGCGCGGAGGATAGCTCGTGATCATCTGTTCTCGCTGCGGCAAGGAAAACCAGGACCAGTTCAAGTATTGCCTCGGCTGCGGCCAAAAACTGCAGACGGCAGCTCCTGCGCCGGCTCCGGCGGAGCCCCCCAAGGCGTCCCCAGCCGCCCCGGAGCCTGCCAGCGTGGGCGCGGCAAGGGCCTTCTCACCCACGCCACTGGCAGCGACCCAACTCGCTGGCGGTCCTCCCTCCTCGGCTGCCTCTGGGGTCATCGCGTCGGCGCATGCCTCGGCGGGCAGTCCAGCAGCAGCCCCGGTGCTTCGGCCGATCGCCGCGGCAGGCTCGGCTCCACATGTTGTCCGTCCTGGCGGAGCTGCAGGAATCCAACGAGTCCCGCCGGCCTCGCCGAGCCCGGTCGCGCCGGGCGCCGGCAGCCCCGCTGGTACCCCAGCCGCCTTCACCCCTGGCCCGATTGCATCCACCCCTGACCCTGCGCAAGACGCGCCCCGGCCGCGAGCTGTGACCTCGCCGCAAGACGCGGCGGCGGCGTCAAAACTCGCCTCTGCACCGACCGCCTGGCGCCCCGGTGGTGGAACGTCCTCTGCGCCGAACCCTTTGCTTTCGGCACCGGCGGCAGCGCCACGGCCCTCGGCTGCTGCGGCACAGATCCCTGCTAGGCCGGCTGCTGCGCCAGTCGCTGCCGTGCCCGCGCCGCCAGCCCCAGGTCCAGCGGTGTGCCCGCGCTGTGGCAAGGCCGTTGCTGCGGGCTTTGCGTTCTGCGGGGCCTGCGGTCATCGCATGAAGGCGGCGGCAGGCGCAGTGGTTGAAGACGCTTTGCAGCAAGCCGCGGCGTTAGCCCCTGAGCCCGCCAAGGTCACGGTTCGTGGCCAGCTCACTCTCATTCGTCCTGATGGCACCGAGGGTGGAAGCCACCCCCTACGCCAGGGTCAAAATCTGGTTGGACGAGGCCAGGGCCATCTTTTCGACGCCGACCCCTATCTTTCACCTCGCCACGCTGAATTCGCTCTCACCGAGGAAGGGCTGGAAGTCCGCGACCTGCGCAGTCTGAATGGCGTGTTCGTGAAGCTCACGCAGGAAGAATCTCTGGAATCGGGCGACTGCTTCCGCATCGGTCAGGAATTGCTCCGCTTCGACATCATCAACCCACCCAGCCCGATCGAGGATGGAACCGAGATCATCGGCACGCCCAACCCAGGCTACTGGGGCCGCCTGTCCGTCATCGTCGGCCGAGATCTGGATGGCCCCGCGTTCCCGCTCTTCGACGAAACCGTTGTGCTCGGCCGTGAGCGGGGCGACATCCTCTTTCCCGAGGATGGCTACGTTTCAGGCACACACGCACAGATCACGCTGCGGGAAGGCCGCGTTTGCCTGACTGACCTGGGTTCCTCGAATGGCACCTTCCTCCGGGTTCGCGAGACGCGAACAGTGCCAACCGGCAGCCTGCTGCTGATGGGCCAGCAGCTCTTCCGCGCGGCCTATCAGTAGCTACTTCAGCTACTTCTTGGGCTTGTTGAAGAACGCCTTGCGCAGGTCGTCGTTCTGCTTTGGCTCGATGTAGCGGAAACCGGACGAGATCTTGAAGCGCTCCCCATTATCGAAGTCCAGGATCACGTCTACCGGCCCCTTGTCCCCGGCAGGGGTGACAACAGCGATCTTGTCTTTGGACCCTATGACGACTTGCTCGGCTATGTGACCGCCGAATGAGACGCGGACCTGCGTCTTGCCTGGCTGCAGCCCTGCCCCGATGATGTTGATGTGGTCGCCACCCGCCGTGATGCCCTCGGGCGGCTCCACCCGGTCGATGCGGAGCCTGGTCTCATCGCAGGCTGCCAGGAATGCCAGGACCAAAACGGCCAATGACAGCCCCAAGACGCGTTTCATGTGCGCTCCTCCTTGAATAGATGGCACCTTATCCCGCTCAAACCCCGTGGTCAACGGCGACTCTGCTCCTGCCGAAACAAGACCCGGGGCCACCCTCACCCTGCCACCGCCTCCGCCACCGCCACTGCCCCTGTCACCCAAGATAGGGTATGACTAGCAAGCCCTCCCGGACGCTGCTTCCTCCGTGGATACCCGACTCATATTGCGTGACATCGAGGCCCTCCTGGAACACGCAGGTGCCGGGACCGCGGTCGAAGTCTATGGCGCCGCAGGGGCCATGGGCCCGGCCATCGCTGCTCATCTGGCGCGCCAGGGCAAGAGTCACACTCCCCTGCTCTATCTGGTCGCCGATGAGGATCTGGTCGAGACGCGCTGTGCAGACCTGTCGTTCTTCCTGGCGCCGCGAAAGTCAGCCGAGGATCCGCTGGCCCCTTTGCCCGTACTAGATCTGCCTGCACCCGAAGTCTCGCCGCACGCCGAGATACAGCCTGATCGCCGCACGGTCATGCGCCGGCTGGCTCTCCTCTACCGCCTGGGCCACGGCCACGCGCCGGCCGTGGTGGTGGCGCCTGTTGCTGCAGCGTTTCGGCGCGTGATTCCTCCAAGAGAGTTCGCCGAGCTCTGCCGGGCGGTCGAGAGCCACTCCACCCTGGACCGAGAGACTTTGGTCAAGGACCTTTGCCGAGCTGGTTACGGCCGCGCACAAGTGGTCGAGGATCCAGGAACCTTCGCGGTGCGCGGGGCAGTCATCGACGTTTTTCCCCCGGTCTACAGACACCCGGTGCGCATCGAGCTGTTTGGCGACGAGGTGGAGTCACTCCGCCTGTACGACGCCGCCACCCAGCGTACCTTGCGGCCCGTCGACCGAGTGGTGCTCCACCCCGTGCGGGAGACCGTGGTAACCGCGGGAGCCAATGCGCGGTCACGCTTGCTGGCCGCAGCCGACCAGGCCGCCTACCCGTCAAGCAAGACCCGCTACCTGCTTGAGCAGATCGAGCGAGGCGAGGACTTCTTCGGCAGCGAGTCGCTCACTCCCATCTTTCATGCCCGTCTCGGCTCGTTCTTCGACTACCTTCCGCCGCAGGCGCGCGTCGTGGTTGAGGATCCGGCAGCCATCCTGGAAGAGGCGCGCCGCAGTTTCTCCCGCGTGCGCGAGAGTGCCTCGCATCGCCGGGCCGAGCATCGACTCGCTTTGGATGCGGAGGAGTTCCTGCTCGACGAGGAACAGGCACGCCTCGCGCTTGGCGCTTGGGCGCGCCTGGAATTGCGCACGGTGGAGATGGCACCGTCCAGTGCCGCCGACGGGCCTCCCGCGCCGCGGGTCCGGGTGACGGCAGAGCCGAACACCAGCCTCCGCGGCGAACTTTTGCACCAGCGCCGCGACGAAGATCTCGGGCATGCCCTGTGCGAACGCATCCGGCTCTGGCAGGCAGGCGGCTACCATGTGTGCCTGGTGGCGCCCAGCCGCGCCCACGCAGACCGGCTGGCCGGGGTCCTGCAGGCTTTCGGCCTGCAGCCCGGAGCCACGCGCGACCACAGCGAAGGGGGTGCGCAGTACCTGCTCACGCGGAGCGCGCCTCGCCCCTCGTTGGAGATTCTGGTCGGGCCGCTCACCCGCGGATTCCGGCTGCCCGATGATCGCCTGGCGCTGGTCGCCGAAGAGGAGATCTTCGGTGCGCGCGCGCACCGCGCGGCCCCGGCCGCAAGCGCGCCTGGATTTGGGGATCTGGCCGAGATCGCCGAGGGCGACCTGGTGGTCCACGACGAACAGGGGGTGGGCCGTTACCGGGGCCTGAAGAAGCTCACCCTTCGGGGAGTGGCCCATGACTTTCTCCACTTGGAATACGACGGTGGTGGGCTCTACGTGCCGGTCTACCGCATCGGCGTGGTGCACAGGTTCGTGGGCGGCACGCCGGAAACCGCGCGACTCGACAAGTTGGGCGGCGCCACCTGGGTAGAAAAACGACGCCGGGTCTCCGTGCAAGCGCGCAAGCTGGCTGAGGACCTTCTGCAGCTCTACGCCCAACGACAGGCGCTGCCCGGCCATGCTTTCCCGCCCCCGGACGTCATCTTCCGCGAGTTCGAGGAAACCTTCCCGTTCGAGGAAACCGCTGATCAGGACAAGGCCATCGCGGCGGTGCTAGCCGACATGCAAGACGAAGCGCCCATGGATCGCCTGGTTTGTGGCGACGTGGGCTACGGCAAGACGGAGGTGGCCCTGCGCGCATCGCTGTTGGCCGCCCTGGGTGGTCGCCAGGTCGCGGTGCTGGCCCCCACCACGGTCCTGGTCGAACAGCACGCGGTGACCTTTGCGGAGCGACTGCGCGACTTCCCGGTGCAGGTGGGGTCGCTTTCTCGTTTTAGCAGCAAGCGTGAACAGCGGGACACCATCGCTGCCCTGGCCGCCGGAAGGTTGGACATCGTCATCGGCACCCACCGCCTGTTGTCGCGCGACGTACACTTCCACAACCTGGGTTTGCTGATTATCGACGAGGAGCAGCGGTTCGGGGTTGCGCACAAGGAACGACTCAAGGAGATGCGCTCGCAAGTGGACGTGCTCACCCTGACCGCCACGCCCATTCCGCGCACCCTGCAGCTGGCCATGAGCGGATTGCGCGCGATCTCGATCATGGCCACCCCACCCGCCGACCGGCTGGCCATTCGTACTTTCGTGTGTGGCTATGATCCCGATCTTCTGCGGGAGGCGATTGCCAAGGAACTGGCGCGCGGAGGCCAAGTCTTCTTCGTGCACAACCGGGTCGAGGATCTGCCCAAGTGGACGCGCGAGGTCTGCGCCCTGGCGCCCGGGGCGCGCGTGGGCATGGCCCATGGCCAGATGCCCGAGGCCAAGCTGGAACAGGTGATGATTGACTTCGTCGACGGGCGCTACGACATCCTGTGCTGCACGACCATCATCGAATCGGGCCTCGACATCCCGCGCGCCAACACCATGATCGTCAACCACGCCGATCACTACGGGCTGGCCCAACTCTATCAATTGCGCGGACGCATCGGCCGCGCCAAGGAACGCGCCTTCTGCTATCTGGTGATTCCATCGGAAGCTGCGCTTTCGGCCCAGGCGCGCCAGCGGCTTGAGGTGTTGCAACGCTTTACCGAGCTGGGCGCGGGATTTCAGGTGGCGACGCACGATCTCGAAATCCGCGGCGCGGGCGAGATCCTGGGCCATCGCCAGTCCGGCCTGCTCGCGGCCGTCGGCTTCGACACCTATGCGCGCATCCTGGAAGAAGCGGTGGCCGAGCTGCGCGGGCAGCCCATCCGCAGCGAGTTCGACCCGGAGATCGCGGTCGACGTGCCGGCGTTCCTGCCCGACGACTACATTCCCGACACCGGTCAGCGTCTCCACTTCTACCGACGCCTGGCCCAGGCCCGCGACGCCAGCGACGTGCGCGAGACCCTGGCCGAGCTGGAAGATCGCTACGGCCCGCTGCCCGACGAAGCCCGCCTGCTCGGCGAGGTCATGAGCGACAAGACCCTGGTGCGCCAAACCGGAGCGCGGGCCTACGAGCTGACCGCAGGCCGGCTGGTGCTGTCCGCGGGAGCGGACGCCCGTCTGGATCCGGCCAAGATCATGCGCCTGGTGCAGCAGCGGGGCAGCCGCTGGAAACTCTCGCCCGACATGCGCCTGTCGCATGCCTTCGACGACGAGGAGAAGCATGACCATTTGGCCGCCGCGAGGCGACGGTTGCAGGAGGTGGTGGCGTGCGTGACTGGGTAGGTGTTGCGGGAAGCGCGCACCTGTGCCATGCAAACAGGATGCGTCGTTGTCTTCTCTGCCTCGCAGCCCTGGCCCTGTGCGCCTGCAAACCCAGCCCAGGACCGGGGGCAAAAGGCGCTTCCCGCCCTGGTCCGGTCCTGGCCAGGGTGGACGACACCGAGATCACGGCCGCTGATCTGCAGGAGGTGCTGGCCCGCTACGCCCACACGCCGTTCGTGCTCGCACGCTACTCCACGCCGGAGAAGAAGAGGGAGCTCCTCGACGGCCTTGTCCGCTACGAGCTGATGGCTCGTGAGGCTCTCCGGCGAGGCTATGATCGCGACCCCGATGTGCAGCGCATCGCCAAGCGACAGATGGTGGCGCAATTCGAGAAGCGGGAAATCAACGAAAAGTTCCGCGCCGAGGACGTTCCGCCGGCAGATGTCGAGAAGTACTACCGCGAGCACCAGGCCGAGTTTGTCCGTCCCGAGGAGGTTCGGGTCAGCCAGATTCTCGTGCACGACGCAGCCGCCGCGCGCCGGATCGCCGCCGAGGCCAAGGCGGGGCGCAATGACGTCAAGTCGTTTCGCGATTTGGTGGAGCGCTATTCGGAAGACCCGGATTCCAAACCGCGCGCGGGCGATTTGACGTTCTTCGACCGCAAGACCACGCGCGAGCCCAAGGCTTTGGTCGAGGCCGCCTTTGCCATGGCTCAGGTCAACGACGTAGCGGGGCCTATCGCGTCCGACAAAGGCTTTCACATCCTCAAGTTGACCGACCGCCGGCCTGAGATGACGCGATCATTGGCTGAAGCGAAGGTCGACATCCAGAAGCGACTTCTCGATCAAATGCGGGCCCAAAGGAAGCGTGAGCTGGCGGAAGAAGCGCGCAAGTCGATCCACGTGGAAATCTACGAGCAAGAGCTGGCGAAGGTCGCCCTGGCCCCAACCGCGGACGGCGGCCAGCCACTTTCTGCCAAGACGCCCGTCACCGTTTCTGCACCAACCGGAGCGTCTACACCCAAACCCTAGGAACCCACGCGATGCGCATGACCCAACTGTGCCTTGCCGCCTTTCTGTTGTTGCTGCCATCAATGGGCAAGGCGCGCGTGGTTGAAAAAATCGTCGCTTTGGTTGGCAGCGACATCATTCTGCAGAGCGAGGTCGAGGAACGGGCCGCACCGATGATGGCGGACATCGCCGCCATCTCCAATCCTGCCCAGCGGGCCGCGCGTGCCTCGGCCTTGCGCCGTCAAATCCTCGAACGCATGGTGGATGAGCAACTGCTGGTGCAGGAGGCGGCTGATCTCAAGATCTCCATTAGCAGCGAGGAGATCGACCGCTCCATCGAACAGATCAAGAAGGACTACAGCCTCGACGACACCCAGTTGCGTGAAGAGCTGCACAAGCAGGGCATGACTCTCGCCGCCTATCGCCAGAATACGAAACGCGAGATCTTGAGGTATCGGGTCATCAACATCGCGGTGGGCTCGAAGATCAGCGTGAGCGACGCCGACGTGCAGAGCTACTACGAGCGCCACATGCAGGCGGCCAACCTGCAAGTGCGCGCCAGCCACATCTTCCTGTCCATTCCCGAAGGCGCCGACACGGCCACCGCGCAGGAGAAGGAAAAGCAAGCCCAGCTTCTGCTACACCGGGCGCAATCGGGCGAGGACTTCGCTCGGTTGGCGCGCGAGTATTCCGAAGATCCCGCCACCCGCGCCGAGGGAGGGGATCTCGGCTGGTTCGGCAAAGACATCCTGCCCAAGCCCATCGAGGAGTTGGTCTTCTCCATGAAAGTCGACGAGGTACGTGGGCCGGTGCGTGCCGATCGCGGCTTCCACGTCATCAAACTGCTGGGCCGCCGCGCCCAGGACCCCAAGCCCCTGGCCGAGGTGCGCGACCAGATCCGCGGTCAGTTGCGCCAGCGCGAGATGGAAAAGCAGACCAAGAACTTCCTGACCGAACTGCGCAAGAAGACGCTGGTCGATATCAGAATGTAACCCTGCCCTTCCCCCACCGGGATGAACGGTGGCGCAGACATGGCGATCCATCACTGGCTGGAAGCGATGTTCTTAATCGCTTTCTGCTGTCATTGGGTCTGAATTCAGGGTGAAGGCACGGCTTTTCGCAGAACTGCTACACTTGCTTCATGGCCCTACCTTCGGGGAAGCCCCGGCCAGCCACGTACGAGGACATTCTCCCCCTGCCGGAGAACGTCGTGGGTGAGATCATCGATGGGGAGTTGATCGTATCGCCGCGGCCGGCGCCCCGCCATGCGCTGGCCAGCTCCTCGCTTGGAATCGGGATAGGCGGCCCGTTTGGCCAAGGTCGCGGTGGCCCCGGCGGCTGGATCATCCTCGACGAGCCAGAGCTTCACCTCGACCCGCACATTCTGGTCCCTGATCTGGCCGGCTGGCGTCGCGAACGCATGCCCACGCTCCCGAGCACGGCATGGTTCACCCTGGCGCCCGATTGGGTCTGCGAAGTGCTCTCGCCTTCGACCGCCATCGTG
Source organism: Myxococcales bacterium (assembly GCA_003157775.1). GTDB lineage: Bacteria > Myxococcota_A > Polyangia > Fen-1088 > Fen-1088 > Fen-1137. The sequence goes on along the minus strand of PMKP01000243.1, from coordinate 29,896 downwards.
GACCGCACCCGCAAGCAGGACATCTATCGCGAGCACGGCATCCCCTGGCTATGGTTTGTCGATCCCACGGCACGCACCATCGAAGTCCTGAGTCGCGCCGAGCACGGCTGGATGGTAACGGGCACCTTCGGTGGCGAGGGCGAGAAGCGCATCCAGCCCTTCGACGCAGTGGCCATCGACATCGGCTTGCTGTGGGACATTTCGCCGCCAGCCCCGGCGCCTTGACGCCTGCGGATCGGTCTCGGCCTCCACATTAGCCGCAAGTCGTCGCTTTAGCCGCCGGTCAGCCAGGCAAGGGCTGTTGGAGGGTCGATGATCTGAACTGGCGAGTCCACGAAGCCCTTCCTGTCGCGGGTCACCATGGCATCACAGCCGCACATCTCCGCTGCCGATGCAAAGACAGCGTCTTCAAAGTCGGCCCAGCCGAGGGATAGAGCACGCTGCAGAACCTTCTCGTCCACCGGCGCCACGGCAAACGTGCGCAGGATTCCATCTGTCGCTCGTCGGGCAAAACCGGGACCTTGGGCACGAGAAACCAAATAGAAGATGGTCGTGACCCCATGAGCGGGGACGAACCCCCGACCCTTCCCCCTTTCGAGTGCAGCCCACAGGCGCCCCGCGCTGGCGGCTTCGGCCCGATCCAGAACAACGTCAAGCACGACGTTCAGGTCGAGCAGCAGCCGTTTCACCGGTATTTCCTCTGCAGATGGCGCCCATACTCCTCGTGGGAAACACCCTTGGCCGCTCCCCGCAGCATGCGCAGGACCGGGGGATCCTCCTCTGCCGCCTGCGCGGGCGCGACCACGAGGTCGAGATACCGCTCGACCATCCGTGAGACCGACGTGCCGTGTCGGGCGGCATAGCGTTTGGCCCGCCCGACAACCTTCTCGTGCACGCTAAGGGTCAGCTTGTACATGTACGTATAATATCTCGAAGACTATACGTATGCCATCTGTGCACGACGCAAAGCTGCGTGACCCAAGGCCGCGAGCGATCCTCAAGGCAAACTACCCGGTGCCGGCTTCGCCTATCGAAGCGAGCTGCAGCCACATGCCCCCGATCCGCCGCCGTGCTAGGCTTGTACCCAAAGAGCGGTCATGACGACAGTTCAAATAGCGTTGCCTGATGACGTTTTCAGCACGATGCACAAGTCACCCGGCGAGGTGGCTGATGAGATGCGTGTGGCCGCCGCTACGATCTGGTACGCGAAGGGCCTGATCAGCCAGGGCCAGGGTGCGGAGATTGCACGCATGAGCCGCGCCGACTTCATGCAGACCCTGAGCGATGCCGGCGTCTCGCCCTTCCAGGAGACGCTGGACGAAGTTCGGGGGAGCCTGCGGCGTGGTTGACGTCTGGGTCTGCAACAGTTCACCCCTCATAGCCCTGGCTCGCATCCAGCGGCTCGACTTGCTCGAATCATTGGCCGCCGAGGTGCTGGTTCCGGGCACGGTAGTGCTCGAGATCGAGGCAGGTGCGGGCCGCGACGGCGCCGCCCACGCCGTGAGGAGTTCTTCGCGGCTGCGGATCAGACCAGATGTCGAGATACCCGAAACCATCCGCTCCTGGCAGCTCGACCCGGGCGAATGCCAGGTACTCTCCCTGGCTCTGCAGCAGCACGGCTGTGGAGTGGTCATCGACGACCGCGCAGCTCGGCGCTGTGCCGGTTCCTTCTCCATTCCCATGATCGGAACCATCGGACTCGTCGCCCTTGCCCGTCAGCGCGGCACCCTGAAAGCCGCCGCCCCAGTCTACAAGGCTCTGCGCGACGCCGGCCTGTTCGTTTCGCCGGCACTTCTGGAGGCCGTACTGGCGCAGCTCGGGGAAGACATCGAATAGCTGGCCTCGGGCGAATCGGGGTCACCGTGCCGGTGGCCGTGACTTCAATCCCGGGCACGGAATTGGACGAATCGCGAAATCAGAGGACGTCGAGCCCCAGATCCGCGTTGGCGAGAAGCTGGGTCCACAGCGCATGCATCCTTCCACTGCGCGAACTGGGATCGGCCTTGCGGATGTGTCGAATGTTCTCCAGGGCGGTTGTCTTCAGTAACTCCAGAGCGGCCTTCGTTGAATCCGTGGTGGTTCTACCCAGAAGTCCGGCGGGGACGACGTGAGCTTTCAGACGGCCGTCGAGAGCTGTGACGGTCACTATCTTATCCGAGTCACCCTCAGTACAGCTCATAAGCCTGTAGATGTGCGGATAGTCCAATAAGAGGAAGCCAAACCGATGCGCCAGTTCGCCGTGAGGAATCTCCATGTCCTCCAGGATGAGCAGTTTGCCTCGTGGTTTCAGAACACGGGTCACGTGTCCGTTTTCCCCGAATACCTTCTTCCATTCTTCTGGCGGAATCTCGTGCAAGACGTTGCACATCACGACCACGTCCACCGAGTTGGCGTCGATCATGGAAAGACTATCCGGTGTACCAAAGACCCGATTTGCCCCATTCGGCCCATATGTGGCCGCAACGTTGTCAGCGAGCCGACCGGGAGGATCGGGATATGGTTCAAAGGCCCTGTAGTCTATGCAATCTGAGAACGTGCCTTCAGGCTGCCACCGTTCCCGCATCGCAGACAGCAGCCGCCCTTGGCCGGCGCCGAAATCGAGAATCTTCAAAGGCGTGCCAGCGCCCACCGCCATCTCGCAGAATTCGCGCACCTGCCTGGCCTGAGGATCATCGGGGCCAGTGTTGACCGCCTTCGGTGGAATCAAACATTCTGCGGCAAAGCGATGGCCAGCGAACTGCGCTGGCAGTGCCAGAAACTCCTCAACTTGTTTGCGCCCATCTTGTCCTCCAAGCAACCCCTCCAGAACGATCTCCGGGTTGCGGCCCGCCCAGGCGACCTCGCCCTGGTTGACGTACCAAATGCTCTCGATCGGGAGGGCCGCCAAGACCGGCACGCTGTGCGTGGCTATCCAGATTTGCCCCGAAGGATTGGCCAGACGAAGTCGGTCCAGCGTGCGAATAATTGCGGCAGGATGGAGATGGCTTTCTGGTTCATCGAGAAGGAGCACCAACCCGTCGAGACGTTTGTGTTGGGCGTGCAGTGCGACCGCCATCTGGAGCAGGAGGCTTTGCCCCTCAGAAAGATTGGCTTCCGCAATGGGGTGTCCGAAGAGCGTGGGCTGCTGATCTAGGTTGAAGCCTGGCCTTGTGCCGAGCAGGTCCTCAATGAGGCCGGCGAGACTGTCTCGCTCAATGGACGCGGCCTCCTTTGTCGCGGTGGCCACATCAACATCTGGATGGGTCGCGGCGAAGGCTCTTTTGTAGACGCTGGCTATATAGGCCGAAGCGTACGCGGCGATGTTCCCCAGACCGACATTCTCCCTTAGGGTCTTGACAGCGTTCTCCTGCTGAGCCTCATTCTGCTGTCGATGATCGTGAAGCTGTGGAGTCTTGGGGATGAAATCGACCACGCTGCCAGGCCGCCACTCCTGGTCGACTTGGACGCATCGTGCCCATAGTGCCAGCTGTTGGTAGTGGGAAAGCTGCTGCGCATCAACGGCCATCCGTCTTAGTTGTACGTTCGCGATCACACTTTGAGCGCTCAAGAGCACTGCCTGGCTCAGACTCGAGAGGGCAGAGTTGATCTCGCGAAGTATGCGAGACTTTCCTGCGCCATTGGGACCCGCGAGGACCACCAGTTGTCCGAGCGGCGCCATGGGGTGGCCCTTGAGTCCTTTGTCACCCGCGCAGGCGAGGTCGAGTCTCGTGATTCGCATGGCTCCTTTTCTCCGAACGTGATCCTACAAGCTCGGCACCCGCGCCGATAGGGTGTCTTTCCTACGAACCTTTTGCGAATCGTGTTTCCCCTTCGAAACCAACCCCAAGATGGATCGCCCCAAATCTCACTTCCGGCCCGAATAGTCCCGGTCAGATTCGCCTCCGTGACCCGGCCGACAAGCCGGGCTGCTGGCAAGGAGGGCCGANNCCGGAATGTACTGATGTACTTGAGGACCGGAAGCGCAGGCCCGACGCCGCCAGCGGCCCGGATCGTCGGCCGTCGGTACATCGAAGCACCGACGGTGCAATTTTACCCCGGTGGCCAGGCGAGCACCCGGCCCGCTAGGACATGCAAATGCACGTGCAACACCGACTGTCCCGCGTCGGCCCCGGCGTTCATCACAACCCGAAATCCGCCCTCGGCCAGGCCTGACTCGCGCGCCAGACGTGCCCCTACCAGCATGAGCTTGCCTAACAGGGCCGCGTCCGTCTCGTCAGCCGTGGCCAGGCTGGCCAGGTGGCGCGTCGGGATTACGAGCTGATGGAAAGGCGCCTTGGGGTTGATGTCCTTGAACGCGAGCACGTCGTCGTCGCGAAAAATGATGGCCGCGGGGATCTGGCCGTCGCGAATCTTGCAGAACAGGCAGTCACTCATCTTCTTCTCCTCAGATAGGTTCTACAACAGCGCCAGCAGCCGCTGGCGCGTCTCCTCGAATGACGACACCTCGTGGGTTCCCTGGCGCAGAAAAGCCTTGATGGTCTCCATCGCGCCGATGGCCTCGTCGGTGCGCACGTCGCTGCCGGGCTTGTAGGCACCGAGAGCGATGAGGTCACGCTTCTGCTCGTAGGCCGCCATCAGCTCGCGCACGCGCCCGGCGGCCTCGCGGTGCCTTTCATCCACCACCGCGTTCATCACCCGCGACAGCGAGGGCAGCACGTCGATGGCTGGCCAGTGGTTGCGGTCGCACAGCTCGCGCGAAAGCACGATGTGCCCGTCGAGGATGCCGCGTACCTCGTCGGCGATGGGCTCATCCATGTCGCCGCCCGACACCAACACGGCGTAGAGCGCGGTGATGGACCCGACATCTGAATTCCCCGTGCGCTCAAGCAGACGCGGCAACAGGGCGAACACACTGGGGGGAAAACCTTGTCGGGCGGGCGGCTCGCCCGCGGCCAGGCCCACCTCGCGTTGCGCGCGGGCAAAGCGGGTGAGCGAATCCATCATGAGCAGCACGCGCCGGCCGCGGGCGCGGAACCACTCGGCCACCGCAGTGGCCACGAACGCCGACTTGAGTCGCACCAAGCTGGGCGTGTCGCTAGTCGCGCAGATCACCACCGAGCGGGCGCGTCCCTCGGGCCCGAGTGCATCCTCGATGAACTCGGTCACCTCGCGACCGCGCTCGCCCACCAGGGCGATCACATTGACCTCAGCCTCGGTCTGGCGCGCGATCTGACCGAGCAGCATCGACTTGCCGACCCCTGAGCCGGAAAAGAGCCCCACCCGTTGGCCCTCGCCCACGGTGAGAAAGCCGTCGATGGCGCGCACCCCGAGGGCAAGCGGCTTAGTCACCCGCCGGCGGGTGAGCGGATCGGGCGCGGGCCGGTCAACTGCCCATTCCTCAGTCGGGCCCGCGATGGGTCCCTGCCCGTCCATGGGTTTGCCCAGTCCGTCCAGCACGCGCCCCAGAACCCCCTCCCCCACCCGCACGCCAAGCGGTCGGCCGGTGGGGCTCACCACGGCGTCCGGGCCGATGCCCGCCACCTCCCCGAGCGGCATGAGTACGACCTCGTCGCCACGAAAGCCGACCACCTCGGCCTGCAGGCGTGGCTGCTGCGCTGGAGCAGGCCCAGGCATCGCCTCCCGATCGAGAAAGACCAACTCGCCCACGCGAACACCGGGGATGGTGGCACGCACGACCAGGCCGGTCACTTCCGTCACCCGGCCGGCCAGCCGCCGCGGATTGACCTGGTCCAGGGCCTTCAGGGCATCGCCCAGCTCGACCAGCGCAGGATGAATGTCGGATTCAGCCATGCTTGTCTCACGAAGATGGGCCGGCCACGCCCCGCAGGGCCCGCTCCAGGGCGTCGAGTTGGGTGTGAAGGCGCGCGTCCAGACGACCAACCGGGGTTTCCACCACGCAGCCGTGACGGCCGATCGACGGGTCGGCCACCACCCGCACGTCAACCCCGGCCGCCACGCGCGCAAGCCAGCGTGGCCGCTCGCGTTCGATGGCCGCCAGATCCTCGGGATGCGCGCGCAGCACGACCGTGCCGGCCTTGGCGCGACTGGCGTGCAGCGCCTCGGCGACGATCTCGCCCATCAACTCGGGCGAAAGCTCGACGGCGCGACCCACGATTCGCTCGGCCATGCGACGGGCCAGCACGATGGCCGCATCCTTGGCGGCGCAAAGGTCGCGTTCGGCGCGCGCACGCGCGGCCAGCAACAGCTCGCTCACCTGCGCCATTCCTTCTTGCTTGCCAGCCTCGAAGCCAGCGTGCTCGGCGTCGACGCGCGCCGCCTGTGCCCCGGCCCGCAGCGCCGCTGCATCCTCCTCGGCCCGCGCTCGAACTTGTGCGGCTTCTGACTCTGCGGCAAGAACCGCAGCCGGCACCACGCGTCCCAAGCCTTTCTGCAGTCGGCCCATACCTTCGCCTTCTACCACTTCACCCACTGCCGCCCCAGTGTCGCGGGCAAGCGGCCGGCGACCGCCCACAGAGATGCGTCTCCCTCGGCGCACAGCTCTTGGTGAAGCGTAGCACCTCGGCGGGCGACCTCGGCCAGCAGCTCCTCGCAGCCCAAGCGACACAGGCTCGCACCCACAGGGCCCGAGGGTCCCACACAAAGCGATGCCAGCGGAGAAAAAACCCAGCGCTGCAGCTCGGCCACTGAGTCTGGCAGCCAGGCCGCGTCCTCTTTGTGGATCGCGCTGGCACCGTGAGACTGCAACAGCAGCGACTCCACGACCTGCACCCCGGGCAGCCCCGTAAGCAGCACTGGCCAAAGGTCCTCTGGCTCGCTGGCAATGGCCTGCGCGAGCCAGCTCGGATGCAGCCTTTCCATCCCCAGCGGAAAAGGCAAGTTTGCCTCGACGATCCACTCGGCCAGTGCAGCGGCCCGGCCAGAACGGGAAAGAGCGCGGAGGGCCTGCCAAGCCTTGCCACACGCCTGGCGGCGGTCACTGGCCAGGCGAGACAGGACCACATCGCCGGTTGCCAACAAACTCAAACCGAGCAGAAGCCCGCGCTCCTCGGCGTGCAATTCATTGAATTCGAATCCGGTCCGCTCCGTCACGCGGCTAGCCTACCGCAACCAGCCGAGGTTCTGCCAGGACGCAGTCGTCTCATCGGGTCAATTGCGGTCTGCCTCCTAGGATGTGGTATGCCTGCGCGCCTCCCATGAGTAGCTCGGGCCCCGAAATCAACGAAACGCCCCGCCGCAGCGACGTCCGCAACATTGCGATCATTGCCCACGTTGATCACGGCAAGACCACCCTGGTCGACGGGTTCTTGCGCCAAGCGGGAACCTTCCGGCCTGGTGAGGTCATCGCCGACTGCGCCATGGACTCCAACGACCTGGAGCGCGAGCGCGGCATTACCATCCTGGCAAAATTCACTGCCATCACCTGGAAGGGCACGCGCATCAACATCGTGGATACGCCCGGCCACGCCGACTTCGGCGGCGAGGTGGAGCGCGTGCTCAAGATGGTCGATTCAGTTCTGCTGCTGGTGGACGCCTTCGAAGGCCCCATGCCGCAAACTCGTTTCGTCACGCGCAAAGCGCTTGCCCTCGGGCTGCGGCCCATCCTGGTGGTCAACAAGATCGATCGCCCCGGCTGCGATCCCGACGCCGCGGTGAACGACACCTTCGACCTCTTCTGCGCACTCGGGGCCAGCGAAGAACAGCTCGATTTCCCGGTGGTCTACGCCTCGGGTCGCGAGGGCTACGCGGTCAGGGATCTCAAGCACGAGCGCAAGGATCTGTCACCGATGCTCGATTTGGTTGTGCAGGCCGCGCCCCCCCCTCTCGCCAACCTGGACGCGCCCCTGGCCATGCACGTGGCTACGCTCGACTATGACGACTATCTCGGCTACGTGGCCATCGGCCGCATGCTCTCCGGACGCATTCACCAGGGCGAACGCGCCCTGTGCATCCACCGCGATGGCAAACGCGAAGAATTCCGGGTGGCCAAGATCCTGGGCTACCAATCGCTCAAGCGCTTCGAGCTTCAGGAAGCCGTGGCGGGCGACATCTGCGCCATCACTGGCATGCACGACCTGACCGTGGGCGAGACCATCACCGAGATCGCCCGCCCGGTCGTCCTCCCTCTGCTTGAGATCGAAGAGCCCACGGTGAAGATGCAGTTCCTGTCGAACAATGGCCCCTTCGCCGGCCAGGAGGGCAGATTCGTTACCTCGCGCAATATCCGCGAACGCCTGTTCAAGGAGATAAAGTCTAACGTCGCCCTGCGCGTCCTGGAGACAGATTCGCCCGACACTTTTGAAGTGCTTGGCCGGGGCGAGCTCCACCTGTCGGTGTTGATCGAAACCATGCGCCGCGAAGGCTACGAGCTGATGGTCTCCCAGCCGCAAGTGATCTTCAAAGAGGGGCCGAACGGAGAAAAACTCGAACCATACGAGGAACTAGTCATTGATCTCGACGAGGCATACACCGGCCCGGTCATCGAAGAGTTGGGCCGGCGCGGCGGCCGCATGCAGGACATGGGGCCGGCGGGCGAAGGCCGCATGCGCCTGGAATACATCATTCCCTCACGCGGGCTCATCGGCTACCGCTCGCAGTTCCTCACTGACACGCGCGGCACCGGCATTCTCAACCACAACTTCACCCACTACGGCCCCTACGCGGGAACGTTCAAGGGCCGGACCAATGGCGTGCTCGTCGCGCAGGACCCCGGCCAGACCAACACCTATGCACTCTTCTACCTGCAGGAACGCGGAGCCATGCTGTTGCCGCCGGGCGTGCCCGTCTACGGCGGCCAGGTTGTGGGTCTGCACGCGCGTGGCAACGACATCATCGTAAACCCGTCCAAGGCCAAGAAGCTGACCAACATCCGCACCACCGCCGCAGATGAGAAGCTCTTCCTCACGCCGCCGCTCAATCTAACGCTCGAAGCCGCGCTCGAACTCATCAACGAGGACGAGCTGGTCGAGGTCACCCCCAAGAGCATCCGGCTGCGCAAGCGCATCCTGGACCACAACGAACGCAAGCGCGTCGAAAAGCTGCGTGGCCAGGGCGTGGAGGGATAGGCGTGAAGAAGCTGATCTGGCGCGTGACCCTCGGGGTGGCCGCTGGGGTGGCCATCTACCTCGGCTTCTCGGTTTGGGCCGGGGCCCGCAGCGTTGGCCACGCGCTCGCTACCTTCAACTGGGCAGTGGCGTTGATCGCAATCGCGCTAGCCTCGTTCAACTATGGCGTGCGCTTCGTGCGCTGGCACTACTACCTGAAGGTGCTCGGCCTGCAGCAGGTGACGGTCGGGCACAGCTTTCTCATCTTCCTGGCCGGCTTTTCCCTCACCGTCACCCCGGGCAAGCTGGGTGAGGCGGTCAAGGCCCTGCTGCTGCGCGAATCGCACGGCATCCCCGCTGCGCGCACTGCCCCCATCGTCATCGCCGAACGCTTCACCGACCTGGTGGGTCTCCTGCTGCTCGCGTGTGTGGGGGCGTTCACCTTTCATGTCGACCGGCGCTTTCTCGCCGTCGGGGCCGTGGTGATCGGCCTGGGGTTTGTGGCGGTCTCCGTGGAATCCATCGCGCTCTTTTTCCTGCGGCTCTCGGGCCGCCTGCCGGGCGTGCGCGCGTTTGTTGGAAAGCTGCACGAGGCCTACCAGGCGACTTCTGCTTTGCTGCGGCCCGGCCCCTTGGTCGTCGCGGTGCTGCTCTCCACCCTGAGCTGGTACTTCGAGTGCGTAGCGTTTTGGGTCGTGGTTCACGGCTTTCCGGGCGCTTCCGTCGGGATGAAGGCCGGCACTTTTATCTACGCCTCCATGACCGTGGCCGGTGCGCTCTCGTTCCTGCCGGGTGGTCTGGGGGTCACCGAGGCAGGCATGCTCGCCCTGCTCGGGCAGCTTGGCACGGGAACCGGACGCAGCGTGGCCGCGGCTGCCACCTTCGTCACGCGATTGTGCACCTTGTGGTACGCAGTTGTCGTCGGGTTGGTGGCCCTGTTCGCCTTTGCACGGCGGGCGCATGTCCGGGTCCAACTACCCGAAAAGACGACCGACACCACAGTCGCCGCGCCTGGTCAAAAGTAGCGGCCAATCCCGTCGCAGCGTGGGGACCAATCCCGGGCTGACGACTGCCTCAAGTTCTGTGGCCCAAGTGCCGAACAGAAAGACACTCACCAGATGCTCGCGGCGAGCCACCCCTAACCGAGAGACCAGCCATGGCAGACGCTTCCCGCCCCAACATCTTCGAATGTACCCACGGCGCGTGCCGTCGGTTGCCCGGCCCCTGCCCGTACGCCATCTGCCGCTTCAACCTGACAGCGGAGATGCGCGACACCCGCGGGGCCAAACCGGCCCACGCCACTGCACCGATTCTGCGCGAGGCCTGCGTCTTGGAAGCCGCCGAACACGGTGGCATGACCCTGGAGGAGATCGCGTCGCGCTTCGCGCTCACCCGCGAACGGGTGCGCCAGATCGAGCTCTCCGCCTTGCGGAAGCTCGGGCGCCAACTGCAGCGCGACGCCTGGACGAGCGCTGATCCGGTTCCTGAGACATCCAAGGCGGCGTAGCCGCCGGCCTCCCCTATCTCGGCATCGCGCAGCTATTCACGCCCGCTGACGGCAGATAGCATTCGCGCACATAGTCCCGCACCATGCGGTCGGTGTTGAAGCGCCAGCCCAGGGTGCGGATGGCCCGCTTGATACGCGCCACCCAGCCGTGCGGCACACCGTGCTCGTCTTGATCGTAGTAGAGCGGCACCACTTCGGTTTCCAGGACGTGGTAGAGCGACTCGCAGTCGCGCTTGTCCTGTTCGGCGGTCGACACATGGCACACGCCGTTGCCGATAGCGAAACCGTTGAGCCCGTCGTAGGCCTCGGCCCACCAGCCGTCGAGAATGGATAGGTTGAGGCCGCCGTTGAGCAACACCTTCTGGCCGCTGGTTCCGCTCGCCTCCTGCGGCCGGCGCGGAGTATTGAGCCACACGTCCACACCCTGCACCAGATGGCGAGCCACGTTGATGTCGTAGTCCTCGACGAAGACGATGCGCGCGCGCAAGTCCGGGAGCAAGCTAGACTGATAGACCGTGCGCAGAAGCTCCTTACCAGGCTCGTCATCCGGGTGCGCCTTGCCCGAAAAGATGAGCTGCATCGGCCGCTGGGGATCGAGCAAGAGGCGTCGCAGGCGGTCCATATCGGTGAACAGGAGATTTCCCCGCTTGTAGGTAGCAAATCGGCGCGCAAAACCGATGGTGAGCACGTCGGCATCCAGGGTCGTCTTGGCCGCCTCGATAAGCTCTTCGCTGTGGTTATTGCGCCGGCGCTGAGCTTCCGCCTCACGCCGGACAAAGCTGACCAGAGTGGCCTTGAGCGTGCGGTGGGTCTCCCACAGCTCAGCATCGAAAACGCTGTCGATGCGGGCCCACATCTTTGGGTCGGGCAGGTTCTCTCCCCAGTCGGCGCCAACGTGTCGGTTGTATAGCTCCTGCATGGCGGGAGCCAGCCAGGTGCGCACGTGCACTCCGTTGGTGATGTGACCCACCGGCACCTCGTCTTCACGGTGGTGCGGCCAGAGCGCCTGCCAAGCTCTCCGGGTCACCCGGCCGTGCAAACACGACACCCCGTTCGCGTAGCGCGACATCTTGAAGGCCAGCACGGTCATGCACAGAGCTTCATGGGCATCCTGCGGTCGCACCCGGCCCAGCCCCAGGAACTCCTCCTTCGACAAACGCAGCGAGTGGCGCAGCGGTTCCAGGTATTCCTCGACCAAGTCGGGCGGAAAACGATCGTGGCCCGCGTCCACCGGTGTGTGGGTGGTGAAAACCGTCGACTGCGCCACGTCCTGGGCCACCTTCCAGAAGTCCGCCCCGGTTTCCTCCATGCGCAGGCGCNNTCGAGCGTGGCAAAGGCGCTGTGGCCCTCGTTGAGGTGAAGCCCGCTCCAGTCGATGCCCGCGGCACGCAAGGCGCGGATACCGCCCATGCCCAAGAGAAGCTCCTGCCGGATGCGCACACCTTGGTCGCCAAAATACAGCCGCGCAGCCAGTTTGCGGTTCTCCTCGGAATTGCCATCCACGTCCGTGTCGAGTAGCAAAAGCTGGTTGCGTCCCACATTGACCTGCCAGACCTGCGCGAACAGGCGCTCACGGCCGAGAGGCACTTCGATGATGAGGGGTTTGCCATCCCGGCCCTGCTTGCGCGTGGCCGCCAGGTACTCTTCCGCCGCACTCTCGTATTGGGCGTGCTGCCGACCTTCGGCATCGATCTGCTGGCGAAAGTAGGACTGGCGGTAGAAAAGACCAACCCCCACCAAGGCCAGGCCGAGGTCAGACGCCGTCTTGACATGGTCCCCGGCCAGGACGCCCAGACCGCCACTGTAGATGGGCAGTGACTCGTGAATGCCGAACTCCGCCGAGAAGTAGGCCACCGGCCGCACGCGCAAAGGCGCAGCCTCGGTCTGAGCCCAGGTGTGTGCGTTGGGCGACACGTAGGAGTGGAGCTCACGGTGCACCCGGTCGGCGCGGGCGCGAAAAGCCGCATCCTGGGACAGATCGCGCACGCGTTCCGGGCTAAGGCTCTTCACCACCTTGAGCGGGTTGTGCTTGGACGCGCGAAATCCCTCCGGATCGATGTCGCGAAACAGCTTGATGACGGATGGGTTCCAAGCCCACCACATGTTCATCGAGAGTTCATGCAGTTGGTGAAACAGCTTTTCTTCGGGCGACATAGGGGAGGGAGTTTGTCACAAACCAGGCGCGGGACCAATTCGGAGATATAATGGGGTGGCCAATCTAATGGACCAGCCTCGCCTCCTAGCCTTCATCATGGCCGGCGGAAAAGGGGAGCGCCTCTTCCCCTTGACCCGCGACCGTGCAAAACCTGCGGTTCCCTTCGGCGGACGCTACCGCATCGTCGACTTCGTGCTGTCAAACATGCACAACTCGGGGGTGCGGGCCATCTACGTGCTCACCCAGTACAAGGCGCAGTCGTTGGTCGAGCATGTCCAGCGCACCTGGGGTGCGCGCAGCACCCACGCTGACTTCGTGACCATCGTGCCCGCGNNCATTCACCAGAACTTCCACCTGGTGGAGATCTTTCGCCCAGACGTGGCCCTGGTTTTCGGCGCCGACCACGTCTACAAGATGAACGTCCGCCAGATGGTCGACTTCCACCGCAGCAAGGATGCCCTGGCCACCATCGCCTGCATTCCTGTCCCGGTGGGCGATGCCTCGGGCTTCGGCATCGTCGAGACCGACGCTAGCGGTCGGGTGACCGGCTTTCAAGAGAAGCCCCTGGAAAATGTCACGCCCATCCCGGGCGATCCCACGCGTGCCCTCGCCTCCATGGGCAACTACACCTTTGCTCCCCTCGCGCTGCACGAAGCGCTGGAGGCAGACTCCCGGCTGGACACGCATCACGACTTCGGCTGCGACATCTTGCCTTCTCTGGTCAAGACCGGCCGCGTGTACTGCTACGATTTTTCCCACAATGTGATCCCTGGTGTCACCGCCGAGGGCGAACAGGGCTACTGGCGCGACGTGGGCAACATCGAGTCGTACTACGAGGCCAACATGGACCTGAAGAACGTCGTGCCTCGCTTCAACCTCTACAACTGGGAGTGGCCCATCATCAGCCAGAACTACCCTGATCCACCGTCCAAGTTGGTGTTCGACGATGAGCGACGGCGTGGCATGCTGGTGCAATCCATCATGTCCAGTGGATGTGTGATCGCGGGCGGGTTCGTCAAGGACTGCGTGCTCGGCCGAAACGTGTGGGTCGATGAGGGCGCGGAGGTCCGCGACAGCGTCCTGTTCGACAACGTCTATGTCGGTCGGGGCGCCCGCATTCAGCGCGCCATCATCGACAAAAACGTTCGCGTCGCTCCTGGTGACCACATTGGCCACGATCTGGCACGGGACGCCGTCCGCCACCACGTGAGCGAGGGTGGGATCACTGTCGTGGGCAAGGCGGTGGACACCTGGCTGACCCGCGCCCGCGATTTCTAGTGCCGCTCCCATGGCCAAGCCCCGTCCCCTAGCCCTCGTGGTTCACGGCCACTTCTACCAGCCGCCGCGCGAGAACCCCTGGACCGACGAGGTGCCTCGTGAACCCGGGGCCGCGCCTTTTCACGATTGGAACGCGCGCATCCACGCAGAATGCTATCGTGCCAACGCCTACGCACGGATTGTCCACAGCGCGGAAAAGATCAAAGCCCTGGTCAACAATTACGATCGGCTGACCTTCGATTTTGGCCCCACCCTCGCGCGCTGGATCGAACGTCACGATCCGCAAGCCAACCGGCGCATCCGGGAAGGCGATGCATCCCAATACCGACGCTTGGGAAAGGGCGGTGGCTTGGCGCAGGTCTGGGCGCACCCCATCACGCCGTTGCTGTCGCCGCGGGACCGGCAAACCCAGATCGCCTGGGGCCTGCAAGATTTCCGCAGCCGCTTCGGCCGTGACGCCGAGGGTATCTGGTTGCCTGAGACCGCGGTGGACACGCCCACGCTCGAGGCGCTCATCGACGCACAAGTCCGCTTCACCATCTTGGCGCCCGAGCAAGTCGCGGCGGTTCGGCAGCCAGGCAAGGACTGGATCTCGGTCAACCCGAACACGCTGGATACCGGACGCCTTTACCGCTGGCTGCATCCTGACGGCTCGGGACGCTCCATCGCCCTGGCCATCTTCGACGGGCCGGTCTCGCGCGACTTGGCCTTCGGCACCGCCAGCCGCGACGCCGGCACCTTCCTGGCCGCCGTGCGCAGCGCGGGCGATCGTTCCAGCGCGGAAGGCCGGCGCCTGGTGCTGGCGGCCACCGACGGCGAGTTGTACGGCCACCACAAGAAATTCTCGGATCTGACCCTGGCCTACGCCACCCACGTTGCGGCAGGCTCGGCAGGCATCGAGGTCACCAACCTGGCGACGTTTCTTGCGCGCCAGCCTCCCACCTGGGAAGCCCGGCTGCACCCGGGCCCCGACGGCGAGGGAACCGCGTGGAGTTGTTCGCACGGGGTGGGCCGCTGGCGCCGGCACTGTGGCTGCGCCATGGACACCAGCCGGGGATGGAGCCAGGCCTGGCGCGGCCCTCTGCGCAAAGCACTCGATCGGCTGCGCGACCGGGCGGCTGATTTTTTCGCAGAGGTGGGGGACAAACTCTTCGCGGATCCCTGGCAGGCCCGCGATGCCTACGGCGAGATCGTGGATGCGTCCCCTGAGGAGCGCCTGCGCTACCTGCAGTCCATGGGCCGCGGTCCACTCAGACACGGCCAGACGCAAGCCGCGCGGCGCGCACTCGGGCTGATGGAGATGCAGCGATCTTTGCTTCTCATGTACGCGAGCTGCGCCTGGTTCTTCGACGACATTGCGGGTCTGGAGAGCATGATCGGCTTGCGGCGCGCGGCCCACGCCATGGATGTCTGGCACGGGTTGGGCGGCCGCCCGCCTGAAAGTGCATTCTTGGACATCTTGGCGCAGGCCAAGAGCAACCAACCCAGCCTCGGCACCGGAGCCGATGTCTTCCGCCGGGCGTGCCAAGCGCGCGTCACCCCGGCCCGCGCCCTTGCGCGCGCGGCCTTTGCTGCCCTTGCCTCAGGGCCGGCCACGCCGCGCGAGGTGCCCGGCTTCGACATCGCTATGGTTCCCCGGCCCTCTGCTCCGACCGAGCTGACGATGGCCGGCCGGGCCACCGTGATACACCGCCGGACCGGCGAAACCACCGAGCTTGCGTTCTTCGCCCAAGATGACGGCAAGGCGGGTTTCGCATGCCAGATCGGCCAGGAACGGCTCGCCCTGGCCGACCTCGACCCCGACGCCGCTTTGGCCCTGCGTGTGGGTGCCCTGCCCCGCCTGGCCGGGCAGGCCACCACCACGGCCGGCTGCCAAGAGCTGCTGGACGTGGCCGATCTGGTAGGCCCGCTGTCCGACGACGAGACCGCCTCTCTGGCGCGCCTCTTCGCAATCGCCCTGACCAGGTTCCTCGAGGCTCTGCCGCCCAGCTCGGCCAACCGAGCAGCCTGGAGAATGGCTCTTGTGCTGGTCAAGCGTGCGGCCCTGCGGCCCGACAGCGAGCATGCCCTTCGCGCCCAGGAGGCGGTGTGGGAACACCTCTCCATCTTCCGCGCCAACCGCCGCCGTCCTCCCCAAGCCCTACGTGATCTCGCCGAACAGCTCGGGTTCGACATGGCGTTCTAGCCCGCATCACCCAGGCCTGGACGCCCAGCTCATTGCCAATTTCCTAGCCATCATTGGAGCGAGCATGATCTACGAAGACATCCTGAAGAACCCCGACCAATGCAGCTTCGCGGTTCACTCCCTTGGATCCTGCAGCGAAGTTTCGCCTTTGCGGGGACGCCGATTCGTCGACGATCAGGAACAGATCACCTTTGCCAGCCAGGTGAAGAACATCTGTTCGCTCCAGCAACGCGCCAAGGTATTCCCGGCTTTCCAGAAAGCCGGGCCGCGCGCGAAGATCTTCCATTGCCCCGCAAACACGCGGGCCGCCATCGTCACCTGCGGGGGGCTGTGCCCCGGCCTCAACAACGTCATCAAGGGTCTGGTGACGGTGCTCTTCCATGACTATGAGGTCACGGCCATCAAGGGCTTCCGGTACGGTTATCAGGGCCTGGTGGCCAAATACCGCCACGCCCCGATGGACCTGACGCCCGGGCTGGTGGACGAGATCCACAAGAGCGGCGGAACCATCCTGGGCTCGTCGCGCGGCGACCAAGATCCCGGCGCCATGGTCGATACCCTGGAGGCAATGCACATCAACCTGCTGTTCTGCATCGGGGGCGACGGGACCCTGCGCGGGGCCAAGGCGATAGCCGACGAGATCGCGCGCCGCAAGCGTCCCATCAGCGTCATCGGCATTCCCAAGACCATCGACAACGATCTGCGTTTCATCGAAAAGACCTTCGGTTTCGAGACCGCGGTCCAGGCCGCCGACGAAATCATCACTTGCGCGCACAATGAGGCGGAAGGCGCCGACAACGGCATCGGGATCGTGAAACTGATGGGACGCGACTCGGGCTTCATCGCCGCAGCGGTGACCCTGGCCAACTCGGTGGTCGACTTCTGCCTGGTGCCCGAGATCAACTTCTCCCTGGAGGGGGAACACGGGCTGTGCAAGGCGGTAGAGCGCAAACTTGCCGAATCCCGTCACGCGGTGATTGTGGTGGCCGAGGGCGCGGGGCAATCCCTGTTCGCCGGGGTGCAGGCGAAGAAGGACGCCTCGGGCAACCTCCTCAAGCACGACATCGGGGTGCTCCTCAACGACGAGATGGGCCGGCATTTTAAGAAGCTGGGCCAGGACGTGTCCATCAAGTATCTCGACCCCAGCTATCACATCCGCAGCGTGGCCGCGAACTCGGCCGATGCGATCTTCTGCTACCTGCTAGCCGAGAACGCCGTGCACGCGGCCATGGCGGGCATAACCGGCATTGTCATCGGCCACTGGAACAACTACTTCACCCATGTCCCCATCGAGCTGGCGACCGGCGAACGTCAGAAGATCGATCTGGACGGCGCTCTGTGGAATGGCGTTCTGAGCGCGACCCAGCAGAACATCTTCTTCAGGATCTAAGTTTCGCACCTACGGCGGGCGCAGCTTGTCGCAGACGGCCGTGCTAGCCACGGGCGCGCCGGCGATAAAGCGACCGTCGCGGTATTCGCCCTCGGCGGCCCTCAAGCCAGACTTGTCCCACTGACTCCAGCGGCCATCCGGAAGACCGGCCGAGAACTGTCCCTCGATCCACACTTTGCCGCCGGGAAACCAGGCGGCGAAAGGCCCCTCTGGCCGGCCGTCGCGAAATTCACAGATCTGCCGCTTCTCCTTGCCGCCGGGCTGAAACTCGATGTACTGAGCACGCCGGCCGTCCTTGCTGCGACACCAATCGAAATGGCCGGGCTTTGACTGTTTCCCGTCAAGTGACATGCCCTCGGGACAAACGCGCGGCCCCGGGCGCTGACACGCCATGAGATCAAGACAGGCAATCGCAAGCAGGGGGAGAAGATGCCGGCACATAGAACGTCGCCTCTCATACAAGCATCGGTAGGTTGTGCCCGGAGGTCAAGTCCCGCCGGGCTATTCGAGAAACGGTTTCAGTCGCACCCGCTCGACCTCGATCGGCGTCGACAAAATGGCCTCTCCCTGCCGGGCGAACCACTCTGGATCGTCAGTGGTGGCGTAGTGCCGGGTGCCGTTGCGCCAAAGCCGCCGCTCTATCTCGGGGTGTCGCACCAGCCAGTCGGCCAAGCGATCGGCGACCAGCCCGCCTTGCGCGATGATCTCCACTGAGGGCGGCACCATGGGGCGAATCGCAGGCAGCAACAACGGGTAGTGCGTGCACCCGAGCAGTATGCGACTCGGCGGATCAAACGCCCTGAGCAGCGGATCCAAATCTTTGTGCAGAAAATACTCAGTGCCAGGGCCTGATAGCTCACCCGCTTCGACTAGAGGAACCCACAGTGGGCAAACCCGCTGAATCAAGCGCAGCCCGGGCGCCAATTTTGCCAACTCCAGCGCGTAGGATCCCGACGCCACCGTGCCCTTCGTGCCCAACACCGCCACTGTGCCGGTGGTCAGGGCCGGCGCAGTCACGCCCGGAATGGCGCCCGGGGGCAGGCCGGCCAGCGCCTCGGCCGACGGTCTCACCACACCCAGAATACGCCGGTCGGGCCGGTGCGCGGGCAGGTGCCGTTGCTGGAGGGTGCGCAGAGCCTGCGCCGAAGCGGTGTTGCAGGCCAACACCACCAAGGGACAACCGGCGTCGAAGAGAAACTCCACCGCCTCGCGCGTGAAACTGTGCACGACCTCCAGACTGCGGGGACCATAGGGGTTGCGCGCGCTGTCGCCGAGATAGAGGTAGTCATAGACGGGCAGCCGCTCAAGCAGCGCCGACAGTACTGTCAGACCTCCGAAGCCGGAATCGAATACCCCAATCAATTCAGTCCTCCAGTAGGGACGCGTAGTCGTCCGACAACATGAACGCAATGGTCTCCCGCAGGGCTGTCGAGCTGCGGACCCGTTCCTGCCGCGCGCCCTGCTCGGCTGGGGAGGTTCCCTCGTGCTTCAACTGACCGGCCAGCGCTCGCAGCGCCACCAACGGGCTGCCGCAGCAGAGCAGTCCGACCCGGTCGGCGGTGTAGCGACAGCCGCGCACGTAACCTTCCAGGTCGGGCGGCCGCGCCAGCGCCTCACCCGCATCGACCAGCAAGTCGGCGCGAACCTTTCCGGTGGGCATGAACCTGGCGATCTGAGGCTGGGACAAAAGCGTCGCCCATCTGGCTGCCCGATCACTCTCGCTGTCCTGTCCGCCTACTTCCCCGTCGGGTGCGCCCGTAGACACCGCGCGAATCACCCCGCGCAGAAGTCCGCGCAAGTTGTCGAGTGACAGGCGCGCCACCGCCAGCGTCCCCGCCCGCGCCTGCTCCAGTGCGCGCCCGACCAAGAAGCGCAGCTCGGCGACATCCAGCTCCTCAGCCCTCTGTCCCATGATGACCGTGAGCGGCCGGGAAGCGGCAAAGGTGACGTCCGCCCCCTCGCCCCGCACCACGGCTCGCAGAACAGGAGCCCCCAAACGGTCGCGCAGCTCCTGGAAAACCGCCTCGGCCTTGGACCCTAGCGGTGCCCCCTCAATCGGACCGCCGCCGGCATGGGGCACCTCCGCCAAGGCCGGTGCCAGCGCGCGCAGGACGTGGCGTAGTGGCCCGCGGCACAGGGGATGCTCGACCACCGAGGAATTCCACGCCGCCGCGAGCGCAGAGTTATGGGCGCCCAGGTTCGCAATGCTGCCCTTGCACGCCAAGTCCGGGTCGAGGAAGAGCGCCAGATCCCGCGCCGCGCGCGCGAGGGCCAGCCGGCCGCATCGCTGTTGCAGATAGGCCGAGAGCAGCGCCAGGCCAACATCCGCCGGGTCACCCAGCACGCCCCTAAGCGCGGCGGCGCACAAGTCTGCTTCGAATTGCAGCGGGGTTGCCATGCGCATGGACGCAAAGACCGCGTCCAGTTTCTCGAAGACGCCTCGATCCGGTGGCAGCCTGCGCATGCCGCTTTCGCTGCCGCCAGCCCCGGCCATGCCGGGCAGGGCGGGCTTGCACGCCAGGTGGGCCAGCTCGCCCAAACGGCGTGCTATCGGGTCCGCCTCGAACTGCACCTCGGCCAGAGCGCTGCGGGTCAATTCCTCGTCCTTGCCTACCAGGATGGCGGCCAACGCCACCACGAACGGGAGGTCAGTCTCGCCCGACGGCGACTTTTTGTGGCTGCCAATCAGGCCACTGCCCACCTCGGCCAGGTTGGCGAAATCTCCCCGCTCCCAGTAGTAGGTCACCAGGCGAGCCAGGGTGGGGGCAAAGTTGGGATCCAGATCCGAGGACCGCAGGTACGCGTCGTTGGCCCCGTCGAGGTCGCCCAGCGTGACCCGCAAAATCTCTCCCCTGCGATACAGCACCTCAGCCCTCTCGTGTGGATCGACTAGCTTGCGGGCCAGTCGCTCACAGCTCGCCGCTGCTTCGCGATGCAGGCCCAGCCGTTGGTAGGTGTCCACCAGGCATTCGAGAACTCCCGTGCGATCGGGATCGCTGGCCAGCGCCATCTCCAGGTTCTGCTGGGCGGCCACCAGATTCCCGAGAGCTAGGTAGGTCTCGCCGAGTCGGTGCCGTATGTCGGTCAAGCGCGCAACCGCATCCCGCGGCAAGAGGCGCAGCACCTCCTCCAGTTTCGCGGCGGCGCCAGCACGGTCGTTGCGCGCAAACGCAAAGCCCGCCAGCGCCTCGCGCGCGCCGGCGTGCTGGGCATCCAGGCGGGCAAGCTCCTGATAGGCGTTCTCCGCCTCCCCAAGCTCACCGAACATCTCGGCCAGCTCCGCACGACGCAAGGCCAGCAGGTCAGGAGCGATAACGGCAGCCGCATCAGGCAGCGTGGCTAGGCGTGCGTAGGCCTTGTATGCCTTGTCCCAGTCCTGTGCGCAGTAGGCCTGCTCTGCCTGCGCGGCCAGTGCGCCCGCATGGTCGGGCTGAAGCGTGAGCGCCTCATCAAGCAAGGCGCGCGCCTCGTCGAGTTGGCCCCGCCCGGCAACAAGCCGCGCCTGCACGGTGAGCTGGCCGGCGCGAGCCTGGGCTCCACTATCGAGCGCGTTCGCACGCGCCAACTCCTCCTCGGCCCAAGCAGCGTTCCCTCTTCGCTCTGCGGCTTCGGCCTGGGCCAGGTGCCAGCGCGCATGACAGGAAGGAGGCAGCCCAGGCACTCTTTCCAACAAGCCAGCCCAGGCTCGGTCGCGCTCCTGTACGTCAGGCAGCCGACCGTACACGGCAAATAGAGACTCGGCCAGCGCCGCATCGGTGGGATTGGCGTTGTGCAGCTCCTCCAGCATCGCCCGGGCTGTTGCCGTCGATACCGTGGGATGCACTACCACCGCCGCCAGCCGTCTATCCACTTCCTCTCGCGCCGCGCGGTCATCCTTGCGCAGGGTACGCAGGCGTTGCCAGCAGGCGATCGCGTCGATGGTGTCACCGGCCTTCTCCGCCAAGTCGGCGCGCAGACCGAGCGCGTCTTCGGGCAAGAGGGCGCGCCCCACCGCCTGCAGAAGCGCAAGCGCGGCGCCTTCGCCATCGGGGCGGGCCAGGTGCAGCCGGGCTCGCTCGACTAGCAAAGCCGCAGCCGCCGCTCCGTCGGTCTCGCCGTCCACCTGTTCCAGCAAGAGGACATCCGCCTCGTCAAGCGCACCCTGCTTGGTCAAGAGATCGCCGAGCGCCTCGATCGCAGCGCGGGAGCCGTCATCGGCCAAACGCCGTAGGATGGATTCCGCTTGGGCACGGCCGTCATCCTTCTGCGACAGCAGGCCGGCCAACTCCAGCCCGATCGACTCGCG
The DNA here is from genome assembly GCA_003157775.1 of Myxococcales bacterium. Taxonomy (GTDB): domain Bacteria; phylum Myxococcota_A; class Polyangia; order Fen-1088; family Fen-1088; genus Fen-1137. Next base: position 8,133 of record PMKP01000243.1, on the reverse strand, counting down.
CTCTTGTCGCGAAAGCGCATCCTGACCCTGGAGGACCGCCCACAAGCGATCGAGCAGCGCCGCCAACTCATCGCCGCGGGATTGCTGGCGACAAATCGCGGCCAGACATTCAAGGCCGCGTACATGGTCGGAAGCCTGCTCCAAGAGGCGCCGGCAAGCCGCTTCCGCCTCGTCGAGCTTGCCCATCTGCTGCAACACCTCGGCCAGCGCCGCCGTGACCTCGATGCGCGCCGGGCCCTCATCCAGGGCTTGCTCGCGCAGAACCAGGCACTCGGCCAACTGGTTCTGCCGACGCAGCGCCTGCAGAGCCTCGACTAGGAAGTAAAGGGGTGCCCCATCGGGCTCGAGCGCGAGGGCCGCGGCAAGCGAGGTCTCAACCTGCTCCGTCTGCCCCGCGGCCTGCGCTGCCTGTGCGCTGCGCAGGTGGGCCTCGCCCATCACGGCGATTGTGCATGCCGGACGGGTCAGTAGCTCTCGATACTCACGCTGACTCTCCTCCCAGTCCCCCATGCGCCAAAGCAGACGGGCAAGGCCAAGACGCGCCTCCGCATTCCCCAAGTCGAGATCGAGCAACACCTGGTAGGTGGCCAACGCATCCTTTTCGTCCCGCAGCCTTTCTCCCAACACCGAGCCCAACCGCTGCAGCAGCACCTTGGCCTCTTCTGGCCTGACCTCGGCCAATCGCCGGTGCAACACCTCGGCCAGCCCGACCCAGTCGCCGGTATCGCCCGCGATTGCCTCCAGGGCGTCGAGCGCCGCCGCGCAGGTCGGATCCACACGCAACGCCGATTCCAGCAGGTTCACCGCCTCCTCCACCCCCGGCGACGTCTCATTTACCAGCCGAGCCGCCTCACAGAGGCGCGCCGCCCGTTGTTCGCCCGAATCTGGGGTGCGCGCATCGGCTGCCCACGCCGCCAAGGCTTGCGCCGCCGCTGCGGCGTCGCCTCGTTGTGCGTATGTGTCCACCAGACGCTGCCAGGCCGCCTGCGCGATCGGGCCCGGCGCTTCGCCCTGCAGACAGTCGTTCAGCCATTCGATGGCAGCCTCCTCGTCTCCCAACACCAAGCACAACCCGGCCATCTGGCGTGCCGCTTCGGCACGCGGCACAGCGGGATCCGGCCAATTCTCGCGCGAGAGCAGCTCATCGAGGCCATCCACCGCCTTGGCGCAAAGATCCGGCTCGCCCGAGGCTACTGCCAACTCGGCTATCTCAATGGTGGCGCCCACGTCGTCTGCCGATCCGGAGTTGCCGTCGAGCGCCCGCCGCCCCAACATGGGCAGGATCTCGTCCCAGCGACCTTCCGCCCCAAAACGCAAGGCCAGGGCACGAACCGCGGGGCCAAGCCTCAGGCGTTGGCCGAGCGACTCTTCCAGCACCTTGCCGGCACGATCCATCTGCTCGGCCCGTGCCCATTCGCGCGCCGCCGCCAGCAAGGCAGCAGCGCGGTCCATGTGCGAGCCGTCGTTACTGTCGGCCAAGCTCTCGAACAACTCGGCCGCCTGCACAGGGCGACCATCCTCGCTCGCAGCGACGGCTTCGGCCAAGAGCGCACTGGCAAGTCCTGGCCAGCGTTCCAGCGCGGCCGAGGCTGTGGCCTCGGCCTCGGGCAAGGTCTCTGCCGCCGAGGTGAGCAGATCGAGCAAGCGAGCCGTTCCCGCTTGATCTCCGGTCTCCAGCGGTGCCGCCTGTCGATAGCTGTCAAGTGCGCTCGCCACGTCCCCGGCCAGAAGCGCGCTCTCGGCCCCCGCCAGCCGGCTCATGGCCGCAGTATGCTCAGCCAGGCGAGGCGACATGACCGGGGATCTCACTGACTCGGGGGAATCCTGGGAGGAGAAGAAAGCAACCGTGAGACGTTGCGACGCCGACTCGACGCACAAGGCGGTGCCATCCAAGTGCCGACGCTCCGGCATCCGCCACCCGTGCATGGGCAAAAGGGCCAGCAAAGCCAGCTCGCGCACATCGATCTCCAAGTCAGTCGCACCCTCGAGATGCAAGAGCGGTGCGACGCCCTGGTCAAGCTGGCGCGACGGGGCAGCGCCCAGGGCCGTGAAGAGCGCGGTCACCAGCAAGGGCGGGGGCACGGGAAGAAAGCCGTACACCCGCACGTCGAAGATAGAGAAGCGGGCGCGGCCCGGCTGCACCATGGTGAGCGCACCGGTAGCGGTGAACTCAGCCTGCCGATCCCCGAGCACAGCCCGCGCCCCAACGCGAACCAGGCCATCGTGGAGTTCCACCTGCGGGCCGAAAAGGCCATAGTCCGCCAGGCGCGCCTCCCGCAAGAAGCCAGCCAGATCATCGGCCGCGAACGACACCGCCATCTCGCGCAGCCTGAGGCGGTGATTCTTGAACCGGGTCACTCCCCCTGACAGATCGAACGGGAAGCGTAGGTCCGGGATCTCCAACTCCAACTTCTCCACCCGGCCAAACGCAGAAAGGTCCCGACCGGCCAAGCTCAGAAGCCCTCGCCCCTCGACGAAGGTGAGTCGGAATGCCCCTTCTGTGTCAGCCATGATCCGCCTTCACACCGTCATTGTAGAACAGGCGGCCGCGGCGTCCACCGAAGGTGACGAGGAGCAAGACGCTGAACAAGACGCCGAGCGCCGCGGCGAGAAGGGGCACTTGAATCATGAGGGTGGAGGCCAGTTGGGCCAGGGTGGCTGCAGTGGGCGGCGCATCCCCGGTTCGTGCATGCGCCTTGGCGGCCACTTGCTGCAACACCGGCACCGCATCCGCCACCCCCCCGCGTACGACCGTGAGCACGAAAACCCCGCTGCCCACGTGCAAAGCCATTCCGGCCCAAGCAGCGAGCACGCTGGCACGGCGACCCCGAGGATCGTCGGAAAACACCGCTGCCACGGCGAAGAGGAAGACCAGCGCCAGCGCCAACCGGGCGGCAGCCTGCACCGTGGCTGCGACGGGGTGAGATCGATCCACGGCCTCGTCGAGGGCGAGCTGCCCGCGGATGAGCACTTCCTGATCGGCATCGGCCAAGCCTTCCAAGCGGACCTCGGCCATCGATCGGCCCGTCACCATCCGGCGTAGGTCAGTCAGGCTGCCAAGAAACAGACGCGCGCCAGCCAGCAACATGAGCACGGCAAGCACGGTGACCCAGCGAGGCCGGCGCGTCGGCTGCCGAGATGCCTCGCCGGAAGGCGGCCTCGGCCCCTCCCCCGGTCCATGGTTGGCACTCATTGGCTCGGGCGGTACCTCACGAATTCACCCGGTCGCGTGGGGAGCCCGCCGNNAAGCGAGCGGGGGGGGGTGGCGGGGGGGGCAGAAGGGTTTGGGAACCCTTTCAGGGTTCCCATGTTAGAAACGCGGCGGGGAACAGGGCTCATAGGCCACAGCACCCTCGGGCCCGCCCTCGTAGCGCAGGAGATCCAGGTTCACGTCGATCTTCCTCGCTTCCTTGGCCTCCAGACAACGCCGCCGGGCCCAGTCCATCACCACCGCCTGGCCTTTCTGCTGAGCAGCATCGGCTTCCATCCGATGCTCCTCTTTTGCGAACTCGTCCATGTCGGGCCTCTGGCGATCCTTGAGCCTGACCACGATGAAGCTGCCCAGTTCCTGGAAAGGTCCGCCGAGTGGTGCCTCGCTAGTCAGCGCGAAGGCCGCTTTGGCTACGCTGGGCGCGGGGCCAATGCCCTGCACCATGGACCCACGGCGCGCATAGAGGCCGCTTTCCTCCGCGTGGAGAGTGTTGCTCTTGCCAGCTTTGTCATCGTTGTCAGGGGCCGGGAAGAGATCCTTCAAGCTCTTGCCGGGCTCTGCCTTGGCCTTGGCCAGGGCTGCCTCGGCCTCGGCCTTGGCGCGCGCCTGTGAGCGCTCCTGGCGCAACTCGGACTCGGCGATCTCCAGGCGCGCCTGCTCGAAGGGAATCTCGCCCTCGCGGGTGGCCTCGGGCACAACCAAGGCCAAACCGCCCGCGATCTTCACCGGGCCGACCAGGTCGCCGTCCTTGGCCGCCCACACCTTGTCTTCAACCTCAGAGCCCAACGTCGTACCGCCCTTGCGTTGCCATCCCAAATCCCCACCCCGCGCCCGGCTATTGGCATCATCAGAAGACGCCTTGGCCAGCTTGGCCAGGGACTCGCCCTTGCGCACGCGCACCGCCAGGGCATCCGCCCGCTTCCCCATCTCAGCGATCTTGTCGGGATCAGCGTCACTGGGAACCGCGACCAGCAGGAAGCGCAGCCTGCGCTGCTTGGGCTGCTTTTCATAGAGCGCCATCTTTCTTTGGTCATATAGCTTCTTCAACTTGTCATCGTTGGCCTTGGCGTAGGTTGCGATCTCGTCGGGCCGCAGTTCAACCTCGTTCTCGTAGCGGTGGATCGGGAAACGCAGGTACTCCAGGTTGACCCGGTCGGACTGGCGCAGGTAGTTGTCCTTGACTTCGTCCGGCGACACGGCAACCCCCGAACGCAAGAGATTCCGCATGCGGGCCGCCATGAGTTCGCGGCGCTGCTGCTCGATGAAGGACTTGGGCGACATCCCCAGGTGGTACTGCACGAACTTGCGGAAGGCGTCGTAGGAGAACTTGCCTTCATGCTCCACGTAGGGGAGCTTCTGCTCTCGCCCCATACTGAACATCTTGGCTTCGGCGATGAGGTCCTCGACCTCTTCATCGCCCACGCGAAACCCCAATCGCTCTGCCTCGCCCGCCAGCAGCTCACGGTCGATCAGCAGATCCATGATGGTTTCTTTCAGGCGGATCTCCTTGGCCTGCTGCGGAGAAATCGATCCCGCGTTGAGCATGGTGTAGGCGTAGGTCCAATCCTTGAGGGTCAGGGTGTGGCCATCCACCCGGGCGGTGCTCTCGGTCACCCGGTTCGGCATTCGCATGCCACAGCCGCCGATGGACTGCGGGCCAAAGTTGACAATGAACACAACAATCACGATCGAGAACAGCAGGTAGATGAGCAGGGATCGGGATTGTTGACGCATCTGCTCGAGCATTTAGCAAGGCCTCCGTTTCACTGGGCTCTATAGGGCCAAAAGGTGCGGCAATCTAGCACGGCCGCGGCGGAAAGCGCAGCACCTTGCGTGGCTGGCTTCTAGTGACGCGAACTGCGGTTGGCTTATCGGGCCGCTGTGTGATAATACCACTACTGCGGCGGCTCGGCTCTGCGCGTTGTATCGGCAACCAGGCCACCCACACACGGCACAACTGAATGCTCCTCGACTGGGTCTATGGGCTCTTCTCGAACGACCTTGCCATTGATCTTGGCACGGCGACAACGTTGACGTTTGTGCGCGGCAAGGGAATCGTGTCGAACGAGCCGTCGGTGGTGGCGGTTCAGCGCACCGGCAACGGAACCAAGAAGGTGTTGGCCGTGGGCAAGCAGGCCAAGGAGATGTTGGGGCGCACACCTGGAAACATCGCAGCCGTGCGACCCATGAAGGACGGTGTCATCGCCGACTTCGAGGTGGCTGAGGCGATGTTGCGTTACTTCATCACCCGCGTGCACAACCGGCAGACCCTAGTCAAACCGCGCATCATCATCGGCGTCCCCTCGGGCATCACCGAGGTCGAGAAGCGCGCCGTGCGCGATTCGGCCCTGGCCGCCGGCGCGCGCGAGGTCTACCTGATCGAGGAACCCATGGCGGCCGCCATCGGCGCCGGCCTGCCCGTCACAGAGCCTTCGGGCAACATGATCGTCGACATCGGGGGTGGCACCACCGAGGTGGCGGTGATCTCGCTCTCCGGCATCGTCGCAGCCCGGTCCATCCGGGTGGCAGGCGACAAGATGGACGAAGCCGTGGTGGCCTACATCCGGCGCAAGTACAACCTGCTCATCGGTGAGCGCACCGCGGAGCTGGTGAAGAAGCAGATTGGCAACGCCTACCGGCTGGACGAGATCGAGTCCATGGAGATCAAAGGCCGCGACCTCATCGCTGGCGTGCCCAAGACCATCGTGGTGACCAGCGACGAAATCCGCGAGGCGCTGGCCGAACCGATAGGTGCCATCGTGGAGGCCGTGCGCTCGGTGCTGGAACGTACCCCTCCCGAGCTGGCCGCCGACATCGTAGATCGCGGCATCGTTCTCACCGGCGGCGGTTCGCTCTTGCGTAATCTGGACGTGCTGCTGCGGGAAGAGACCGGGTTGCCGGTCATGGTGTCCGACTCGCCCGAGTGCGCCGTGGTGCTGGGAACTGGCCGCGCCCTCGACGAGCTGGCCCTGCTCAAGGAAGTTGCCCTGCAGTAGTTTTCCGTCTCGCGTGGCGTTTCGAGTGGATCGTCGGGTCTCCCCGCCCTAGATTGCAATCGCTGTGAACGCAGGAATGCTCCCGTCGGGGCACCGACAGAAAATCCGCGAGGCGGTGATCATCATGGCGGCCTTTCTCGCCGCCCTGTTCCTGCTACGCCAGAGCGCCAAGTCGCCTGA
>PMKP01000243.1:413-1642 GCA_003157775.1 Myxococcales bacterium | reverse complement strand
GGGGAAGGCCTGGTCAGCCGTGGCATGCCGATCATCACGCCCGACGGTGTGGTGGGTCGGATCAACCGCGTCGCAGGCGACACCTCGGACATTCTGCTTTCGGTGGATCCCCGCTCGGCCATCGACGTGGTGCTGCCACGCAGTGGCGGTCGCGGCATTCTGCGCGGCAAGCCGGGCGAGAATGGCTACCGCTGCGCCATCGAATACCTGATGCAAGGCGAGCAGGCCAAGGAGGGCGACCTGGTGGTCACCAGCGGCCTGGCCGGTTTTCCGCGCGATCTTCCGGTGGGCAAGGTCAGCAAAGTAACCCGCAACTCGGCCGGGCTGTCGCAGGAACTGGAGGTTTCGCCCGACGTGGACTTCGCACGACTCTCCGAGGTGCTGGTCGTGGTGGCGCCCGCCCCGCCCGCGGACCCAGAAGCAGGTACACACAAGCCGCTTGTCCCTAGCCACGGATTGGGGGTGTATCGCTAGTGCGCTCCCTCGCCACCCTGATCGTCGGCCTGCTGCTGCTCTTGCTGCAGTCCACGGTCATGGAGTTCGCACCGGTGCACCTGGTGACCCCGACCCTGGGCCTGCTCACCGTGCTGTACATCGGCCTATCGCCGCTCAAATGGACGCCGGGCTCGGCCGCGCTGGTTGGACTCTCGCTCGGCTATCTCTTCGACCTGGTGTCCGGGGCGCCACGCGGAGTTCACGCCTTCGTGTTTCTGGTGATGGCGCTGTTTGCCCGGGTTTTGGCTTCGCGCCTGGCGGTGCGAGGCGTGGTACTCAAGGCAGCGGCGGCCTTCGTGGCCAGCCTGCTTTCCGCCGTGCTTATTGTCGTGGTACGCGCCCAGGTCAGCCCAGAAACCGGCTACGGTGGTCTCCGTTTGGCGCCACTCGAAGCCCTGCTCACGGCTGTATTTGGACCGCCCGTGCTCTGGCTACTCGGGCGCCTCGACGGCCGCCTCGACCCGGCACTGCTGCGGGTCGGGCTGTCGCGCCGACGTGCGCGCGCGCTGGGGCCAGGACTGCCACCGCGCTAATCCCCAGCCATGGATATCGCCGGGCAAGACGCCGAACTCCCCGANNGGCGACAGCTACTACCGCACGACGGCCGACAGCATCGTGCGCACCGTGGTGCTTCCTGCAGTTCGCGGTCAGATCCGCGACCACAAGGGCCGCGTGTTGGCCACCATGGTTCCTTCCTACGATGTTCAGGTGCTGCCCTCCCAGCTCACCCACGA
>PMKP01000243.1:0-323 GCA_003157775.1 Myxococcales bacterium | reverse complement strand
CTGGCCAGCCACGCCATCGGCTACATGAACGAGGTCTCGGCCGAGGAGCTGCGCACGCGCAAGGACGAGGGCTACCGATCGGGTGACTCCGTGGGGCGCACGGGCATCGAACACCAGTGGGAGCCCTACCTGCGCGGCCAGAAGGGATTCGAACGGATGGTGGTCAACCGGCGCGGTCTGCGCCGCACCGACGTGCGCATCGCCGATCTGGTGGAGGGACCGATAAGTCAACCGGCGGTTCCCGGCAACAACCTGGTCTTGACCTTGGACATGGACTTGCAGCGCATCGTCGAACGCGCCTTGCGCGGCTCGCAGGCCGCGGC
>PMKP01000329.1 GCA_003157775.1 Myxococcales bacterium | reverse complement strand
CGGCCAGGGCGCTGGGGCCCGCGACTTGGAACCGCACGGCCTCGGCGCCAAGCTGCGCGCGGAAGATTTCCAGGTAGCGGTCTACCCCATTGCCGCCAGCCACCACCGCTGCACCCGCGGCCTGAGCCTGCACCAGCCGGCAGAGTTCCTCGGGCGGCAGAGCGAGCTCGTCGGTGCCGATCGGCGTGGGCGCTTCGTCAGCCACGCGATACAGGCGGCCATACACTTNNNNGCAGGTCCCGAAGTCCCCGAAGGGGGAAGCGAGCGGGGTGGGGGTGGACGTGGGGGGCCGAAGGGTTTGGGAACCCTTTGAGGGTTCCCATGAAAAAACCTCCGCCAGGTCCGAGGCCAGCGCATCGAGTGACGACACCAGCACGAGCGGAATCCTGTCGGCCAGGGCCAGGCCCTTGGCCACGGCCAGCCCGACCCGCAGCCCGGTGAAGCTGCCCGGGCCGGCCCCGCACGCGATCGCGGCCAGGTCCGACACGGTCACACCTGTCGCGCGCATGACCTCGTCGCACAGGCTCAAGAGATTGGACGAATGGCGGGCGGCCACCTTTTCGGCAGCAGCCAGCCGGTCACCTTCGGGCGAAAGCACCGCCACCCGCGCGCAGGGGGTCGAGGTGTCGAAGGCAAGCATTGGGCGCATGGATCTCACCGTGGCAGCAGAAAGCGAACGATGTCGTTCTTGAGCGCAAGCGCCACCAGCAGCACCACCAACACGATGCCCACGTAGGAGGCCACCGCGCGCGCCCGCGCCGAGGGCGGTCGACGTTTGAAGAGCTCGATAGTGATGAACATCAGCCGGCCGCCGTCCAGGATGGGGATGGGCAGGAAGTTGAGCAGGCCGATGTTGATGGACAGAAGAGCCATCAGCCACAGGTACTGGGCCAGACCCTGCTCGGCTGCCACGCCCGCCGCGTAGCCGATAGTCAAGGGCCCACCCAGCGCCTGCAGCGCCATCTCGCCGCGGATGATCTGGAAAAAACCCTGGGCGGTGAAGACGACGATCTCGCCGGTGCGCTCGAAGGCGTGCCCTACGGCGTAGAAGAAGCGATTTCGGATAGGCACCGGGTCCGCAGTCTTCCATGCGAAGCGGTTGGTGGCGCCGAAAACCAAACGCTGCTCTTCCTGATGGTAGGCGTCGAGCTGCGAGTGCACCTCCTGCTTGAACGTCGCCTGGTGGCGACTCCCGCCCGGCGAGACCCAGGTCAGCCCGAACTCACGTTGCGGTTCCTGCGCCAGCCGCTGGCGCAGAAGGTTCCAGTGCAGAAGCGCCTGGCCATCCAGCTCCAACACTTGGTCCCCGCGGCGTAGCCCGATGCCATCGGCAGGGCTACCCGGCTCGACCGAGTAGACAAACAACTCGGATGCCTGCATGCCGGTGTCATAGCGCCGGCCGCTCACCGGATCGATCACCGGCTGGGGAATGACCACCGCGGTGCCGGGTTCTTGGATCTCCACATGCACGAAGGGCAGCGCCGAATGCGTCCCCCGCAGGTATGAGATGCGCAGGGGCGAAGCACCCGCGCGCGCAACCGCACGTTCGAACTCACTCCAGTGCGACACCGGCGTGCCGTTGACCGATGTGATGTAGTCGAAGGTTCGCAGCCCGGCCTGAGCCGCCGGCGAGGTCAGATCGATGATGCCAACCTCAGGAAGCTGGAAACGCGGCGAGACCCCGATCCAGCCCACCGTCTCCTTGATGTTGAGCGGCCCACGCCGCTCCCAGCGCGCCGGCGTCACGTCTCGTTCCTCGGCCTCTATGCCGCGGCGGATACCGAAGCGCAGGGTCTTGCCGGGCGAGGCGCTGATCGCCTCATCCAGCTCTTCCCAATAGCGAATGTAGCGTCCGTCCACCGTGTCGACGCGATCGCCGGGCATCAGCCCGGCGTTGGACGCGGGCAGTCCCGCGATGACCGTGCCGAGAGTGGGCGGCAGCAGCGTGCGCTGGCCCAGGTAGTGCACGAAGTAGATACCGATGGGCAGTATCAAGTTGAAAAGCGGCCCGGCCATCACAATGGCGAAACGCTGCCAAAGCGGCTTGGTACACAGAGCGCGCTCGCGATCCTTGTCGGCCACGGGCTCGCCCGCCTCTTCGCCCACCAGGCGCACATAGCCACCCAAGGGGAGCAGGGAAAGACGGTACTCCGTGGCGCCGGCGGTGAAGCTGAACAGCTTGGGCCCGAAGCCCAGCGAAAAGCGCAGCACCTTGACCCCGAACAGCTTGGCCACGAGAAAGTGCCCCAGCTCGTGGGCCAGGATGAGCACGCCGAGCAACGCCACCACGGCGGCAGTCCACAGAGGGAGCGTCATCCGCGTGTCTTCCCGATGCAATTTCTGGCAAGCGGCACTAGCGGCCGTCAGGCCAGCGACCGTAGCGCTTCGCGGTCGACCAGGATCACCTTGCGACCTTCGGTCTGGATGAGCCCGTTGCGCTTGAAGTGCGACAGGGTCAACGAGACGGTCTCGCGAGTCGAGCCGATGAGGTTCGCCATCTCCTGGTGGGTGATCTTCAGCCCCAGGACCAGGCCACGCTTGTGCTCCAGCCCATGTTCCGAACCCAGGCGCAGGAGCAACTCGGCCAGCTTGGAGCCCACGTCTTTGAACACCAACTGCTCGACCTTGGTCTCCAGTTCGCGCCGGCGGTTTATCATGGCGCGCAGAAACTGATAGCTCACGCTGGCATTGGTCTGCAGGAGCTTGTCCAGGGCGCTCCGCTCGACCTCGACGGTGGCGGTCACCTCCATGGCCTCGACCATCTCCTCACGCGGGCCGCCCTCAAGCAGGGCGCCTTCACCGAAAAAATCCCCTGTTGTCCGGTAGGCCAGGGTCAGCTCCTTGCCATCGCGGGTGACCTTCGAGATCTTCACCCGGCCGCTGGCCAGAAAGTGCACGCCCACGGCCCGGTCACCCGGCAGGAACACAACCCGACGCGGCTGGTAGCTTTGCAACAAGGAAGCCGCCGCGAGCCTGGTCAGCGTGTCCGCCGATGCATCGGCCAGCACCGGGGACTTGCGCAAAATGCCCAGAATCCTCTTCTCTTCGGCGTGAGCCATGGGGAATCCTTAGCAGACCCAACGCCGAGCCGACAAGACAGATTGTCAGGTAGACTACAATTTTGCTTGGCGACCGCCGCTGTGCACCAAGAGCAAACCGAGCGCGGTTAGCAGAGCGGCAGCCACGAAAATGAGCGCGGACGCCGTGGTGCCAACCTCGGCCACCCGCTCGTCGATGCGGAAATAGGCCAGCCCGACCAGGCTAGCGTTGTTCAGGAAGTGGGCCAGCATGGCGGGGAGAATGGATCCGCTTTGCAGGGCGACGAGCGAAAGCAGGACCCCGAGCAAGGCGGTGGGCAGGATGCGCGACAGCTCTAGGTGAAAGACGCCAAAGAGAAGCCCGGTCAGGGCCACCGCCGCCGCGGGGCCAGCCCGCGCGCGCAGCCCGCGCAAGATGGGGCCGCGGAACAGAGCTTCCTCGCATACAGCCGGGGTCAGCGCGACCAGGGCCAGCGTGCCCAGAAGGCTGCGACTGCCGTCAGTGGGAATCAGGCTGCGCCGAAGCTGCTCGATGACTTCCTTGGGTACCGGGCTCAGCCATTCGCTTAGGATGGCCACCCCCGCCCACGCGGAGAGGCCCACCAGTGCCGCGCCGGCCAGGCAACGCGGAGGCGGTCGCACGATGGGCAACAGGTCCACCAGAGATCGGCGCGTGACCAAGGCAAAGAGCACCACCAGAGCTAGCAAGCCGCCCCATTCCGAGGCCAGCAGCCCGAGCACGAGGTTGCGTCGCTGCAAAGGCAACCACACAAAATAGAGAAGGACGAAGGCCAGCGCGTAGAGAAACATGGCCTGGCCAGCCGTGGGCGGGTTTGATTGTGGAAAAGCTAGGCTCGTGTCGTGCCGTTTTTCGCGCGGCCCGGGATCCACGAAACGCTCGGAGCTGTAGATGTGGGCGGCCACCGCCAGTGCAGCGCAGCCACAGGCCAGGGTGGACGCCAAGGTTGCCAGCGCGCCCGACCAGGGGACATGGCCGAGCAGCAGATCTCGCGCGAGCAGGGTCACGTTCATGCAAGGGATGAAGGCGGCCAGGCCGGCCAGCCGATACTCGCCGATAGCTCCTGCAACCGCCGGCGCGATAGACAAGAAGTACACGGGAGTCAGAAGGTGCTGCGCCTCTTTGAATCCGCGCGCGAAGGCGCCGACCGCGACGAAGAGCGACGCGAACAGGAACGCCGAAGGAAACACCACCCCGGCGGCGGCAGCGGCGCGGGTCCAGGGCACCGGCAACGTCGAGCCTGGGTCCGCCAGCCGCATCACCTGAATCAAGGTCACCGACATGGAGGCGAGATTCAGCAGGCCCGTCAGCGTGGCCAAAGCGGTCACCGCCAAGACCTTCCCGAGCAGAAGGTCAAAGCGCCGGATGGGCGACGAAAGAATCGTCTCGAGCGTGCCCCGCTCGCGTTCGCCCGCGGTGACGTCGATGGCCGGGTAGAAAGCGCCCAGCAGCACCATCAGGACGACCAGCAGGGGCAGCACCTTGGAGAGGAGGTACCCCCCCACGCCAGCCTCGGGGGCCACGCTGCGCTTCTCAAGCGAGAATAGGGGCGCACAACCCTCGGGCAAGGCCGAGACGATGACGTCGGACAACCGTTCGGCTGCCTCGCGGGACTCCTCGCGGCCAGCGTCGTACACGATTTCGGCGTGGCGAACGCTGGCCTCACCAAGCTGGACCAGGCCGTCCAGTCTGCCGGCCGTGACATCGGCCCGGCTGCCCCGTTCAACCAGGGTGAGCAGCTTGGGCCGCTCGCGAATCCGAGCCACCAAATCGTCGCGCGCTCCGCCCGATCCCGCCACGGCCACTAGGGAAGGTCGGGCCTGGCGTGTCTTGTCCCTTGACGCGGCCACCTGAGCCGCCAACAGGGAGAGGAGCGGGTACACGACCAAGGGAAAAAGAATCATGACCGCCAAGGTGCGGCGGTCGCGCAGAGACTCGCGCAGCTCCTTGCCGAGGGTGAGCAGGACGTGGTCGAGACGCTGGGACATCTGCAATCACTCGCTGTCTACCAGCTTCAGAAAGGCCTCTTCCAGAGTGGTCGCCCCACATTCCGCACGAATGCTTTCCGGCGTACCTTCGCGCAGGAGGCGGCCGCGAAAGAGCAGCCCAATGCGGTCGCACAGCAACTCGGCCTCGGCCAGGTAGTGGGTGGAGAAGAGCACGGCCTTGCCCCGGGCGCGCTCGCTGTCCACGAAGTCACGCAACGATCGGCTGGCCAGCACGTCGAGGCCGCTGGTCGGCTCGTCAAGAATCAGCACCGGCGGATCGTGCAGCACGGCTCGCGCAAGGGAAACTCGCTGTTTCTCGCCGCTCGACAGGCTCTCGCAGCGCCGGTCGAGGAGCTTTTCGAGGGCCAACCAGCGCGCCAGGGTGGCAATCCGGCGTCGCAAGTCGACTTCGGACAAGGCGTGAATACGGCCGAAGTACTGCAAGGTTTCGCGTGGGGTCAGCCGGGCATAGAGGCCGGTGCTGCCGCTCAGGAATCCCATGCGCGTTTTGGCCTGCACCGAGCCAGCATCTAGGCCCAGCACGAGAGCTCGGCCACTCGAAGGCTGGAGTAGGCCGGCCAGCATCCGCAAAGCTGTGGTCTTGCCCGCGCCGTTGGGGCCAAGCAACCCATAGATCTCACCTGGCACTACGGACAACGTGAGATCGATGATGGCGCGCAAGGCACCGAATGACTTGCAGGCGCTGTCCAGGATCACCGCGGATTCGAGCATGGCCGGTGGGCACACTGAGCCTGGCTTCTCGGCGCCTGTCACCGCCACCCCCTTCCCGCAAGACAACCAACCGCGGGCGCCTGGCACGGGCCTGAGCGCCCCGGTCGGTGAGTGCCCACTTCAAGCCGGTCGGCCGAAGCGGGCATTCGCAAGCCTACGCTACGGCGTCCTTGGCCGCCTTTACCGCGCGCGCCTTGACCGCCTTGCGGGCCGGCTTGGCCTTGAAGATCGTCTCCTGGCCGGTGAACGGGTTGATGCCCTTGCGTTCCTTGGTGGCCGGCTTCTTGACGACGACCATGCGCACCAGCCCGGGAACGACGAAGACGCCATTCTTCTTGAGCTCGGCATGGCCAACGCCGACCAGGGCCTCAAGCACGCCCTTGACATCCTTGCGGGTGAGCTCGTTGGCAGACTTGTCGGCGAGAATCTGGATTAGGGCAGACTTGGAAAGGGGACCTTTAGCCATCGTATCTCCTTCTGGTTTGGGGTGGGCCTAGAAGCACCTGTTCTGCGCGGCGGGGATCCAACTCCATCCCTGGGCGCCACGAAAACTGGCGTTCGCAGGGACTCTAGCCGATTTCTCGGGTGGCGTGTGATGAAATTCGCGGGAAAAACACGCAATCCTGTTTCCGCCCGGTTTCCAGCCGACGGGCAGGTATGGTCTTTCCCCCACCAAACTGGCTTCAAAGCAGCACAATCCGGCCCGGGAAGCGCGCGCGCAGGCCGCGGGTGGCGTTTCGGGTGTCCACCACCAAGCGTGCCTTTTCAACTAGTGCGCCGTAGTCCACGTCGCTGTGGTCGGTCGCGATGACGACGCAATCGAAGTCAGCCAGTCGGTCGAGAGGCACATTCGGGATGGTGGCGCCGCCGTGGTCAAGGTGGGGGACGTGCCGGTCGTGGTAGGCCACCTGAGCGCCCCGCCTCTGCAGAAGCTCGATGATGTCGAAAGCCGGGGATTCGCGGACGTCATCGATGTCGCGCTTGTAGGTGACCCCACACACGAGGATCTTGGCGCCCCGCACCGCCTGGCCCCGGTCGTTGAGGGCGTCGGCCACCTTGACCGCAACGAATTCTGGCATAGACGAGTTGACCTCGTCCGCGAGCTGGATGAAGCGCGCGTTGTACTTGAGGGTCTTGAGCTTCCACGACAGGTACAGGGGATCGATGGGGATGCAGTGCCCGCCCAGGCCGGGGCCGGGATAGAAGGGCATGAAACCGAACGGCTTGCTGGCCGCGGCATCGATGACCTCCCAGGTATCCAGGCCCAGGCGGCTGCACATCATGGCGACCTCGTTGACCAGCCCGATGTTGACCGCGCGGAAGGTGTTCTCCAGCAGCTTGACCATCTCCGCCGTGTCGGCTGACGACACCGGGATGAGCCGTTCGATGAACGCGCTGTAGAGAGCGACCGCAACTTGCAGTCCGAGCTGGCTGGTGGAGCCGATGACCTTGGGTGTGTTGCGGGTATGGAACCTGGGGTTGCCTGGGTCCACGCGTTCGGGCGAAAAGGCGACGAAAAAGTCCTGGTCAACCTTGAGCCCGGTCGACGACAGCTTGGGCAGCAACACCTCACGGGTGAAGCCCGGGAAGGTGGTACTCTCCAGCACTACGATCTGCTGGCGGCGCATGCGCGGCAGCAACATCTCGGCCGCGTCGAGAATGAACGAGTTGTCTGGATCTTTGGTCTTGTTGAGCGGGGTGGGCACGCAAATGATCACCGCATCGGCTTGGCCCAGCACCTCGGGATCGTCGCTGGCCTGCAGCTTGCCCCGAGCGACCAGCGGCCCGAGCACGGACGAGGGAACGTCCGCGATATGCGACTGGCCGGACTTGATGGCGTTCACCTTCGCGCCCATGCGATCGTAGGCCGTGGTGGCGAACCCGGCCCCGGCGATCTCCACTGCCAGCGGAAGTCCCACGTAGCCGGCGCCAACCACCACCACCTGGGCGGAACGATCCCCTATGCGTTCGAGCAGTCTCTTCATCGTGGGGCGGAGGCTAGCATGGGTCGGACGAAATGCCCAAAGCGGGTAGCCTGGGTCATCCCCCCAACAGAGCGGGAAAGGAAGTCAGCTATTTCACACAGAGGGAGCAGAGATACACAGAGCCGGATGACGGGAAGGGTTGGGTTCTGTCCGGCCCAAATCCCTTCTACTCATCCGATCTCTGTGTTCCTCCGTGCTTCCATGAGAAGGCCGCCCGGGG
>PMKP01000131.1 GCA_003157775.1 Myxococcales bacterium | reverse complement strand
TGGGATCCCGAGGCTGGGGTGCTGGATTCCTCGCGTCTGGATGGCGTGGACGCGGTGGTGCACCTGGCGGGAAAACCCATCGACGTTCGTTGGACCGAAGCAACCAAGAAGGCCATCCGCGACAGCCGGGTCAAGGGCACCAGCCTGCTCGCCCAGACGGCTGCGCAACTGCCAACCAGGCCGAAAGTCTTCATCTGCGCCTCCGCGGTCGGATTCTATGGGTCGCGGGGCGATGAACTGTTGGACGAAGCCTCGGCCCCGGGCCAAGGCTTTCTGGCGGACGTCTGCCGCCAGTGGGAAGAAGCAGCCGCGCCCGCGCGGGACGCCGGTTTGCGCACGGTTCACTTGCGCAGTGGCATCGTACTTTCCCGCCAGGGCGGGATGTTGGCGCGCGTGCTTCCACGCTTCAAAATGGGCGCGGGCGTCGTGGTGGGGACGGGACGGCAATGGATGAGCTGGATCTCGCTGGCCGACGCGACGGCTACTATCCAATACGCGATCACGGCCGCGGATCTTTCCGGGCCAGTGAACCTCACCACTGCGCAACCGGTACCCAACGGCGAATTCACGCGCACCCTGGGAAAGATATTGGGCCGGCCCACGCTGCTCCCATTCCCGGCCTTCGCGGTAAAGTTGCTTTTCGGGGAAATGGGCGACGAATTGCTACTGGCGGGCCAGAAAGCGTTGCCGAAGAAACTGGTCGCCTCTGGCTTCCATTTCGCCCATTCGGATCTCGAGTCGGCCCTGCGCTGGGCACTGGCTCACTGAAGCGCCCTGCATACGCGCCGGGGTACGACCGCCTTTTCATGCCAGAAATGTCGCGATCAGGGCGCGCGACAAACCGGCGACACGCCAGGATGGCCCGATGATTTCCGTGCCTTCTCGCGCTTTCGCGTGGCAGGCCGTCGTCGTCCGCGAACCGGCGCGCGTCTTGCAGTCCACTGAGCCCGATGCGAAGTTTCGCCCAACCGAGGGATCCCAACATGACAAAATTGTCCGCCTTTCTCCCCGTTTTCCTGGTCGGCGCTGGACTGATTGGGTGCGGGAGTGACGCCGCCTCCGGTTCCACCTCTGCCACCGTCTGCGCCATCACTGCGACCCTGGCAGCAACTGACGCGGGAGGCGCCGCTTTGCCCTCACAACATCAATTCACAGCTCGGGTGGATTGGAGGGCGAACACCCTCACAACGGGCGCCAATGGCATGGCCATGGAGATTGCCCTGACAAAGTCCGGCGATCTCTGGAGCACCCAGGAAAGCGTCCCGTTCACTATCCCGCTAACCAGCGGAAGCTGGGACAGCACATTCCCTTCCATTGCCTACCAGACGGTTTCCCTTCGCCCCACCACGACAGGATGCGCCGGCAGCGCCACGGGCACGTACTCCACGCTTTTCACGGACGAAATAACGGGGACGCCGTTCATCGCCACGCTCACTGGCGTGGTGGATCAAGCGAGCCCCGTGTTCACTGTCGCGCCCAACTCCACGAACAATGTGCATCCTCTGGGCGTGCAAGGCGTGGGCGTCAATGAATTGTTGTCCGCGGGAACCACCGCTTTCTGGTCGAACATCGCGAATGACTCAATTCCCATGACAAGCCTTCCCGCAGGCAGTGCCTACGGAGTTTCCGGCTTCCTTCTTCAGAACCTGGCGCTGGCCTTCGGCGCCACCTACCAGATGAAGATCTCCAGCGGCACCGTCGATCTCGCGGGCAACGCGACCGGCGTCTTGCCCAGCATCACGACCCTCGCCGATCCCGGAATGTTCGCGCAGGATGGCTTCGAAGGCGAGGTCCTCGCCACCATGACCGGGAACATTTCCATTGTCAGCAAGGATGCATTCCCCGTGGCCTCGGGCAACAGAGCGCTGCAATTCCCATCGGCCCCCGCGCTGTGCGGCCAACGCTTCACTGCGCAGCTTTCCGTGCCCACCGGCGCCACAACGCTGCAATTCAGCGCCCTCGCCACCTGGCCCAAGACGCGCTCCCAGGCCACTTTCACCGGATCCGTCCAAGTGGCCGTCCCCAACGGCGCTGTCAACTCGTACTCTTGGCCGGAAATTGCCTCCACCGCGCTTGCCTCTCCGTGGACCGGCGCGCTTCCGGGAAGCTCCGACAATAGCTATGGCGATCTGATGCAAATGCAGATTCCCCTCCCCGCCGGCACCAACGGCGAGATCATCTTCGATATGCTGCAACGTTGTTACGATCCGCCCTATCTGGGCGATGGCCTCATCATCGACGATCTGAGGATTCTTGCTGGTGGTCCGGGAGCAACGGGTTTCGATGCTGGGGTGGACGCTTCGCAAACACCCGATCTAGAGACCGCACGGGATGTTCCCAGGAGTGCTGACCAAGGGAGTGAATCGTTGCCGATTGGTGACGCTGGGGAGTGCAAGGGCGACGCTGGAGATCTTGAGCACCTGTATTTCGTTGAGCCATGTCCGTCGACAGTCGATGCCGGAGTCCCCACTCTGAGCTGTTCCGGCTACGTGGGCGCTCAAATCTACGAGGCTCTGTGTGGCGAGCGGCAAACGCTGCGTTGGCAGTGGGGCTCACATGGGATGACCTGCTTCTACCAACAGGGGTCGCTGGTCGGTCTCGAGATGAGGAACGACACTCCTGCGTTCTGTGGAGGCAGTTCCAACTCAATACAGGCCGGTTCGGTCGTGGAATGCCCGGCATCGGCAGAGACGCAGGTATTGGACTGCAACCCATTCGTAGATGGGGGGTTGTAGGACGCGCAGTCAGCGGTGCCGCGTTCAGTTCGCAATTGCCGTATCCGCCA
>PMKP01000478.1 GCA_003157775.1 Myxococcales bacterium | reverse complement strand
GCGAATCGAGATCCTTGTGGTTGATGGTGAGGCGGCAGCAGGGATGGCCGGGTTGCAGATCCTTGCTGCGCACCACCACCACCAGCCCCTGTTCTTCGGCCCGCAGATCGTGCGGGCCCCAAACCACACCCGCGTCCACCTGGCCGCTCTTCACTGACTCGATGACCGCAGGCGGGTTCTTGACCTCAAAGATTTGCAGATCCTTCCTCCAGTCCAGACCCGCCCGGGCGAGCGCGCCCCGCAGCACCGCGTCCCCGGTCGCCAGTCGCACGGTGGCGACCTTCCTCCCCTTCAGATCCGCGACCGACTTGATTTCCGTCGCCTTTTCCTTGGTCGTTATGATGGACACATCTTCACCCATCACACCGCCGATGATGCGCAGGTCAGCGCCCTTGGCAATGTGGACCAGAGGCGCCGTGGTGCCAAAGGCGCCCAGGTCAAGCTGCCCCGCGCGCAACGCCGCCAGCCCGTCGGCCGAGTTGGTGAACTCGGACAGTTGCACGTTCAGTCCCTCCTGCTGGAAGAACTTCTCTTCCGCCGCCACGAAGAACTTGGCGTGGCCCGTGACCGGCAGGTGTCCGACCTTCAGGTTCACCAGCGGCGGTGGCGCCGCGACCTTCTTGCGGCAAGCCGGGGCCAAAATGGCGGTCCCGATGGCCAGCGCAGCCGCGATCCTCATTTTTTTCGCTTGCGACGTCATCGCCATCCTTCCCGCTAGTAGTTGAGCTGCGCTCGGCCGAAGAACACGTTTTCCGCCGGTCTGTTTCCGCTGGCGGCGCCGCCCAAGTACGAAGTGCGATTGTAGCTGAAGAGAAATCGCACACAGCGGTTGAAGTACCAGTTGAGTCCGCCGGCAAGTTCGGTGGCATGCTTCACCGATGCGGTCTCGTCAACCGGCTTCGTGGTATCGGTCTTGGCCCCGAAGGCGGACTGGTCGAATCTCAACTGCGAGGCCCGCGCGACCAACTCGAAGGCGCCGAAGGTGCCAGCCCGCAAGTCAAAGGGCGTCGCGATCTTGGCTTGCGAGTAGGACGCGTTGCCGCCGTACAGGAACAGCGACGCTTCGGCGGTCCACCCTTGGTTGCCCACGCGAGTGTTGTCGTAGTTGAAGCCCACCCGTTGCTGCGAGTAGATGTATTCCGCGAGCAAACCGAAGGGACCCACGGAATAGTAGCCGTGGGCGTTGATCCTTCGCTGCTGTCCCGACGCGATGGCCGTGTCCGCCAGGCCAAGCGTGCTGCCGGTCTTGTACGAAAAGATCGCAGCGCCCCCTGGGGATTTGTAGGTCGGCAAATTCTGGGACTGGCCAGCAGCCTGCGGCACTCCGCTCTTGCGACCGACGGTTCCGGCGATTCCGATGATGGCGTACTGAAAGGAATCCGGGTTGGGGGCACCGAGGGGTTGCGCAAAGACGCGACCTTCGAAATCCTTGTAGCGACTGGGGTCGAGATCCGTGTAGGCGTTGTCGACGGCGCCATTGAACACGCCCAAGGCATACCCGGCATAGCCCTTTGCGATCTCGCCCTGTACCTGAGCGCCTAAGTCCCGCAAAGGCGTGAGTTCGGTGGCCAGCGCAAATTCGTTGAAGAACAACTGGCCGGTCGGCTGCAGCCGTTCGAGCCCGATGGGAGCGCGGAATTTTCCGAAGCGGAACTGCAGCTCATCCAGAATCTTGATCTGGAAATAGGCGTCGGGGAGAATGATGGCGGCGTTCGCCTGGGCCGCGGTGTTGGTGCTGTTGATCTGGCTGAAATCCGGGGCGAGGAGAAAGCTGACGCCGTAGGGTAGGGTTCCATCAATCCAGGGGATCGCCCGGCGCAGAAAGAAGGTTTCGTTGACCTTGGCCGGCGTGGTTCCATGCCAGAATTTCGCATCGGCCTGCACCTGCAGGTGAAAACGCAGCTGCGATTCCTTGCTGGCTGAACGCACACCAAAGCCCCCCGGTCCCGCATCCACAAAGCCGCTTTGCGCGAGGAGCTGTGCCTGTTCCTTGGGAATCCCCGTCAGGACAACCGCAGGTTGCGGCGCGGGCGTCGCGACGGGCACGGCGGCAGGCGGAGGCAAGAAAGCGGGCGCTGGAGAGTCGACCGGTTGGACTTCCGGCGGCGCCTGGGCCGCTGGCGCTTGCCCGACGATCGGCGCTCCCGACTCGGCTGGACCTCCCGTCTGTGCCTGTGCCGTGAGGGGGTAGAGAAAGAGACCAATCAGTGATGACTTCAGACTTTTCGAAACAGACACTCGGATCCTCCTTGCTGGTGGTTGCGATGCACGAGTTCCCTTCCCCCCGAAGGGGCGCTCGCGGTGTCACGGCTCGCCGGAATGGCGAAACTCGTGTCGACCTTGTTTTCTGAGAGACAATTTCTGCGTCCTTTTTCCCGGTCTGGCAGCCCCGCTCAGCGCTGCGTGCCCGGGAATGAGGGGAGCCCGCCGTGCGCATCGGGGGCTCCATGTGCCTTGGCGTCGTCAGCGCAAGCGACGCTGGCTGGGAGCCCGCATTCTGCGACAACAGCAACCAAGATGAATCATGCGGGTGCTTTTACCGACCCGCAGCCCGGACGTCAAGCAGAAAAGACAGCGTGTCTCGTAAACCGATCTTCGGACTGGGAATATGCGCCGAAAGACCTGGCGCACACGCATCGGCTTCCGCCTATTGCACGCGCCTTCGTTTTGTGAGACACCAGGCCTATGCCGGACGTGTACGCTGATATTGCCGCCGCCGACCGAAACACGCTGGAGAATCTAGCTGGTATCCTGGAACTGAGGGCTGCCGATCCCCAACAGGTCGCCATGCGCATGAGCTACCAGTCTGAAATTGAACTTGGCCCGGGAACGGTGCTGCTGGAGGTGGGCTGCGGAACCGGCCCCGTGTCGCGTGCTCTGGCTCAGCTCCGCACCGACTGCCAGGTCTTTGGCGTGGATCCCTCGCCCTTCTTTCTCACGACAGCCCGGCGTCTGGCCGAAGGAATCGCCAACCTGCAATTCCGGCAGGGTGACGCGCGCCAGTTGCCCTTCGATCCAGGCACGTTCGACGTCCTGGTCTTTCACACCACCCTTTGCCACGTGCCTGCCCTTGACCAGGCCCTGGCCGAGGCCCATCGCGTTTTGCGACCCGGCGGACAGCTGGTGATCTTCGATGCCGACTACTCAACCACCAGCGTGGCCATCAGCACAGCCGATCCGCTCCAGGCGTGCGCGGCGGCCACCGTGGAGGCCATCGTCCATGACCCCTATCTCGTCCAGAAACTTGCCGCCAGCATCCAGCGCTCCGGCTTTACCGTGCGCACCGTACGCAGCTACGGTTACCACGGTGTCACGGACGCGAACTACATGCTGACCATCGTGGACCGTGGCGCCGACGTGCTCGCCGGCACAGGTCGCATCGGCGGCGATCTGGCCGCTGCCCTGAAGAACGAGGCCCGTCGACGCGTGGAGACCGGCACATTCTTCGGCTATTTGGCATACGCCAGCGTGATCGCAGTTCGGTAGTACTCCTTCTCACCACCTAGGCCGGGAGCGGAATACGCGTTGGAGGGTCCCGCGTCTCCCGCCCCCGGCTTTACACCCGCCGCCTCTACAGTCGCAGTCTGCTGGAATTGGCCACCTCCTTTCTGCCTTCCTGTTCGCTGGTTTCACCCCACCCTCAACCCACCACCCTGACCGCTAGCCTGCCTCGCCGCCATCCCCCGCACCGTCCTCAACCTCCGAGGCGTCGACTGCCGCCGAACCGTCCACATGCGCTGCTGCATCGACAGCGTCGACCACCGCCGGAGCATCCACCAGCCCTCCTCCATCCGCAACCACCTGTGCGTCCGCTATACCGCCACCACCAGCGTCAGGCGCTAGATCAGGCACACTGGCCGCGTCCAACGCACTGCCAGTACCCGCATCGAGATTCCCCACGTTGCCACCCTCGCCCCCACTGCCACCTCCATCTGCAGCCGCTCCGCCCACGGAATCACTCCCTCCGTCGCCAGCCTTGGCGCCACCATCAGCAGCGCCGGCGTCGGGTCTGGGCACGGGCGCATCATCGCCGCAGCCGCCGATGCCAGAAACTGCCAGTCCCAATACTAGAACCGAAGCCAACTTCTTCATCGATTGAAATCCTTTCTTTCGCCGTTGTTTGCGCCGGATCAAACCAGCATGAGACTCCTCTAGCGCGGCCGCAGGAAGCTGTCAAGCATAATGGACGTACCTCTTGTAGACAGAACGCGGGGCTGGAACCGCCGGGAGCAGAACACTGGACACAACACACGCGACACCCCACGGAAGTCCCATGGGTGTGGCATGAAATCAGGGTTGACATTGGCCGCCAGAAACGGTCAGAGTCCACCATCCCAGACAGGATTTCGGCCATGTTCCCCAGCTGGTTCGCCAAAATCGGCCAGCGGCAGTGTCCTAAACTGCACGTAGAATACCCGCATGACAAACCTGCTGAACATCTGGGCATCAGTGCAAGAAATCCGGCGACGGGCGCCAGTCGTGCACAGCATCACCAACTACGTGGTGATGAACAATACCGCCAACGCCTTGCTGGCCCTGGGCGCCTCGCCGGTCATGGCCCATGCCGAGGAGGAGATGGCGGAGATGGTCGCACTCTCAGCCGCCCTGGTGATCAATATCGGAACCCTGAGCGCGGCCTGGATCCGTTCCATGTTCGCGGCCGCCGAGCACGCCTGCAAGCGCGGCATTCCCATCGTGCTCGATCCCGTGGGAGCCGGAGCCACGACCTACCGCACATCCACCGCTCGGGACCTGATCGACACGGCCCGGCCCTGTATCATCCGGGGCAATGCCTCGGAGATCATGGCCCTCTGTAGTGATGGGATACGCAGCAAGGGCGTGGATAGCGCGAATGCGGCCTCGGAGGCGCTTTCGGCTGCGCAGAGCCTTCATCAGGCCTTCGGATCGACGGTCAGTATAAGCGGGGAGACGGACTATATCGTGGGTGAGGCTGGCCTCATCCAAGTGCGCAACGGCCATCCCATGATGACCCGCGTGACCGGACTGGGGTGCACGGCGTCCGCTCTCTGTGGCGCCTTCGCCGCCGTCGAACCCGACCCGATGCGGGCGGCGGCCCAGGCCGCGATCGTGATGGGCATCGCAGGCGAGATGGCTGCGGAAGGCGCCCGCGGTCCCGGCACACTCCAGGTGCTCATTCTGGATGCGCTCTACTGCCTCACCCAGCAGGACTTGGAAAGCCGGATCCGCTTGGGGTCGTGAGATGCGGGACCGCAGAATCCAGGGCCTCATGCTGGTAACGGATCGCGATCTCTGCCAGGGACGTTGTCTGGAAGACGTGGTGATGCAGGCGGTGCGGGGTGGTGTCGCCTGGGTTCAGCTCCGGGAGAAGCAACTTCCTACCCGCGTGTTCGTCGAGCAAGCCCTGCGGCTCAAGGAGCGCCTGGCTCCCGCCGGCGTGCCCCTGCTGGTCAATGACCGCGTGGACGTTGCCCTGGCGGTGGGAGCCGACGGCGTCCACCTGGGCCAACAGGACATGTCCGTGCCCATCGCCCGGCGGCTGCTGGGGCCAGGGGCGATCGTCGGTCTTTCGGTGGAACGCTGGGAAGACGTGGAAGAAGCCCAGGACCTGGAGGTGGATTATCTGGGCGTGAGTCCCGTGTTCGCGACTGCCACCAAGACGGACACGAAGGGTGCCTGGGGCCTGCCAGGCCTTGCCCGCATCAGGGCGTATTCCCGCCATCCCCTGGTGGCCATCGGTGGCCTGAATGCAGCCAACATCGCGGATGTCGTCCGCGCGGGAGCGGATGGTGTTGCGGTCGTCTCCGCCATCTGCGGTGCGCCCGAGCCTCAGCACGCGGCCGTGGATCTAGTCCGACGGATGCGAGCCGCAACATCCAGCCAAGGCGAAGGGGACTAGCGCTTGCCTCGGTCATGCTGCCGGTGGCCTTGAGCCCTCGCTGCAAGAGTCCTCTTCGCCTCATCGCTCTCATCAAGACCGAGGACACCATCAAGAAGATCTTGGCCAGCATGGGTCTGCCCTGCCCCTGCGGGGCCTAGGGACGGACAACCCACCCTGCCCACCCCGCGCGCTTCGCGCGCGCCCGTCGCCGAGGCACCTAAACCCTATTCGCGTCCGAGCTTGCCGAAGCAAGCAGTGTTCCATCTGCGCTGATGGCGACTGCATACACGTGGCCAGAATGCCCCGTGAGTGTCGTCAAGAGTACACCATCGGGCAGTCTCCACAGGATTTCTAGCTCCCATGCTTGGGGTCCGAGACACCCCGAATCTCAGTCGGGGTAGTAATACGTGCCGCCCGCGCCCCCGCCTTCACTGTGGCAGGTGCAAACCGTGTCGCAGGTGCAAACGGTGTCGCAAGTGCAAACCGTGTCGCAAGTGCATTTCATGGAACTGGGTGAGCAGGTGAGTTGGCCGTTGGGTGAGCTGCTGCAGGTGGGATCGCCAAGGCTTGAGCGGAGGGTTCCAGTCGGGAGACTCCAAAGGCAAATCATCCCGCTACTGCTTCCCTCGTCTCCCGAAGCGAGCATGGTTCCATCTGGGCTGATGGCTAATGCGAGCACGTCCTGTAGATATCCTACGAGTGTCTGCAAGAGCGTGCCATCGGGCAGACTCCACAGCTTGATGGTAAAGTCGTCACTCGCCGACGCGAGCAGGGTGCCATCGGGGCTGATTGCGACGGACATGGAAGCCTCCAAGATGGTTTTCAGGAGCCCGCCAGCTGGCAGGCTCCACAGTTTGATGGTCTTGTCATCACTCGCCGACGCGAGCAGCGTTCCATCCGGGCTGAAAGCCACGTCCAGTACTATGTTGGAATGCCCCGTCAGGGTTTTCAGGAGTGCACCATCTGGGAGGCTCCACAGCTTGACGGTATTGTCATCAGTCCCCGAAGCGAGCATCGTCCCATCGGGGCTTACGGCTATTTGTGGCCACATGGAATTGGCATACCCGGAAAAGGTGTTGAGGAGTGCTCCATCGGGCAGGCTCCACAGCTTGATGGTCCGATCAGGGCTTGCCGAGACCAGGAGTTTGCCATCCGAACGAATCGCCAATGATGTGACACCCCCATGGTGCGAACAAACACAACCGAATGAACTGGAGCTGTTGCTTTGTCGCTGCGAGGAGTGGGGATCGTCGTCGCACCCCTCAAGCGTCGCCGTCGACACGCCCGCGGCGGCGGCGACCATGGCGTTCTTGAGAAAATCCCTGCGGCCGCTGTGCGCGGATCCTATCTGCCCGACCTTGAAAACCTGCGGGGCCTCGTCGGTATGCCGCCCGCCGGCGATTTCAGTTACTCGGTCATCGTGTTTCTTGTCAGCCATCTACTGCTATCTCCCATGCTTGGTCTCGTCGGGGACAATATCGAATACAGAAATTTTTGCGAGCGTGCGGGCATAGCATTTCCGGGGCGACCGCAGGTCGCCCCTACCCCCTACAAGGAATGCGCGCGTGGTTGTACGCCCGGACGTGCCATCCGCGCGTAGAGGCGACCTGCGGTCGCCCGCACGTAGGTGGTGTGTTCCCATCCGTCGCGCGGTAAAATGTGCGCCGCTTCCAAGAAATGGGGAATGCATCCCATAGCCGGTTGCGAGAATCTTGCTGCCACTCTGCTGCCAGCCCACCCGGATATCCATTGAGTGCCACAGGCGTCTACGTCAGACACCTATGCCCGGCGAGAACCCGAAAAGACTGACCATAGGCGACGAAGATCCGCTGCTCGCTCGGCTCTTGGCTGCGGCCACCGCCGGTGCTCCTGTCCCTACGGGACCTAGGGCCTGCGCGCCCTGCCACCTCCCCACGCGCGCTTCGCGCGCGCCCGTCGCCCGCTGGCTCGGCCAACAAGCGCAAGCCCATCCGCATCGTGCTCGACCCCGATGCTCATCCGGTGGCCAAGGGCAACTTATGCGGGCAGCACGCCGGGTTCAATCTTCACGCTGCGACCCGCGTTGCCGTCCCGCGGGACTTCGGGACGGACAGCCCACCCCACCCACCCCTCGCGCTTCGCGCTCGCCCGTCGCCAACGACAAGCAAGGCCGAGTAGCCTTGTGCAAGTACATCCTGCGTCCGCCCCTGGCCAACGACCGGCTGAAGATCCTGGATGACAAAGTCGTGAGGCTGGATGGTCATTGTGATGGGAACCCTGGAAGGGTTCCCAAACCCTCCCGCGATGGTGCGCGGCGAGCGAAGCTCGCCGGCTCCCCACGCGTGGCCGTGGTCCGATGGCACCTCGTCGGTGGAACTGGCTCCACTGGCCCTCATTGCGCGACTCGCTGCCTTGGTGCCGCCTCCCCGGCGGCATCTCACGGGCTATTTTGGCGTACTCTCGTCGCANNTCCGCTGCTCGCTCGGCTCTTGGCCGCGTATACGTGAATGCGGGCTTCGCCCGACTCACACAGACGGCTATATCTTCGGTAAACTACGTCGCCTCTACCCGAGAGCGGAGTTGGACGGCATCATGACCGTCCCGTCCCTGGTCGTCCGCATCGGTGACACCGACACAAAACCATTTTCCCGCCCCGGAGTTCTGCTCAATGTTGGGCTACACTCTAGTTTCTAGAATGCTCAAGACCGCGCTGGCGCTGCTAGGGTTCGTGTCGGCCTGCTCGCCACGAACCTTGACACTTGTAGATCTCTATTCGGACGGGGGCCATTTCCTTTCCTCGATCGACGGCAATCCTGGCGACGCCTCCGATGGCGCCGCCACCACAACCTACGCTGATAGCTCGGCCTTCGCCGGCGATATCAGGTCCAGAGACGCTTCCGATGGCGCCACCACCGCGAGCTTGCGGCAGGGGCTGGTGGGCCTGTGGCACTTCGACGATCCCGTCGGGAGCAAGGTCGCGATCGACTCCTCCGGCAACGGCAACGACGGCACGCTGGTCGGACTGGATCTGGCGCTGGCCTGGGTTGACGGGCGCCTGAACGGAGCGCTGGACACCAATGGCGTTGGGTACGTTTCGGTCGCGGACTCCGATAGCATCGACAGCATCACCACCCAGGTTACGGTCTCTGCCTGGGTTTACCTCGATGGGGTCATTTCAGTGGCCGACGGGTATGGGACAGCCCTGTCGCGGCAGATCGGAACTACAGACGAGCAGTACTACCACATCTCGCTGAATCAGGAGAGTATCCCCACGTTGTTCATCGGTTTCTCGGCCAGCATTCCAGCCGCCGTGCCGACCGCCCCCCAAACCGTCGCTCTCAGGCGCTGGACCCACCTGGCGGGAACCTATGACGGCGGCGTGGCAACCCTGTACGTGGATGGCGTCAAGGCCGGCTCACGGTCGATCTCCGGAGTCTTTCCCCTCGACACGAGGCCGGTGATCTTGGGCGGCAATGGCAACAAGTTGGTGGTCACCGAACTGTTTCCCGGCAGGATCGACGAGGTGGCGCTGTACAACCGTGCGCTGAGCCCTGACGAGATCACCCTGCTAGCAACCGCCGTGGCGCTCTGACCCGGGAACCCAGGAAGGGTTCGCTTCCCCCCGGCGTCCCATCCGCCCCCGCCTCCCGTTCGCTCCGTTCCCTTCGCATCTCACTCGATCGGCAGCCCGCATTTCAGCGCGATCGGGCATCAGAGCGATGAGGCGCGGCGGGCTCTGGCAGCGAGGACACGTGATGTCAATTTGGAACGTGCGGCGTAGCAGCTCGCTCCATGAAATGTAGTGTGAAAGTGGCAGTGGCCGCGAAGTCTTGTCTTCTTCTTTCTCGGGGGGCGTTCCAAGCAGGCCCAAAAGCAAGGCGAGCATTGCCCGATTGTGCATGATGGCGGGCTATCGCGGCCAGGCCCACTTCGATCTCCCTCCACCGTCGGGAAGATGGTCTCGCGAATGACCGCTTGGCGAACCACAACCACGGCCTCGTCCCATCTCATCTCGTCGCGCGACCCACCTAGCCATCCGAATCGGTTGAGCCTCATGACTAGGGACGCGGCACCTATCAACCAAGGGCTTGCCTCCTTGGGAGAGATTATGCGCCTCACCCGGAAAACACATCCTCCTCTCCTCGCGCTGCTGGTCGGTGCGCCCATGGCGGCTAATTGCGGTGGAAGCGCCGCGCCAACCACCCACAATGACGCCAGCGTTCCAACCGGCGGAGCCGGAGCCACAGGCGGCACCCCCAACACAGCTGGCAAGACCGGTGCACAAACGAATACACTGAGGGGACGTGCGCTCGTCGCACCTTCGGTCAAGATGGAGATTCAACGATGCCCAACAACGATAATCGACGCCACTTTCGCGAGAGGAGTCTTGAGATGATGTTCAGAGGGCCAGGCGCCACGCAAACGCTTCAGTTTGCAGGAACTCTACTTATTTCCGGGATGGTCGGAGCTTTCCTATTGGGATGTTCCGGATCTGGCGGGGCCGCAGAGCAAGGGACGGGCGGCAAGGGCAACGCCGGTGGCTTGACCGCGATTGGAGGGGTGGCGAGCACGGGAGGGAGCAGTGGCGCTGGGGGAAGCATGAGCATGGGAGGTTCTGTGGGGACTGGCGGCTCGGTCGCAACAGGTGGCTCGCTTGCCAGCGGAGGGAGCACGGCCACGGGCACGGGTGGCGCTCCCGCAAGCGGAGGCATGGCGACCGGTGGAATACGGAGCGGGGGAGGCGCAACAGGCGCGGGCGGTTTGGTTGCGACCGGTGGCGTCATTGCTGGGGGAGTCACAAGCGCTGGAGGCACGACGGCCACGAGTGGCACCCTTGCTGGGGGAAGCACAAACATTGGAGGAATGACGGCCACGGGTGGCACCACTGCTGGGGGAATCACAAGCACTGGAGGCACAAGGGTTACGGGGGGAACAGTTTCAACCGGTGGGGCAAAGCCCACTGGAGGCACAAGTGCTACCGGCGGTCAGGTTGGTTCGGGCGGCACGAGCGGTACGAGCGGCACCACCGCTTCGGGCGGCACGACAACGTCCGGCAGCGGGCCTTGCGACATCTACGCAGCCGGCAACACCCCGTGCGTTGCCGCTCACAGCACGGTGCGGGCTCTTTTAGGAGCGTACAGCGGGAATCTCTACCAGGTCAAGAAGGCGGACGGTACTACCAAGGACATCGCAGTCCTGACCCCTGGGGGCTTCGCCGACTCAGCCACGCAAGACACTTTCTGCGCCGGCACGACATGCACCATTTCCACCATTTATGACCAGTCCGGGAAGGGCAACCACCTCACCAAAGCCCCGGCGGGCCAGAGAAAAAATACACCAGATAACGAAGCAAACGCGACTGCTCTTAAGTTGACCGCCTCTGGCCATACGGTCTACGGGGTCCACATCGTGGCTGGCGACGGTTATCGCAACGACAGTACCTCGGGCATCGCGACCGGCGACCAGCCGGAGACTGAGTACATGGTGACCAGCGGCAACTTCTACAACAGTGGGTGCTGCTACGACTACGGCAATGCAGAGACGAACAACACGGACGACGGCGCCGCTACCATGGAAGCCGTCTATTTCGGCAANNCGGCCCCTGGGTGATGGCGGATCTCGAGAACGGTCTTTTTGCTGGAGGAGACAAGGGACCCACCACCACCAACACGCCCCTGACTTCCACCTACGTCACGGCCGTGGTGATAGGCAGATCCGGGACCTTTGCACTCAAGGGCGGCAATGCGCAGTCGGGTACTCTGGCAACCATGTACGACGGCGCGCGTCCCAACGGCTACACTACCATGAAGAAACAGGGGGCTATCATCCTGGGTATGGGCGGCGACAACACCGACGGCGCTCAGGGGAACTTCTTCGAAGGGTGCATGACTTCCGGAGCCTCGTCGACCGCGACCGATGACGCCGTCCAGGCCAACATCGTCGCCGCAGGCTACGGGCACTGACGCGCGGGCCCTGATGCACAGGGCGCCCGCGTGATGTCCGTCTGAAGCAGTTTCGGTTCAAACGGCCGCTTGCCAGATAGCGTTAAGCCAGGTCACCGGCACGTCTCCAACCGCCCGGATTCCCTCTGTTTCTCTCCGATCCCTTTTTGGCACTAGATGGGATGTCCTTCCACTCTTGCACCTGCTTCTTGAAGTCGACCTGCGTGACGCGACCATGTCCAGCAACAGACTATCTAAACTGCACAGCCTCTCGC
This sequence comes from Myxococcales bacterium, assembly GCA_003157775.1. Taxonomy (GTDB): domain Bacteria; phylum Myxococcota_A; class Polyangia; order Fen-1088; family Fen-1088; genus Fen-1137. Next base: position 9,988 of record PMKP01000478.1, on the reverse strand, counting down.
CAGGCGCACGAGCGCACGCGTTCCTCGACACTCAGACCACATACCAGTGTGCCGGCGCCGCGCTACGCTGGCGGTTCTCAACACCTCCGCGACTACCAGATGGTGCTGAGGGTGCAGCCGGGAACTTTCGTGCAGTTCGCCGGCGTGAGCTGACTGCACAGGGTTGGCGTCCCGGAACAGGTCGTCCCGCCGCTCGACCAGTAGCATCCGGTTGTCACCCCGATTATCGAAGGCGAGCAGGTTGCGCTGGTGGTGTACTGGCTGCAGGGGGTCGGTGTGCCGAGGCAAGAGCCAGTGCCGCTCCAGTAGCAGGTGGGCGACCCGTCGCAGGCGCTGCTTGATGTGATACCGGAACACGGCGTGGCGGTTCCGGAGCAGACCGGGCCCCAGGAGCATCCTGCTGAGCTGCAACTCGTGCTGGTGGAATAGGTGGAACATTCAGGCGATGTCCCGGAACAAATTCCCGAGCTCGAGGACCATCGGCACCCGAGGGCGGGGGCACAGCTCGTGCTGTCAGGTAGGCTGGAACAGGTGCCCACGGTGCCGGAGCAGATGCCAGATCCCACCGACCAGAAACACCCGGAGGCGCTACAGGTTGTGCTATCGGGAATGCTTGAGCACACGGGCGCCGGCCCCGAGCAGGCCCCTATGGCGGAGGACCAGCGTAGTCACAGGACCATGTGGTTCCGGAACACGTGCCGGACCCGGACCAGGTGAATCCGGCCTGGGCTGAGCATCCGGTCGAGGTGTAGTTCGAGCTGCAAGAACTGAGTGTTCCTTTGCAGGAACCTGCATCTGTGCCGGCGATGCAGCCAGGAACCGCACTGCAGCTCGCCGCCGAAGACGAGTAGGAGGAGCAAGTCGTGGCACGGGGCGTTCCGGTGCAGCGCGGGCTAGCCGAGAAAGTAGTGGTTTACTTGGGAAGGCGGTTGAGTGCGGACTTGCAACAGATTTGATTAGGACAGTCCGCGGTGCTCTGGCAGGATTTCGGGCAATTGTCGCTGCACAGACCGTCACAGCAGATCTCATTGGCCGTCGTCGTGGACTTCCATGGCCGCCGAGGTCAGAAGAGTAGGCCCGCTTGCGGCAGGCGGGTCACCATTTTCGCCTGCATGCGGCGCATGCTATACGAATAGGCGTTCCCTCACGCTCGAATTTGCGCGCGGGGAATGCCAAGGAGGTTCGCGTGAGATTCCAGCCGTCCACCACCCGTTATGACAGCATGGTTTACCGGCGCAGCGGGAAGAGCGGCGTCCGGCTGCCCGCCCTTTCTCTCGGCCTTTGGCACAACTTCGGCGGCGTGGACGTGTTCGAGAACAGCCGCGCTATGGTTCTCCGCGCGTTCGATTGCGGCATCACCCACTTCGACCTGGCCAACAATTACGGACCGCCTCCGGGCAGCGCGGAAGAAACCTTCGGGAGAATCTTGCGCGAGGACCTGCGACCCTATCGCGACGAATTGATCGTCTCCAGCAAGGCGGGCTGGGATATGTGGCCCGGGCCCTACGGCAATTGGGGCAGCCGCAAGTACCTGGTGGCCAGCCTCGACCAGAGTCTTGCGCGCATGGGCCTCGACTACGTCGACATCTTCTATCACCACCGCCGGGATCCCGAGACGCCCATCGAGGAGAGCATGGGCGCGCTTGACTTCATCGTGCGCAGTGGCCGCGCCCTGTACGCGGGCATCTCCTCCTATGGCCCCGAGGACACGCGCAAGGCCGCGCAGATTCTACGCGGGCTGGGCACGCCCTGCCTCATCCATCAGCCCAGGTACAGCATGTTCGACCGCCGGATCGAGGATGGCCTACTTGAGGCACTGGCAGGCGAGGGCATGGGTTGTATCGTCTTTTCGCCCCTGGCCCAGGGCCTGCTGAGCGACCGATACCTCGCGGGTGTACCCGAAGGGTCGCGGGCCTCGAAGAATGGGTTTCTGAAAGTCGCGGACATCACCCCTGACCGGCTCGCCAAGGTGGAACGCCTGGCCGCCCTGGCGCAGGGACGCGGTCAGACCCTGGCCCAGATGGCGATTGCCTGGGTGCTCCGCCACCCGGCTGTCACCTCGGCCCTCATCGGCGCGAGTCGCATCGCCCAAATCGACGACGGCGTGTCAGCGCTTCGCAATCTGGCCTTCTGCCACGAGGAATTGCAGTCCATCGACGCAATTCTTTCTGGTATTCCTCGAAAAAGCGCGTGAGCGCATCCGCGTGCCAGCCTTGCAGCGCATCCGCGCCGAACTCGCGACCTGTGGCGATTGATGGGATACTGTGACCACACCTTCTTGGCGACATCCTCGGTCCTGATGAGGGCGATCAGGCGGAGCTGGGCATGGCACTTAGAGCAGCCGCGCTACTTTCGGAAGTTCCTCCGCTGGCGTCGCCGGTTCAGAACTAGGCCCAACGCGCCCAGCATGATGACAAAATAGCCCGCCGAGGCGCGCGCGGAGGTTGCGCCGATCGCGCACGAACAGCCAGAATCTAACTCGCTCCTGGAGCGAGTAGTCCCACGGGAAGTGATACAGCGTCGCCTTCGAGCGAACAAGAAGCGAACGCGACTGGAACACCCCCCAATGCCGAAGACCGAAGGCGGACCTCACGGGCGCACCTCACAGGCGTCTTCACGGGCTGCGCGCGGCTCGCTGCTCCATCTCGTCGTAGAACGATTTCAAGACAGCGAACGCCTTCTTCTTGGTGCCATTCTGGCCGATCAGACCCTTGCGATTCCAGCCGTCTTGCACGTTGGGCAGAACCCGGCGCGGCGAGCGGAAGTCGGCGAGGATCCACGGCGTCACGCCCCGCCAGGCCGGGATTTTTCGCAGCATCGCGATGGTCTTGCGATACAGGTCTTCCTGGTATTCCTCACTGAAGCGCGTGAGCGCATCCGCGTGCCAGCCTTGCAGCGCATCCGCGCCGAACTCGCTCACGACCACCGGCTTGGAGTACTTGATGGACCACGAGATGCGCGCCGTCTTGTCAGGCAGGCCGTCGTACCAGCCAATGTACTGGTTGAAGCTCACCAGATCGGTGAACTCGCCAAAGGGATCGTCCACAATGCGCAGGTCGGGGTTCTGCTTGTCGCCGTGGACTTCCATAGCCGCCGAGATCAACCGCGATCCGTCCAGCGACCGCGCGGTGTCCACCAGCGCCTTCAGGAACCGCGTGCGCTCGGCACTGACCGGCGTCTCGTTGGCCACGGACCAGACCACCACGCTGGCGCGGTTCTGGTCGCGCGCGATCAACTCGGTCAACTGGGCCTGCGCGAGGTGCAAAGTGTCCGCGCTGTCCCACTGGATGGTCCAGTAGACCGGGATCTCCTCCCAGACCATCAGGCCCAGCTCGTCGGCCATGCGAGCCATGTGCTCGTTGTGCGGGTAGTGGGCCAGTCGGACGAAGTTGGCGTTCAGTTCCTTGGCCCAGCCGAGCAGCATGCGGGCATCCTCGACCGAATACGCCCGCCCGCCGCGCAGCGGGTTCTCCTCGTGAATGCAGATGCCGCGCAAGAAGACCGGCTTATCATTCAATAGAATATCCGTGCCGGCCGTCTTGATGGTGCGAAAGCCGATGCGGTCGGCGATTTGGTCGGTCTCGCTCGACAGGACCACGTCGTGCAGCGCCGGCCGCTCCGGCGACCAGAGCGAAATCTGCGCGACGGGAAACTCAATGTGCGCCACGCCGTTGCCGTCAGTGCGTGCCTCTGCTTTCAGGCCCAGCCCGGCCAGGGTCACAGTGACCTTCTGTTGCTTGCGCGGGCCATCCAGTTGCACGGTTGCCTCGATGCGGTCGCGCGTGCCGGCCTTCAGGCCGACGTGGTATTGCGCGATGAAGGTCGCTGGCGTCTGCACCAGCAGCACCTCGCGCGTGAGGCCGCCATAGTTCCACCAGTCGGTGTTCATGGCCGGCACGCCCTCGGGCCGGCGGCGGTTGTTGACCCGCACGACCAGCGAGTTGTCTTTCTCTTTGGCGAGGCCGGTGATTTCATAGGCGAAGGGCGTAAACCCGCCCACGTGCTTGCTCAGCCTCCAGCCGTTCAAATAGACATCGGCCTCGTAGTTGGCCGCGCCAAAATAGACGAACAGTCGATTACCCGGTGCGGACTTCGGCGCGTCGAAGCGTCGCCGGTACCAGAGCGCGCCCTCGTAGTACAGCAGGCGATCGTTCTGTGAATTCCAGTCGCCTGGCACCGTGAGGGTGGGGCTGGTATCGAAGTTGTACTCGACGAGCTCGGACTTGTCCTGCTGGCGGCGATCGAGAGCGAAGCCCCTGGTGGGCTGGGCGAGGGCATCCTGGGACACGCCGCGATAGTCGACGTACCCGACGTCGTAGGGGTCAATGATGGTATTCCACTTGCCGCTCAAGCTGACGCTTTTCCGGGCATGCACGTTGGCCAAGGCGGGCTCCGCCCGAGCTGCCGACGAGAGCGCCAGCAGCAGGGCCGGAGCGACGATTGCCGGCCAAAGGCGGAAGTGCGAGCCGAAAGATGCGCGTCTGCTGTGGTCAGGTCTCATGGCTACGGTCGAGAACCTTTCTTTGATTCGGTTGTCTAAAGACGAATGAGGTCCCGTTCATCCTCTGGCATCTTGTGTTCGGGCATTCCCTGGCTTCTCGTCTTGGGCATCATAGCCGCGGCCCTGATTCTGTCGATGCGCGCGTTGGTGCCACCCGCACCGCTCGGCCGGGACGCCCCTGCCGAGCGCTTCTCGGAAGGGAGGGCCAGGGACATCGTCTACCAACTCTCGGAGGGCATCGGTCGCCGCGTAAATGGCACCGAAGGATATGCCAAAGCTGCCGAGTATCTGGCCGCGGAGCTGCACAAGATTCCGGGCGTCGAGGTCGAAACCTATCAGGGCTCGGGCACCTACATCCACAGGCTATTCCCAGCGTCCCCAATCGTGTATCGGAACACCAACGTCCTCGGACGCTTGCCGGGTAGAAACAGCGACACTGTCCTGCTCGATGCGCACTTCGACACGCTGCCTGATTCGGTCGGTGCAGCGGACGACGCCGCCGGAGTAGCCTGCGTCCTCGAGGCGCTGCGCGTGCTGGCGCGCGAGGCGCCGCTCGACCGCACCATCGTCGTGAATCTCAACGGCGGTGAGGAAATGGGACTGCTCGGAGCCGCCGCGTTCCTGAAGCATCCTTGGGCCAAAGACGTTCGCGCCTACGTCTATCTGGAAGCTCTGCCCAGTGGCAGGGCGTTTCTGGTCGGGGCCGGTCCCAACAATCCTTGGCTGGCAAAGACCTACGCGCGCGCGGTGGCAGCCCCACTTGGAACCGTTCTGGGACAGGAACTGGCCCAGAGTGGGCTGCTGCCTTTCAATGGCGATTTCCAGCCCTTTCATGCAGCGGGCTTGGTCGGTCTGGACCTAGCGATGGCAGGGGATGCCGCGCGCGTGCACACCGATCTCGATCGCCTCGCCGGCCTACAGTCCGGGGGTCTGCAACACATGGGCGATGCCACGCTGGCGGCAACGCGGGCGCTGGCCAACAGAAGCACCCGATTGGGGCCGGATCCGCAGCGCGTGGTCTACTACGACATCTTCGGCTACACGATGCTCGCTTACCCGATGTGGGTCGGACGCTTGCTCGGCGTCTGTGCATTGCTCTTGTTCGCGCTGCTGTTGCTGCGGGCACGTGCGCGTCGTTTGCTGTCCCTGCGAAGCGTGCTGGCTGCCTGCGCATGGAATTGCCTTGGCGTCGTGGCAGGCATTTTCGCAGCCCTCTTGCCGGCCCTAGCGTTGAAGGTGTTCCTACATCGATCCATCGGCTGGTTCAGCGCACCCGCGCTGCTCCTGGCTTGCAGCGCTTTACCCGCGGCAGCAGGCATGTTGTTCGTTTACAGCTGGTGGCGAGCGCGGGCGATGCGAAAAATGGTCGGTGACACCGATCGCGTGGCACTGCCTGGTGTTCTGGGCCTTCTGGCTGCTGTTGGCAACACTCGGCGGGGCCGGCGCGGGTTACCTTGCGTTCTACTGGGTTGCCGGCGGCGCTCTTGGTTTGCTAGCCGCAATTCTCCACCCACGCGCACGTCTCGCCGGAGCGATCCTCGGTCTGATCCCCGGGGCAATCGTGACCATCGAGACGGCGACGATGCTCAGTGTGAATATCGCGTCCATGTCCGGGATGGTTCCTGCCAGCATGCCCGCTGACATGGTCGTCATTGTCCTGGTCGGATTGGCGACCGCCTTGGTCGGGGTGGTCGCGTTCACCCTGCCCTGTCGCACGGGCGGCGTGGGCAAGATGGCGATCATCTGCGCAGTCCTGGGTGCGGTTGGGATCGCACTGACAGCGGCCCATTCACCATACTCGGCCACGCGTCCGAAACGCCTGCTGGCTGTGCACGCAGCCGATGGCGAGCAAGGCGCCTTGCTACTCGCCAGTACCGGTGCCGATGGAATGGGTCCTTTGCTTTCCCTGTTCCCAAACGCAAAGCCAGCGCCGGCCACCTGGCCCACCGTCATGATGAACCCCATCACCCACATGCTGCCGGCAGCACTGCCTGCCATGCTGGCACCGCAGGCCGAAGTCACTGCGGAACACTACGATCCCACCGCGGATACCAGGCAGGTCACTCTTCACCTGTATGGAACCAGCGCGGAGCTGCGGCTCTCCATCCCGGCAAAGACGCTCTTTGGCTGGTCAGCGAGCCCGCGCCTTGTCACGCTCCCGCCCACGGAGAGCCACTATCACGTCAACTTCGAAGGCGTGCCATCAGCCGGCGTAGACATCCAGCTCACCTTGCGAGGCTCGCAACCGGTCGAAGTCGATCTGCTCGGCATCGACGGCGCACCTGCCTCGGGTCCTGAGATCGCATCGGTGAGCAAACGCCTGCCCGATTGGGTAACCCTAAGCTCGTACTCCTATCGCATGGCTCGGTTGACGTTGTAGGGCACTTGAAGTGCCGCAATACCCTACCTACGGACTTGAGCCCTTGGCATAAACCCGCAGGTCGGCCAATGCCAGCTCCGTGCCCGCCGTCTTATAGACCCGTATGTACCGGTAGGCATTCTCATCATGCTCGATATACCAGAATTTGTCGTTGTACCCCACGTCGGTCCTATGCCTGAACTGCGTCGCATTCTGGGCTACAAGCACGGAGAATGTCGCGAAGCCCGCGTCATTCGATGCCTGGATTTGGAAATTGGTCAAGTCAACGTCCGTCAAAAGCGCCGGCTCCAGCTCCAGCTTCTTGATGACATAAGCGTTGCCCAGATCAAGCATAAACCAGGGATTACTCGAAGCGCTTCCGGATTGCCAATAGGTCTTGTCCCCGACGTCGTTGCCGAGATTGGCCGCATGACCGGAAACCGACGATGACGCCGAAGCCACCGCGTTCAAGGCAATATTGTCGCCGCTGTAGGTGCTGCCCACCAAATCAGCGTAGGAAGCCTCCACCCCGGAACCGTCAATGACCGCTTGCGCATCGGCCGGCCATGCCCCGGCGATATAGTGATAGTTGGTCGTGACGCAATTCGTACTCTGATAACTGGCATTATTGGACCAAAGATTGTCGGTTGCCACATTGATATTCCCGGAGCTCCAGGACAAGAAGGAGTCCCGGGACAATTTCGAATCCAGTACGCAAAAATCCATAAGCACGTTGAGGGAATTATCGTCGATTTGTGCCGAATTGCTCAAGCCTATCGGAACCTGACCGTAAGCATAATTCCTGCTGAAGTGAATCGGCTCCGGTCCGAAGGTGTAGTAGTCCGGCTCGGCGTCCCCGGAACAATACCGGCGATAGGTTCCCACGTGCGACGAGCGGTTGTAGAACACCTCAGTTTGTCCCGCGATGGCGGGCGTGGGGAAATGCGCGTTAAATTGCCCGGTCCGATTATGGTACCCGGCGAACGGGACGTCGGAAATATCATTATTGTAAACCTTCGCATTTTCGGCATGGATGCAATCGATTCCCGTCGCCTGCGTGAAGTCCGAGCCTGTATTGCGCACGACATTGTTACTTACCAATGTATTTGTGTTTCGCTGTGTCTCCGAACTAGGATCGCTCGTAACAAGGTGGGCGCTCCTCCCGACAATTACACCCGCTGCCGTAGAATCAAAGAAGTAGTTCCCTTGGATGGTGGCGCCGTCGCAGCCGTCGTATAACTGAACGCCGCAGGTTCCCAGGTGCTGAAACACGCAGTTCTTGACCACGCTCGAATTGGCATGGGTCAGCACCAGCGCCCCCGGCACTTGATCGGTGTATTCCGCGTTGTCCAGCCCCCACAACATTTCCGCTTGTGAACCGCCGATCCAGCGGTCTTTCGTGCGCGACCAGTTGTTGTGCTGAAAAGTCAATCCGTCAAGCATGATCCGAGCGGCCTTGGCGCTCCTGGTGCCGGCTATCTCCCACGGGCAATCCACCACCGGTGCATAGACGGTTGCCGTAGCCATGTTTTCCCAGGGCTGGGGATAATAGTACACTTTGCCGTCTGCTGCGTCTAGGTACCATTCTCCATATTCGTCCAGATATTCAAGCACATTGGACAGTTCGACCCATTCGGTGGAGGTTGCCCTGCCCATTGAGGTCCATTTACTAAAATCGGGGTTTTCGATTGTCAATACCCAGTCGTTGGCATCGAGCGATGACATCCCGGTGACAGGAATCTCGGCTGTCTTGAAGGCGCTGAAGAAGGTGACGACCGCTGCCATGGGATTCGCAAGGGTTACCAGGTCGGTTTTCTTGAATTTTATGGCGTCCTGCGCATACGATGCTGTGGCGGGATCGTCCCACCAGCCGTCCTGCGGCAGGAATTTCCCCGCGCGCTGGGCCCGGACGTTGTTTACATACAGTTGGCGGAAGTAGCCTGCGTATCCCGCGGAAACAGAAACATCGGCGACGAAGTAGGGCTGGCCGGCAACCTGCGTCCAGCGTGTTATGGCCTTGCCGGCGTCGATAACGGGGACTTCTCCCGGATATGCTCTGTAGACCATATAATTCCCATTGGGGCCCGAATCAGCGCTGGTAAGCGTAAACGTCGTGGTTCGGGGATATGTGCCGCCGCGTAGGTAGACGACAATATCCCCGGTCGCGGTTTTGTTCAGGTTGTTGGTTCTGATGTAGTCCCGGGCTGTTTCGAGCGTGTTCCACGGGGTGGCGGCGGTTGCGCCGTCATTATCGTCGCTGCCTGTGGGGGACACGTAGAATGACAAGGCGGCCGAAGAGACAGTGGTGCCACCGGTGGGCCGTGAGCCGCCGGTGTTCCCACCGGAGGCCGTGGTCCCGCCTGTGGCAATAGATGCACCCGTGACCGTGGTGCCACCCGTTCGTCCCCCCGTGGCCGTGCCGCCGGCCGTTCCACCGCTGGCCGTGCTGCCGCCTGTTGCCGTGGTTCCTGCGGACGCGCCCCCAGTTGTTTTCGAGCCACCCGTGGCGGTGGAGCCGCCGGTGGCGGTGGAGCCGCCGCTGGTCGTTGCGCCTCCTGCGCTGGTCGTGCCGCCCGGGCTGGTCGACGTGCTGCCGCCCGTCGCCACCGTGCCCCCTGCGCTCGTGGGACCGCCGCTTCCAACCACTGCCCCGCTTGCCGGGCTGCCGCCCGACCCGGTTGCGGAAGTACTGTTTGCAGAGCATGCGCCCAGAGCCAGTGAGAAACCTGCCACTACTGCGAGGCGAATCGAATGCTGAGGGAGAGAAGTCATCTCGAAACGTCCTGTCTTGAGACGGTCATGTCCGAAAGGCTTGCTGACGGCGAGCTCTCGATCTCCTTGATCGGCGTGGGTGAGCACACCCCCGCGTCATGAGGAACCTGCTGCCCTATTAGTAGTAGCGCCTGAAGCAGTTTCGGTTCAAACGGCCAGTTGGCACACCAGGACATTGGAAGAAGCTATGCACCAACAAGCCCCTCTGCGAAAGTGCTGGCCATGAGTTTGCTACGAAACGCCCTCTGCGCACTATTTCTGTTCGCCCTTCCAGCGTCAGCCGCCGCGAAACCCAAAGCCGTCCCATACACCTGGAAGAGCGTCCAGATCGTGGGAGGCGGCTTCGTGGATGGTTT
>PMKP01000449.1 GCA_003157775.1 Myxococcales bacterium | reverse complement strand
GAACCGCCCGGTGCGGACCCGCACGCCGGGTGGTGTGGCAGGGGTCCTCGAAGATCATTCGAGGCCCCGATGCCGATTGCCCTAACCTCATGCTGTGCGGTACCCCTTCTGGTCTGGTGAAAGAAACTGCCATCCGGCCGCGCGCCTCGACCGCCAACCTGTGCTAGCTTTCGCGACGGAACCGCCCTTCCGGCTGGTCCTTTTCTTGAACGTGCCCCATGCGCATCACCGAACGCATCCTCGCTGCCACCTTGGTCGGCTCTGACTGGGTCCTGTGGCTGCTCGTTTTCTTGTCCATCCTGTCGGTCACCATCATGGTCGAGCGGGCCATCGTCATGTCGGGCCGCGCGCCGAGACTAGACGATCTGAGCGGACGCCTGCTCAGGCTCCTCACTGCCGGCGACTTGCCCGGCGCGCGTGATCTCTTGGGTCCGCCGCGCTCGCCCGAGGTGCGGGTGGCTCTGGTCGGCCTCGCCGAGTTGTCGCACGGGCGCGTTGCTGCGGCCGAGGCCATGGCCAGCGCCCGGTCACATGAGCGTCTGTCCATGGAAAAGCACCTGGGCATTCTTGGGACCCTGGGCAACAATTGCCCCTTCATCGGCCTGTTCGGGACGGTGCTGGGCATCATCAAGGCCTTCGCCGATCTTTCGCACAATCAGGGCGGGGGGGCTGCCGTGGTGATGGCGGGGATCGCCGAGGCGCTGGTAGCCACCGCGGTCGGCCTCATGGTCGCCATCCCGGCGGTGGTGGCCTACAACATATTGCAGGGCCGGGTGCGCCGCACCCTTGGTCGCGTGGACGCGATGGCGCACCTGATCCTGGCCCGGTCGCATGAAGAGAACGAAGCGGGCGGTGCGGGGTCGTCGAGCAAGGGGGTCTAGCCCATGGTGAGCGCGGCGAGTCGTTTTGAAGACGATGATTCGGGCCGGATGATCACCGACATCAACGTCACGCCTCTCGTGGATATCACGCTCGTCCTGCTCATCATTTTCATGGTCACCACCACGTACATCGTGAACCCGTCGATCAAGGTCGAGCTGCCCAAGGCAGCGAGTGGCACCGAGCAAACCCGCACCACCCTGGCGCTGACCTTGACCAAAGAGGGCGTTCTCTATCTGAATGGCGAGCCCTCGGACGACGCCGGGGTTGTCCGCTCCATCGCGGCCGATCTGCCCAAGAACCCCGACCTGCAGGCTATCATCGCCGCCGACAAGGTGGTACCCCACGGCAGCGTCGTGCACCTGATCGACCTGGTCAAACGAGCGGGCGTGCGCAAGTTCGCCATCAACGTCGATGCCGCCTACCAATCGGGCGGGGTCATGCCAGCGCAGCCCAGTGGCGCCGCACCGGCTGCAGCTCCCACGCCCTAGGACCACCAACAGTGGCAAACGGTTTGGCGCTCAGCGGGTGGCGTGCTCATGCGACCCTCTGGGGCTGGCTCGTGGCGCTCGTCGCGCACGCCACCATCGCGCTCGCGCTGTCCTCGGTCCTGCGCCGGCCTGGGCTGGGACGTTCACCCGTGGCTGTCGACGTCGACCTAATTGAGAGGCGGCCCGTCCCGCTTGAGCCGCCGCGAGTCGAAGAAAAGCTGGAGCCCGCGAAGCCCGCACCCCCTGTGGCAAGCAGACTGCCCTTGCCCAAGCCGCCCACGCTTTCGCCGCGCCCCAACCGCGAGGCGCCTCCAGCGCCACCCGGTGCCGAGCCCCCGCCGCCGGTTTTCGGCGTCACGCCTGAGTCGGTGGTTGAGGGCGAAAGTGGGGTGGCGGTGCCGGTAGGAAACACGCTCATGACCAAGGATCGCACGCCGGCCAAGGCGCCGCCTGCGCCGCTCCCGCCGGCCGTGGACCCCGACGCCTTTGCGCCCGTGGCCGACAACTTGGTTTGCCAGCCTGCCGCCATGGCCAGCGAGGTCAAGGCCGACTACCCGCCCGAAGCGCGGCGTCTGGGCATCGAAGGCCGAGTGCAACTCCGCGTGGGCGTCGATCGTCAAGGCAACGTGCGCTGGACCCGAGTCATCAAGTCTGCCGGCTACGGCCTGGACGAGGCCGCGAAACAGGCCCTGGCCCGGTCCAAGTTCAAGCCCGCGCACTCCTGTGATGGACGCGAGGTCGACCAAGTCATCCCCTGGACCTACACGTTTCAGACTGAAAGGTAGACAAGCCTGCTTTGCGCCGGTTATCCTCAGGGTGGATCGCCCTGCGCGTCATGCGTGGATTCCCTTTTACCCTAGCCTTCTTGCTCATCGCCCTGGGCCCCGGGGTCTCGGCCTGGGCGCAGGACCGTTCGTTTGACGTCCAGCTTTTCCATCCGGCGGTTGGCCCCAAGAGCTACATCACCCTGGATAGCGCCGACGTTCCTGGTCACCTGCTCTTCAACGTGGGCCTTCTGACCAACTATCAGTATGGCGCCTTCGCGCTCGAGTCCACCCTGAAGGACTCCAGCGGGAATGCCACGCCCACGCGGCTAGATGTTGTGCGCCACCAGGCCATGGCTGAGTTATATGGGGCGGTGGGACTCTTCAATCTGTTCGAGGTGGGCGTCGCCCTGCCCATGACTTTATACCTCTCGGGCGACAACTTCGATTCGAGCGGTCAGGACCCTGCTGGCGCTCAAATCCACACCTATGGTGGAATCGGTGACGTCCGGGTGGAGGGCAAGGCCGCGCCGTTGGCCTTCGGCCCCGATCAGGCCTTCGTGTTCGGCCTTTCCGCGGGTGCGACCTTTCCCACAGGCGGTTCGGCGAATTTCCTCGGCGACAAGAGTGTCACCGGCCGTGGCCGGGCCTTGCTCGAATACCAGAGTTCGGAGCGCTTCCGCGCCGTGGTCATGCTGGGGGCTTTGCTGCGGGAGAAATCCCACGCCTTCGGAGCCGTGATGGGCAACCAGATGTTGTACGGCGCAGCCGTCGACTACCGCGTGCTGCCCGACATGTCCGTGCTGGCTGAGATCAACGGCCGGGTCGGCTCGTGGACCTATGTGGACGCCAATCCTCTCGAACTTGACATGGCCATGCGCGCCTATTTGCCAGCCATGTTCAGTCTTCTGATGGGCGTCGGCTTGGGACTCGACCATGGCATCGGCAGCCCCAGGGTCCGCGGTTTCGTGGGCCTGGGCTGGGCCCCTGACTTCCGCGACCGAGACCATGACGGCATCATTGACATCCTCGATCGCTGCCCCGACGAACCCGAGGACAAGGATGGCTTCCAAGACGACGACGGCTGCCCCGACGAAGACAACGACAACGACGGCATCCCCGACGCCCTCGACAAGTGCCCCAACGAACCC
>PMKP01000407.1 GCA_003157775.1 Myxococcales bacterium | reverse complement strand
CAGTACGACTACGGCAAGGTCATCTTGCCCTTCACGGTGCTGCGGCGACTGGACTGCGTGTTGGCGAACACCAAGGCCAGGGTGCTGTGAACCGGCCCGGACCATCCTAACACCTCCGCAAGAATGGAAAGCTGGAGTAGCCAATGGACTTTGACCGCTTGGAGGAAAAGCTCACGTCGATTGTCGCCAAACCTGACGAGGACGAGTTTATCTACGACCTCCTGTTGGCGTACGACCAGCCCAAATCGTCCATCGCCCGTCTGAGAAACGGCACCGCGAATCTCTCGAGTCGCGGCGGCGAGCTCCTCTGGAAGAAGAAACTGTACTTCAAGGTCGAGCGGCAAAGGGATCTCCACGTCCTCATCGACGAATGCCAAAAGTCCCCCACAGCGAGCAAACATCAGACACGATTCGTCATCGTTACGGACATGAAGACACTACTCGCGGTGGACATGGCGACCGCCGACAGCCTAGACATCCCCATCAAAGATCTGCCGAGCCATTACGACTTCTTCCTGCCGTGGGCGGGACTTGAGAAGGCTCAGGTCCAGAGCGAGAATCCAGCGGACATCAAAGCAGCTGTGAAAATGGGCCGACTATATGACCTCATCCTTTCCGACAACCCCGTTCACACCACGGAGCAGCGACACTCTCTCAATGTCTTTCTCGCCAGGCTGCTGTTCTGCTACTTCGCCGAGGATACTGGCATATTCGAACCGAATCAGTTTACCAACGGTGTCGCGTCCCACACGGAACCTGACGGCGCAGATCTGCAGGCGTATCTGGACAAGGTCTTCAGAGTGCTGAGCACGCAACCGCGAAAGGGATTCCCCCAATATCTCCAGGACTTTCCCTATGTCAACGGCGGACTCTTCTCAGAAGAACACCACGTACCGATGTTCACCCGAAAGTCCCGGCAGATCATCATCGAATGTGGTTCGCTCGACTGGAAAGCCATCAATCCTGACATCTTCGGCTCGATGATTCAGGCAGTGGTTCACGACGATGATCGCGGCAATCTAGGAATCCACTACACATCCGTTGTCAACATCATGAAGGTAATCGAACCACTCTTCCTGAACGACCTGCGGGAACAACTGGATGCGGCAGGAAAGGACAAGAAGAGGCTGCACCAGTTTTTGGACCGCCTATATCATCTGCGCATTTTCGATCCGGCCTGCGGAAGTGGCAATTTCCTAATCATTTCCTACAAGGAACTCTGCAAACTGGAGATTGAAGCATTCAAGATGCTCCATAGCAAGCAGACCACGTTTAAGTATGAGAGCAAGGTCCGCTTGTCGCAGTTCTACGGAATCGAGCTCGACGACTTCGCACATGAAACAGCAAGACTCTCCTTATGGCTGACCGAGCACCAGATGAACCTGGCCTTTCGTGAAGTATTCGGCGATGCCAAACCAACACTGCCGTTGCAGGATGGCGGCAACATCGTCAGCGGCAATGCAACACGACTGGAATGGACGGACGTCTGTCCCCCCTCCGCCCAGAACGAGATATTCATACTTGGAAATCCACCGTACTTCGGCGCACGCAATCAGAGCCGCGAACAGAAGGCAGATCTTGCACTTGTCTTTGACAATCACGAAGACCACAAAGACGCCGACTATGTCAGTTGCTGGTTTCTCAAAGGTGCTCAGTACGTTCGCAATCGTCGCGCATCCACAGGCTTTGTTGCAACCAACTCAGTCTGCCAAGGCGAACAGGTGGGCTATCTCTGGCCACGCATTCTGACAGACCTTGAAATCGGCTTCGCTCATCAGGCCTTCAAGTGGACCAACAACGCCAGGAATAATGCCGGAGTAACCTGTGTCATCGTTGGCCTGAGAAACCCTGCGCAGCAGCCGAAGGTCCTCTTTCGGCACAGAGCAAAACGGATAGTAAGTAACATTTCCCCGTACCTAATCGAAGGCGGCAATGCAGTCGTGCACCTTAGAAAGGCCCCTCTTTCACCCCGTCCCAAAGTGGTGATGGGGAACATGGCACGAGATGGGGGCCACCTGATTCTAAGTGACGAGGAGGCATCATACCTGCGAAGGACCGAGCCTGGCTCTGCCAAATTGCTCAAGCGATTCTCCGGTGGAGACGAATTCCTTTACTCAAAGAGTAGGTGGTGTCTTTGGATAACTGACGAGGATCTTGAGCTCGCACAAGCAATTCCTCCAGTTCGGAAGAGGATTGACCTGGTTCGTGAATTTCGACTCGCCTCACCCGCCCGCACCACGCAACAATACGGTGCGATTCCCCACAAATTTGCCCAGCGCAACTATGTGCCAGGTGACTGCATAATGATTCCAGCGCAATCGTCCGAAAAGCGCGAGTACATTCCCATGGGATACCTTAGCGAGGATATCGTCGTTAGCAATCTTGCCTATGTTGTCTACAATTCTTCTGTCTGGCTCTACGGAATCCTCTCCTCCGGCATGCACATGGCGTGGGTTCGGGTGGTTGGTGGGGCTCTTGAAACACGACCTCGCTATTCTTCCGAGCTTTGCTACAACACATTCCCATTTCCGAAGCTCTCCGATACCCAGAAGCATGAGCTGGAAACGCTCGCGCTAAGAGTGTTGGATCTTCGTGAGCAGCACTCAGAAAGCACACTGGCTGATCTTTACGATTCCCAAAGGATGCCGGCGGCATTGAGAGGCGCTCATCACGAACTGGATCTAGCTGTAGAGCGCTGTTACCGGAAGGTACCCTTTAGGGACGATGAGGAGCGTTTCGCCTTCCTCTTCAAAGAATATGAGAAGCTCGTCAAAAGCGAGTGCAAACACCAGGAGAGCTCGTAGTGCCAAACCTGGTCAATGTCACGTACGCGCACACGGGGCAGAGCCTGTCTGTCAATCGCCAAGGCATGAGGGAGATGCAGGAGAGAGTCTATGAGCAGCGCAATGCCCAGTATCTTCTAATCAAGGCTCCTCCAGCGTCGGGCAAATCACGGGCCCTCATGTTTCTTGGCCTTGCAAAACTGTATGAACAGGGCCTGAAGAAGGTAATTGTCGCTGTTCCGGAACGCTCCATCGGCGGCTCGTTCGACAGGACAGATCTGACAAGTCATGGATTCTTCGCCGACTGGACGTTCAACCCCGACTACAACCTCTGTTCGCCGGGTGGGGAAACGAGCAAGGTCAAGACGTTCATCCGCTTTCTGAGCGACCCGGCTGCAACCATTCTGATTTGTACTCACGCGACATTACGATTTGCTTTCGATGCGGTCGATGCGGCAGCGTTCAACCAGATCCTGCTGGCAATTGATGAGTTTCACCATGTGTCAGCCGATGTTGACAACAAGTTGGGCGAGGTGCTTCGTGCCATCATGCACAATACCAGCGCCCATATTGCGGCTATGACCGGTTCGTACTTTAGAGGGGATGGTGTGCCGGTAATCGCGCCCGAGGTGGAGGCCAGATTCACGAAGGTCACCTACAACTACTACGAGCAGCTGAACGGTTACACGTACCTCAAGACGCTCGGCATAGGCTATCACTTCTACCAGGGCCGCTACACCAGCGCCCTTCACGAGGTGTTGAACACTGATCGCAAGACTATTCTGCACATCCCAAACGTCAATGCGGGCGAATCCACGAAGGACAAGTACAGGGAGGTCGATACGATCCTCGACATTATCGGCGAAGTCACCCATCAGGACCGAGGGACCGGAGTCATTACCGTCAAACGCAAATCAGACGGCAAGGAAATCAGGGTCGCCGATCTCGTTAACGACAGCTCGAAGGACCGAGATCGGATCATTGCCTACCTTCGCGCAATGAAGAGTGTGGACGACATGGATCTGATCATCGCCCTGGGCATGGCCAAAGAGGGGTTTGACTGGCCGTACTGCGAACATGCGCTCACGGTCGGGTACCGAGGCTCTTTGACTGAAATTATTCAGATAATCGGTCGAGCGACGCGAGACTCAAGTAACAAGTCGCACTCGCAGTTCACCAATCTCATCGCCCAGCCTGATGCGGACGATGACCTCGTGAAGATTTCTGTAAACAACATGCTGAAAGCGATAACCGCGTCACTTCTGATGGAGCAAGTGCTAGCCCCCAATTTCAAGTTCAAGAGCAAGGTGTCAGACGATGACAAGAATGCAGCCGGCACCATCAAGATTCGCGGATTCAAGGAACCGACCTCTCAACGGGTGAAGGATATCATTGAGGCAGATCTCAACGACTTGAAGGCGGCTGTACTGCAGGACGACCAGTTAATCAGAGCATTGCCGGGCCAATTCATCGAACCAGAAGTCATCAACAGGGTTCTTATTCCGAAGATCATCCAGAGAAGATATCCGGACCTGACCGACACGCAAGTGGAAGAGGTACGCCAGTACATTGTAGCCGATTCCGCCATCAAGAACGGTGAAATCAAGGACGTGGGCGGAAAGCAGTTCGTCCGTATGGCCGGAAAATTTGTCAACATCGAGGATTTGCACATCGACCTTATTGACTCGGTCAACCCGTTTCAGAAGGCTTTTGAGGTGCTGTCCAAATCAGTTACGGCGAAGCTCCTGAAGGTGATTCAAGACACCATTGAGGCGGGCCGCATACAGATGACCGATGGGGAAGCGGTTATTTTGTACAAGGAGAAGATACCCCTCTTCATGGAGAGGCATTCGCGAGAGCCCCGGTTGAATGCGCCTGATCCTCTGGAACATCGCATGGCGGAGGCTATTGTCTACCTACGAAACAAGAAGCGGCAGCTCAAGCAGGAACGGCAGAATGAGTGATTTCGAGAAGGAACTGGCCGCTATTCTCGAAGAAGATCCGTTGGGGCTTTTGAGCTTGAAGCCGAAGGCGTCCGAGTATGCTACGCCGGACGAGCGACTACTCGCTTCCTTCCGAGAGATTAGCGACTTTGTAAGTAGGCACGGGCGGGAGCCCGAGGAGAGCCGGGACATTGGAGAGAGAAAGCTCTACAGCCGTTTGAAGGGACTTCGGGAGAGTCCGGGAAAAGTCGCTTCACTGCTCGAATATGACGAGTTGGGCCTATTGAAGGGCCGCGCCAGAGAGGAACCCAAAATCGTCACCGCCGCAGACGTGCTGGAGCACGATCCTCTCGGCCTTCTTGGTGATGACGCGGCGGCGGATATTCTCACGCTTCGGCATGTGCCCCGGAGGAGTTCGACTCCTGAGCATGTGGCACAGCGAAAGAGGTGCGACGAATTCGAGCGGTTCGAACCCATATTCAAGCAGTGCCAGCAGGATTTGAAATCGCAACGGAAGACTACGGTTGCGTTTGTTGGGGAACGCCAGATCCGCCCCGGCGCTCTCTTCATCGTACAGGGAATGCTTGTGTACGTTGGGTCCGTTGGCAAATGGGAAAAGCGGAACTTTGGCAATGTGAATGCGCGTCTTTACTGTGTGTTCGAGAACGCCACCGAGTCGAACATGTACCTGCGGTCACTGGCTGCCGCCATGTGGAAAGACGAGAATAGCCGCGTGGTCATTGACGCCAATCAGCGCGAAATGTACGACGATGGAAGAACGGTTTCTTCTGAGGACCAGGTGACGGGATACATCTACATTCTGAGGTCCCTCAGCCAGAGGCCAGAGATCCGTAGTGTGGCAGACTTGTTCAAGATAGGCTTCTCCAGCGTGCCGGTAAAGGAGCGAATCAGGAACGCCGCTTCCGAGCCCACCTATTTGATGGCAGAGGTGAAGCTGGTCGAGGAGTACGAAGCGTACAATATGAACCCACAGAAGTTCGAAGCCCTTATTCACCGCTTCTTCGCCGAGGCGTGCCTGAACGTAGACGTTTTCGACAATGAAGGCAGACGGTACACGCCCAGAGAGTGGTTCGTTGTGCCGTTACGGGTAATTGAAATTGCCGTGACGCTGTTGATCAGCGGGGAGATTGTGAATTACTACTACGATGTCGGTGTTCAGGAGATCGCGCCACTGGATGAGTAGGTCCAAAGCGTGGCGTGTCCCAGGTGCGCCACGCGCACCCGATGGACGCCGATCACCAGAGTTCGTCGGCAAGCAAGTCGAGCTTTTCGCCGGCCTTGAGCCGTTCAATCAGAAGTTGGACGTCCGTAAGAACGCGAGCGAGGACGTCGCTGACAGTGGACTCTATGTTCCGGGAGTAGGCATTGAAGACGGTCTTTAAGGCCGCTTCCGCCAAGTGTCGTGCCTGATCGGCATGATAGGACATGAATGGATGCTCGTAGTTGGCCGAATGGACGAGCCTGTTCCGAAGGCGGTAGATCAGCGCGACCTGGTCGCGCAACGTTCGAAGGCGGCGTTCATAGGCTTCCGCGGCAAACTTTGGATCAGAGAAGAACCGCTCTGCGTGAGCCAACCAGTCGTCCAGCCTTCTCCCAGAAAGGTGAGCTCGCAGTTGGGGTGTGAGCTGGAGGAATCGCCTGAGATTGTAGGTTTGATACGGGATCATGTCGAGCCCGGCCTCACTTGAGAGAGCGGGAGGAAATTCCGCTTGTTTGGGCTCCGAACGTACCGCCTGCTGAAGTCGCGCTCGAAGGACCCTCAATACCGCCCATCGAAGGTACCACACGTCAACTGCCGGTATGATGTCCATAGCGCGCCCGACCTGGGAAGGCCTCCCGTCAGGCGAAACTGCAAAGCTGGGATCGTCGCTGCCGAGCAAGGTCTCAATGACGACCCAGCTGAAGAGGAGGGTATCCTCTGGGCGCGTAGCCTCCTCCGCCTTTCGTAGCCAGCGGAAACCCCAGACCAAGCGCTTCTCAGTGTCGCATCGAGTGTCGACCATGCTGCTTTGGATTGCGGCGGCTGCCGTGAGGCGCTCATCTCTGAGGTTGAGTTTCACATCCTTGAGATTGGTCGATTCGACGAATCGCAGTTGATCAGAAGGAAAGTAGAATGTGGAGCCAGCTAGCCTTTTCGCGTCATCTCCAATGCGATACGAGTCTCGGTTGATCCGATAGCGTCTCGGACCCGCTATGTAGGCGCTGACCAAATCAATGGCCCGTTCAGCATCTTGCACGGCCATTTCAAGCCCAGCCTCTCTGTCACACGCAAGACGGTCAACTGAGACTGCTGCGTTGATGAACGCCGAGTCTTGCGGTAGTCCAAACGCCTCGTCCGCCTCACCGAGTGGTCCCTCGGAAGCCGCCAAAAACTTTCGATTGTAGGGCCAATACAGCGTCACGTTGCCGATGACCAATTCATGGTCCGGGTCTTGATAGTCTGGGCGCAAGCCCTCAACCTGAAAGACGTAGTAGGACTTGTCCCGCCGTGGAGAGAAGTACTTCGCGAAGCGCGCGAGGCGATCAGTTGGCGTCAGCTTCTCCAGCATCCTCTCAAGAGCAGCCCCATATCCGGCGCGATCAAAGGCTCCGTCCTGTTGCCGGAATAACTCCCTGGATAGTTCGTGGGGATACGTTGCGTCGACATGCCCTCCTATCTTCCGGTAGCCAGCCAATATCGCCGATGGCATTGCCGCAATGAATGGCCACGAATACCCGAGGCCCACGAGTTCGACGATCAGCGTTTCGGACGTGAAGAGCAGGTTGCTATATCCGTCGCGTGGCTTTGGCTCAAGCAGGATGCGTTCCAACTCCTTGCAGTGAAAACGAGAATACTCGCCCATTGTGAAGGGCCGGAGCGCCGCATCGCAAATCGCCCGGAGATGCCCGCGCCGTCTCTTGGCGAGCTCCTGCAACAGGAGCTGGAACGCCGACGGATCAGCCCTCAGCGCGGGGTCGGCTCTGACGAGGTCATTAAGTTCTTTCTGGAAGAATTGGAAGGAATGCTTGTGCGGGAAACCATCCTCAAGCTCGCAGAGAATCTCACGGAGCAGCACGTGAGGGTTCTTTACCGATAGTCCTCGGAAGTGGTTGCGGAAGGTGACGAGATCCTCCCAGAGTTCCCGCCAGTATTCGAGACGACCGTCAGTAGTTTTGGCGGCCCAAGCCGCGGGCTCGGGTCCCGGAAGTTCGGACATGGTGAGTAGTCTACACCATCCGGATACGCCGCCTGACGAGGCTCTACGTCTTCCCCTTCTTCATCGTCTGCGCGAGCTTCACAGCCTCGGCAACGCCTTTGTCCGCTGCGGTCAGCTTCACCTTTGCCCTGTCCGCGCCTGTGAGCGATTTCAAGGCACCCAAGTACTGCCCTTGTAGCTTCCTCGCCCGCGCCACCTTGGGCGTGACCTTCTTTGCCTTCTTTGCCGTCGCTGGCTTGGTCCCTGTCACCTGGGTGACCTGGCCCGCCCGCCTGTCCTCCCGGTACTTCTTGATCTTGGACTTGGCCACGTTCTTGTGGTCCTTGCAGACCATTCCGAAGATTGGCGCTGCCACGTTCTTGCAGCCGGG
>PMKP01000361.1 GCA_003157775.1 Myxococcales bacterium | reverse complement strand
GCCTGTCCGAGGCCGAGCCCCTGTTCCGCCGCGCCGTCAGCATACTCGAGAGCAGTGTTGGTCCGGATCATCCAAGCACGCTGACCGTCCGCGATAATCTGGAGTTGCTCCTGGCGGAGTAGGTGAAAGCGAAGCCCTAGCCGGGGGCTCGCCGGCAGGACCGGGCTCTCAGACCGGAAATTCCCTCATCGATTCGGCTATCCACCTGGCTCGCCTGGCGGTCAGGCTGGCCGCCCTTGCAGGTACGCCTCTGGCACCCATCCGGCGGCACCCATCCGGGCGCCGAGGCAAGAATTGGCACCTCTTCTGGCTAGGCGCCGATAACAGTCACTGCCATGATTCGACGCCGGATGCCCATCGTCCTCTCTGTAGCGGCCATGCAGCTCTCAATGGACTTCCCCGTTGCCTTTCCCAAAGAGGCCTACGAATACGGGCGGCGCTCGTCGGGAGAGACCCATGGGGTGGTCCTGACCAAGCCCCACGTCGTCGAGCTGATCCTCGATCTGGCTGGGTATTCGCAAGATCGCGATCTTCCGCGAATGCGCCTGCTCGAGCCGGCGTGCGGGCAAGGCGCATTTCTGGTCCCGGCTGTCGAGCGGCTGATGAACGCGGCCAAGGCCGCCAGGGTCAAGCCCGGCAAGTTGGCAAACTGCGTGCGCGCCTTCGACATCGACGAAGAACACGTCGCCATTTCTCGCGCAGCCGTCGCGGAAATGCTCCGGTTGCACGGCGCAGGCGACGCCGACGCTGGAGGACTCGCTCAGACTTGGGTCCGGCAGGGAGATTTCCTGCTGGCGCCGCTTGACCGCGGGTTCGATGCCGTCGTCGGCAACCCGCCGTACATCCGCATCGAGCAGATTGCGCCGGCCCTGCAGGCCGAATACCGCGCACGCTACCAATCGCTCTACGACCGGGCTGACCTGTACGTGGCGTTCATCGAACACGGTCTCGACCTCCTCGGTCCGCGCGGCGTGCTGTCCTTCGTGTGCGCCGATCGATGGATGCTCAACCGCTATGGCGCGCCCCTGCGGCGGCTGATCGCGGACAAGTATCACGTTCAGTCCTACGTCGATCTGCACCAGACATCACCGTTCGAGTCCGAGGTGACGGCCTACCCGGCGATCTTCTCCATCGGCCGCCAGTCCGCTGGCCCCGTCATGGTCGCTCGAATGACCGCGTGCTCGCCGGCAGAATGCGAAGCGATCCGCGCGAGCGTTCGGGGCGGCAAGACTCGCGCCGCCGGCGACCTCGACTTCTACCCCGCGTGGTTCGAGGGCGACACGCCGTGGATCGTGACCTCACCTGAGCAGAGCGAGATTCTGCGCCTGCTCGAGAGCAAGTTCGAGCCAATCGAGAAGGGTGACCTGGCTCACGTGGGCATTGGCGTGGCCACAGGCTGTGACGAGGTCTTCATCGTGGGCAAGGACTCGGACATCGAGCCTGAACGCCTGTTGCCGCTGGTCATGCGCGACGACATCGAGCGCGGCCGTATCCGCAACGCCGGCCGCTTCGTGATCAACACCTTCCGCGACCAGGGCGGCGTCGTCGATCTGCACGAGTACCCGAAATTGGCGAGCTATCTGAAGAGCCACTCGGCCGCGGTCAAGAAACGCCACGTGGCCCAAAAGGCCCCGGCCAACTGGTTTCGCACCATCGATCGCGTGTACCCAGAACTGGTCACCAAACCCAAGCTGCTGATCCCAGACATCGCTGGCTCAAACGAAGTTGCCTACGACGAAGGCCACTTCCATCCGCACCACAACCTGTACTTCGTGACCTCTGACCGCTGGGATCTGGAGGTCCTCGGCGGCCTGCTCAGTTCCCGCGTGGCGCTTTTCTTAGTCTGGTCGTACGCGGTCAAGATGCGCGGTGGCTATCTGCGCTTTCAGGCGCAGTACCTGCGGAGGATCCGCTTGCCAGCGCCCGACAGCTTGTCGCCGGCCCTGCGTGTCGCGATCAAGAAGGCGTTCCAGAAGCGCGACTTCGCCAAGCTGGATGAACTGGCGCTCAAGGCGTACGGAATCAGAGCGCTGCCGGCGTTTGAGTTCGTGGATACGAGGGGACGGTAGGGAGGACATCAAGCCACCCCCAGCCGGCCGGCGGCAGTATAATTCGGGGGTTCCAGCTCAGACCCGTCTGACAGTATTGCAGGTCACCCCCCCGAGGAGAACAATGGAACGATCAGCGATCCTGATGGGCGCGGCGACATTCTCGCCGAGCTTCTCGATTTCGCTGCACTTGCCCTGCAAAAGCGGCCGCGCTGAGCGCGGCCGAAATCCCGCGCTACCGAGAGAGCATCTCCATATCGGGCGCTGAAGCCTTAGCTCGACGGGGCTCGGACCCGATCCGGGTGACGAGAAACACGTTGACGAAGGCGTTCAGCGGCGCTTTGCAAGCTTCGCAACGGAAGCGCGCCGAAAACAGGCTTCGACGTGGTCGTTGACCATGCCCACGGCCTGCATGTGGGCGTAGACGATGGTCGAGCCTACAAAATTGAAGCCGCGCTTCTTGAGATCCTTGCTGAAAGCATCGGAGATCTCCGTGCGCGCTGGGATGTCATGCAGAGTCTTGACCGACGTTTGCAGCGGCTTGCCGTCTACGAAGCGCCACTGGTAGTCGGAGAAGCTGCCGAATTCGTCTTGCACGTCTAGGAAGGCGCGCGCGTTCTTGACGGCCGACTCGAGCTTGAGGTGATTGCGAACGATGCCCGCGTCCGCCATGAGCGCGGCGATCTTGGCGGCGCCGTAGCGCGCGACCTTGCGTGCGTCGAACTCGTCGAAGGCTTTGCGGTACGCCTCCCGTTTCTTCAAAATCGTGAGCCACGACAGACCTGCCTGCGCGCCTTCGAGCACCAAGAACTCGAAAAGCACGCGATCGTCGTAGACGGGCACGCCCCATTCTTCGTCGTGGTAGCGCACGTAGATCGGTTCCGCACTGGCCCAGCCACACCGCACGGGTTCAACTGAGGTCTTCGATTTGCTCATACGGCCGAATCTAGCCCGGCCGAAATCTGATTGCTGCATCTTGTGCCGCGCTTGTCCCAGAGCGCACGATGACCAGCCCGGCGCGCGCGGTTCGTTGTATTCTCACAGCATGATGCGCCTTTGCCTCTGTGGGTGGTCTTTGCTTGGCATTCTCCTCATCGTGCTTGCCCAAGCCGGAACGAGCGGCTGCGGAAGCGCAAGCGGGCCTCACGCGACGGGCTCGGGAGGTTCAGGTGCGGAGCTCGACGCGAACCCGGCCGGGCAGATCGACGTGGCCCTGGCGCCGCCGAGCACGTGCAACGCCGGGGCTTCCCCGCCTCCACCAACGGTGAACTCGTCGGCGCTGAAGGTGTGGGCCAACGAGGGGGAGGACAAGGTCACGCGGGACGAGCTGCGCTTGTCGAACGGGAAGGACGTCACGAGCCGCGCGTGGGACGGGTCGAAGATCACATTGTTCGGGGCGCGCAACGAGACGGTCTCCTTCAACCTCGTGCTCGAGGCAGCAAGCGCCGCCGCAAGCGGGATCTCGGTTGCCTTCGACACGCTCGACACCGGCTGCGGCTCCACCATCGTGGGCAAGACAGCGACGGGCGATGGCGTGTACGACTACACGACCCGCGACATCGAGCTCTTCTACGTTCGCTATCTGCAGATCAAGGGCCTCAGCCAGTTTGGATATGAGACCTACGACGAGCTCGCCGTTCCGAAGCGGTTGCGCCGCCCCTACACGGTCAACAAGAATGGCCGTGGCATCGCGACCGGCGGGTGGACCGACCGCCCGGACCACGACAAGTTCTATCCCGATATCGCCGTCCCGCTCGACCTCGTGCCGACGTTCAGCATCGCGGCGGGACAGAGCCAGAGCATCTGGGGCGACATCTACATACCGAGCGACGTCGCGCCGGGGACGTATTACGGCTACGTGAAGGTATCGGAAGCGGGGAGCCTGACCCACGCCGTGCCGATCGAGCTGGTGGTGCGAAGGTTCACTCTCCCCGACACGCCGAGCGCCCAGACCATGATGTTCATCGGCACGACGGCCAAGCGCTACGGGCTGAGCGGCGACTCCCCGCAGATGAGCACGATCCTCGACCGCCACGTGCAGATGGCTCACCGCCATCGCATCTCGGTCCTCGGAGCGGACGATGGCGACGAGAACCTGGACAGCCCCGGGCCGGTATGGCCGGCGCGTCTCGATGGCACGCTCTTCACGGCAGCGAACGGCTACCGCGGTCCCGGCACCGGCGTGGGAAACGGGATCTACGCGGTGGGGATGTACCAGACCTGGGGCTGGCAGGACGGAAACGCGGGGGTGATGGCAACGAACGCGGACGCGTGGGTCACCTGGTTTGCGGCGAACGCCCCGACCACCCAGTACTTCATCTATCTTGAGGACGAGCCCCCACAGAGCGACTGGCCGCAAGATGAAACCTGGGCGGAATGGATCAAGCAGGACCCCGGGCCGGGCAAGGCGCTCAAGAGCTTTCTCACCTTCGACGCGCCCTTGGCGCAGGCCAACGTGCCCTCGGTCGACATCATCGCGAGCAGCTTCTACTGTGCCGATACCGCGAGCTACGACGCCGCGCAGGCTTGGCTTCAGTCCAAAGGCAAGGCGCTGTGGCTTTATGATGTGGGCCGCATTGCCAGCGGCACCCTGATGACCGACGACGACGGCGTGTCGCCGCGCGAGATCCCCTGGGGCCTGTACAAGAAGGGGGGCGGTCGCTTCTTCCACTGGGAGTCTACCGTGTACCAGGACGAAGAGGACGGCGCCGCGGCCACCGACGTCTTCGCAGCCGCAGCGAACTACGGGGAGCAGCCCTATACCGACGATCCCGTGCTGGGCGAGACGTCGTCCAACTACACCAACGGCAATGGCCTCTTGTTTTATCCCGGGACGGACAAGCTCTTCCCGTCCGAGTCGTATGGACTCAACGGCCCCATCGCAAGTTTGCGGATGAAGTACTGGCGCCGCGGTATCACCGACATCGACTACGTGGTGATGGCCGCGTCGAAAGACGCTGCGGCGACTCAAGCCATCGTCAACAAGATGGTTCCCAAGGTCCTCTGGGAGGTGGGCGTCTTCGATCAGACGGATCCGACCTATCAGTACGGGGACGTGAGCTGGTCGACGAACCCAGACGACTGGGAGGCTGCGCGTGCGGCGCTGGCAGACATCATCGAGCAGTAGCTCGGCGGTTCGGCAGTCGCGTCCAACTGCGCTGACTCCCGCATGGCCGGGTAATGAATCAAGCTCGCGACGCACGAACAGAGTCGCCACCACGGCAGGTCGGTAGCCGCTCGTTGCGACAACGGGCTATTCTAGGGACATGCTTTCCAGACACACGTGCGCGCATTCGAGGCTCGGGTACACGATGCTGGCTGCGGCGCTCGGGGCGAGCCTGCTCATCTCGACCGGGTGCAAGGGGGGCACTGACCGCATCGCCGCCGGTGACGCGGCCTCCCCGGATCCGGGCTCGTGCACTCCGGATCCGCTGCGCACGAATCTGGCCCCCTTGTGGAACGGTCTCTCGGTGGACGTCGACGACTGCCCTATCCTCGAGTTTACGGCCAAGTATGGCGAGCCCGACGCCATGGTCTTCAAGGCGATCATCTGCGTCGAGTCGCGCTTCCAGTACGATGCGGTCGGCTGCACCGGCAATGGGCCGTGCTGCCCGGCGCGCGGCTGGACCGCGGCCGAGTGTGCCTGCCTCGGCGCGATGCAGACTGGTCCTTGGTGCAACTCCTCGAACCTACCCGCCGGGTGCACGGCGAGCGGGCTCGGCTTGCTCCCGAGCGGGCATGTGGACATGGAGACGAACCCCAAGAGCGAAAACTGGGCCAACTCGGTTTTCAACCCCGTGGTCAACATCGAGCTTGGCATCGCCGGCATTGCCTGCAACCGCGCACAGGCGAAGGCGGCCTTCCCGGACTGCACCGAGGATCAGTACACGATGATGGCCGTCGGCAACTTCAACTCCTACGGCAGCACGCAAAGCTGCACGGCCTACAACTTCCACTACGACACCGCGGTGGTCGACGCGTACAACACCTACTCGACCGCCGCAGGCTGGCCGGCTCACCCGTACGTGACTCAGTAGGCGCCGTTGCGTGGGCAGAATGGCTGTCCATCGCCCGCAAACATTCCTGAGCCGTCGAACCGCTTCGGCGGCACATGCGGATTGGAGGAACGATGACCACAAAACGCGTCGGGCACGCTCGTCTTGTCGTTGCCATCACAATGACTATGAGCACTGGGTTTGCCACTCGCGCTCAGGCGCAAACGGTTACGATATCGGTTGATGCCACGGCGGCCGGGACACCGCTTGAGCGCGTCTGGCCGTATCACGGCTACGACGAGGTCAACTACTCGACGACCCCGGAGGGTGAGGCTCTGCTCAAGACCCTGGCCACGGCCCATTCGGCCCCGGTTCACGTTCGCACGCACTTCCTGCTCAACACGGGGGACGGCACTCCATCGCTGAAGTGGGGCTCAACCAACGTCTATACCGAAGATGCCTCGGGCAATCCGGTCTACTCGTGGACGTTGATGGACGGCATCATGGATGCGATCACAGGAACTGGCGCATTCCCGTTCGCGGAGATCGGGTTCATGCCCGAGGCCCTGTCGACGCACCCGACTCCCTACCAGAACTCGGCGGTGACCGCTCTGGACGGTGGTTGCTTCTACCCGCCAACGGACTACACCAAGTGGGGCGACCTCATCACGGCGTGGGCGACCCACGAGAACGGGCGCTACCCGAACGTCGCGACGTCGTGGCTGTGGGAATTGTGGAACGAACCTGACAACAGTTACTGGCACGGAACCTTTGCAGAATACGCCAAGCTCTATGACTACACTGAGGCGGCACTGCACGGTGTGATGCCGACAGCCCAATTGGGCGGCCCCGCAGTGGCGAGTGCGGGCAGCTCCTATGTGTCCCAGCTCCTGCAACACTGCGCAACGGGAACCAATGCCGTCACCGGCAAGACGGGCACGCGTCTCGACCTTATCTCCTTCCACGCCAAGGGCGGCACAACGGTCACCGGCGGGCACGTCGAGATGAACCTCGGTCACCAGCTGAGCCTGCACCAGACTGGTTTTAAGCAGGTGGCCGCGGTGGCAGCGTACAAGCAGACGCCCATCTACATCACTGAGGCGGATCCCGACGGTTGTGCCGCTTGCCCGGCGACTTCGACGCCTGCCGATGCGTACCGATATTCGCCAGCTTACGGTGCCTACGAGATCGCCATGATGAAGCACACGCTCGAGCTGGAGGCGAGCATGGGCGTGAAGGTCGGCGGGCTCTTGACCTGGGCCTTCACGTTTCCCGGAACGCCGTATTTTGCCGGCTACCGCGCGCTTGCGACCAACGGCATCAGCCTGCCGGTGCTGAGCGCCTTCAAGCTTTTGGGAAGCCTGGCAGGGACGCGTTTGCCCGTTACCAGCAGTGGCGCCGCAACGCTGGATTCCATGTTGGCGAACAGCGTGCGGGCCAATCCCGACATCGACGCCATGGCGACGCTGAATGGACAGAGCGTCCAGGTCCTGGTCTGGAACTACCACGACGACTTGGTGGCGACAGCTGCGTCGCCGGTCCAACTGACCATCAAGGTTCCGTCCGCATTCGGTTCAACCGTCACGGTTTCGCACATGCGTGTCGACGACACCCATGGGGACGCCTATACCGTGTGGACATCGCAGGGCAGCCCGGCCAATCCTTCATCCGCCCAGGTCCAGGCCCTGCAGGCAGCAATGGATCCCATGCCTTTGAATCCGCCCCAGTCGATGGCGGTCAGCAATGGCTCGGTCAGTCTGAGCTTTGATCTTCCCCGATTTGGGATCTCACTGCTGACAATCACTCCAGGCGCGGGCGTGAGTGATGCGGGGGTCGCGCCGGCCGACGCTCCTGGAGGAGATGCGCCGAGCCCGTCTGGGGGCGTGGGTGGAGGCAGCGGTCGCGACGGGGGTGGCGGCAGCGGTGGTACGCTTGGCGGCGGCGCAGGAGGCAATGGCGTGGGCAGTGGCGGCGCGGGCGGGGCTGGCGGCAGTACAGGCAGCAGTGGCGCGGGCGGTGGCGGCGGCTCCGGGCGGAGTGGCGGAGGGAGCGTGAGCAGCGGCGGCACGGTAGCGGCCGGCGGAAGGACCGGAACGACTGGAGCGGGAGGTGTAGTCAACGCTGGGGGCAGTGTCGGAACCGGCGGCAGCAGTGCGGAGACCGGCGGAAACGCTGCCACTGGCGGAGCGATCGGGACTGGCGGATTGTCGGCAAGCGGCGGGGGAGCCAGTACTGGTACAGTCGGAACCGGGGGCAGGATAGCCACGGGCGGAATTTCGGGAATCGGCACGATGGGTGGCTCGACGACCGCGAGCGGTACGACCCAGGCAAGCAGCGGCGGCTGCTCCTGTCGCATCGCCGTGGCCGAGACAAGGAACTACCCAGGTTTGGCGCTGCTCGGGCTTGTCATGGTCGCACTTCGGCTTCGGAAGAGGCGTTGAATGACCGAGGACCAGATCCGGGTGACGAGAAACACGTTGACGACATCTACATACCGAGCGACGTCGCGCCGGGGACGTATTACGGCTACGTGAAGGTTTCGGAAGCGGGGAGCCTGACCCACGCCGTGCCGATCGAGGGCTGCGGCGACTCAAGCCATCGTCAACAAGATGGTTCCCAAGGTCCTCTGGGAGGTTGGCGTCTTCGATCAGACGGATCCGACCTATCAATACGGGGACGTGAGCTGGTCGACGAACCCAGACGACTGGGAGGCTGCGCGTGCGGCGTTGGCAGACATCATCGAGCAGTAGCTCAGCCGCTCGGCAGTCGCGCCCAACATCGTTCCGCAGACAAATTGTCGATATTGCTGACGAATCTACCGGCCCAAGGCCAGCTGTGGAACGATTGCGGCTGCTAACTATTCGGTTTTTCTAGGTCTGTCTGTAAATGGCATTCAGGAGGCCGACGGTTCGATCCCGTTCAGCTCCACAAAGGAATCACTTCCCCTCAGTGGGTGGGACGCGCCGGCGCAGATGCCGCCTTACCAGCGAGGCCGGGCAGGAAGAGGAAGTT
Organism: Myxococcales bacterium; assembly: GCA_003157775.1. Taxonomy (GTDB): domain Bacteria; phylum Myxococcota_A; class Polyangia; order Fen-1088; family Fen-1088; genus Fen-1137. Next base: position 12,942 of record PMKP01000361.1, on the reverse strand, counting down.
GGGGACCTTTGACCAGTCGCCCAGATAGATGTGGGTTTCGGTACCGGCGAGCGCCTTCAGCGCCTCATAGCCCTGGAGTTGAACCGCCAGCGGCGTGAGCGTCAGGTTGTGTGCCCTGGCCTTCTCGGCCACCGCTTGCGCCTCGTACTTGGCCGCGTCGGCCTCGGCCTTGGCGCCAATGACCTTCTTGGCCCCCTCGGCCTCCTCGCGCAGTTTCTCGAGTTCCACCTGCTTCTTGGCGAGCTCGATCTCCTGCAGCTTCTCGCGCAAAGTGGCCTCGGCCTTCAGACGCGCCTGCTCTGCCTGATTGGTTACTTCAAGTTTCTTGCGCATCGCCTCGTTCTCCAGCAGCGTCTTCTGTCGCGCGGCGTCCTGCTCGGCCGCGAGCTTCTCGCGTACCGCAGTCACGATCGCGTCCGCATACTTCAGGGACTCCAGGGTCACCGAGGCGATTTCCAGGTGCTTGCCGGCGATGCGCCGGCGCAGATCGCGCTCCACCTCATCCTCGACCTGCTCATTGCGCTTCATCAGGTCAATGTAGCTGTGGCGTGCAAAGACCCCGCGCGCAGCGCTGCGGAACTCGGGCCCGATCACCTCGTCATAGAAGTTGGTCCCGATCTCGGTGTCCAGTTCATACAGCTCGGCGCGCACCGGGCGGTAGATGACGGCGATCCTCAGCTCGAGCTGCAAACCCTCCGAAGACGTGGTGCGGATCTCCTCGCTGCGCGTGGAGTAGGTGACGTCGAAGTCCTCCATACGACCCAGGAAGCCGACATAGTGAAGGCCAGGCCCGACAGGCTCCCGGTGCAGGGTGCCGCGGAACCGGTCGAAGTATAGACCGAGGTGCCCAGGCTCGACGGTTGTCGCGCACGCCGAGAGCATCAGCAAAATCACTGCCACGAATATGCGCATGACGACCTCCTTCAAGGTTGAATGCTTTCGAGCCATCCAGAAAGATCTTGCGCCATACGCTCCAGGCACCGCGTGCCGACCTTGGCCGGAGAGTCCAGCGCGCCTTCGGTCTTGCAGTAGCCGCGCGTTTGGCCCAGATGGATGCGTCCGGACTTGGTGCGCAGGGTAACGCGCGTCTCCAGCTCCACCGTCAGCAACCCGTCGTGCCGCTCGGCCTGCGAGCGGATGAGATCAACCTGCATCTGCCAGCCCCCCTTGCGCTCGTTCCGATGGCGATCGGCCCAGTGGGAGCACGCTGCGCTGATGGAGTCACCAACCGCAGGGACAACCTGGGAGAAAGCCAAGCGTGCACCCGAAACCGGCAGCGGATCGGCCGCGCCGGCGTTGACGGAAACCACCTCGAGATCAGCGCCGCCCGGCGACGGCGCCCGGACGGGACCAAGCGCGATCATCTGAACGCTGCACTGGGTGAGCAGAAGAAAGCTGATCCAGGCAGGGCACAATCCTGTGCGGGGAAGGCGGAGCATGCCCAAACAGTATAGCAAGCCTTGGAAGGACGCGACGACACTGCCCTCTGTGCGACCGACTGTCTCGTCAAGGCAGGCTGCGATGAGCTGCTGCCACAGATCTGACGGTAGAGAGAATCCTACATCTTGGCCCCGCGCGCGCAGCGGAACCCGAGGCTGTTGATGCGGTACCCGGGGACCAACCCGAAACGGTCGGCGGTGCGCACCCTGGCTGCCAACTCGCTCAGCCAAGCCCCGCCACGGGTCACGCGAGGCGAGTCATCGTGGCGAGAGGGTTGTGGGTTGGTTGCAGGCTCCGAGTTGTAGTCGGCAAAGCTGTCAGCGGTCCATTCCCAGACATTCCCCGCCATGTCCAAAACCCCGAAAGGGCTGGCGCCCTTGGGATAGCGGCCCACCGGCGCGGTGGCTGGCCAGCCGTCATTGTCCGCGTACATCGGAGTCCAGCTTGCATCCAACCGTTGCTGTGCCATCGATGCACACTCGCTGCCGCAGGCGTTCAGGCGGGTCGCGTCCGGCGGCTGGTTGCCCCAGGGATAGTTGCGACCATCGCTGCCGCGAGCCGCATATTCCCATTCGGCCTCGGTGGGCAGGCGACCACCCATCCATTCGCAATACGCGTTGGCCTGGGTCCAATCCACGCAGTTGATGGGGTGCTTGTCATACCCGCGCTTGCCCCAGGTGCAGAACTGACTCCATTTTGTCTTGTCTTCGGGCTTGATGCCCTTCCAGTCGACGGTCGCGCTGGCCGGCGGGCAAGCGCCTGCTTGCACGCAGATGCGATAGGCCGCGACGGTCACCTCGGTCTTGTCTATGCAGTAGGGTGACAGGGTCACCTTGTGAACGGGCTTGGACTTGTCCAAGTCCTGGTCCCCCATCCAGAACGTCCCCCCAGGAATGGGCACCTGGCCTGCCAGGCAGTCGACGGCGGCGTCGGGTGCACGTTTCACTGGGGGCGGAATCGCAAGTCCCAAGCATTGGCACGGCTGGAACGTGCCCTCAGCCGCACACACCTGTGCGCTGCGCCGGCCATTTGCGCACGAGCACTCGACGCTGACGCCGGGAATGCATTTGTTGCCCCTGGAGCATCCGGCGACACCAACCATGAAGGTGCACAGGCCGACGATCACGACGGCCGGCCCCGGCCGACTTCGCACCGAGCGAAACGCTGTTCCGAGGTGGGCACGGTCTTCCATGCACATGATGCTTCCAGAGCTGTTTGCCGCGCTTCCGTAGAACTATGTAGTATGCCACGCGATGAAGGAACACGAAGTCCGGCAGCGCATCGAAGGCTTCCTCAAGCGGACAGCACGCGAGGTGGTCATGCCGGCACCGCTCAGGCTGAGTGATGAGCGGACATAGCGATGACGAAGTGATGCAGAACTTTGCGCGCCACGGCTTCAAGGGTGCGCTGACCAAGCCCTTCGATCGCGCGGATCTGCTTGAGGTTCTTTCGCGCGTCTTGAGCTAGTGTCTCCGCGCGGATCTGGGCCGCTCAAGCAGACGCCACATCTGTCGATAACCCTTTCAACCTGGTCAGCCACCCGGCCACCGGGGGTCGTCAACTGAGCTGTCTACCCTTGGTCATGAGCCCGCACACCCAGTTCGCGCTTTTCCTGCAAGGATGACATGCGAAGCCTTACGGTCGCCCTCGCATTGGGGCTCATGCTTTTCCCACTTCCGCAAGCCCACGCCGGAAAAGTCGCTAGCGTGAAGCAGGCCGTAAAGGAAAAATGCAGTAAGGAGATTCCCATCGACATCCTGCTGGCCTCGGTGGTCAGAGCCTACGATTGCCAACCCAACCAGGAAGTCACAATCGCTTCCTGCAAGATCAAATGCCTGAAGGGTGATTCCGGAAATGTCGTCGGACAGTAACGCCGGAATCTTTCTCTGCGCCAGAGCAGCCATTTTTGCCAGGCCAGCAATGCAAAGTGTATTCCTCGTACCCGTTGTACTCCTGGCTGTAGCACCGTCGGCCAACGCCGACGACACCGCGTCCAAGCTTGACAGTCTCAATGATCGGGTCACCGAACTGGAGGCCACCCAGGCGCTTCACACCGTGCGTTTTTCCGGAGTCTTCATCAACCGTTTTGAAGCCTTCACGACCACCTACGGCGTGCCGGGGGAGGCGAAAGACAAAGACAGGCTGACCACGTTCAGCACCTACTTGGCGCTGAACTTGGACTTCGACATCTCGGAACGCCTCAAACTCTACACTACCCTGGCCATGAGCAAGTTCTGGCAGAACGACGGCCGCAATGAGTATGCTGGCAATTGGCAGGCGTCCGAGGGAGGGTCATTCGGCTACGCCGGCTCCACGCCGCGGATAGATCGGGCATACCTGGCCTACACCTTTTCCTTTCCCCTGACCCTGGCCATCGGCCGCATGCCCACCAACAACGGAGTGCCCATCAACCAGCTCGACGGACTGGTTCGCGAAGGGACGTATCCGCGATTTGCGTATAACGCAATCTTCGACGGCATTGCAGCGATCTTCGACTTTTCCCGCTATCTTCCACGCGGGCACAGCCTCAAATTCCGCGCCTTTTACACGCCCAACATCAACATCGACAATGCCGACCGGACCCGCCAATTGACTGATGGGACGGTAAAGGTGGACTCGAATACCCCTCAATACGCCATTCTTGCAGAGTACTCCACCACGCGCCTATCACCCATCTTCGACACGCTCAGCTTCTATTACATGTTCTACCAGTACAGCAACTTCTACAATGCGGGTACAAATACTCCAGCAACACCCGACGCGGCACCCAACAACCCGACAGATTCGGCCATCGGCAACATGTTGTATCTGGGCTTGGAAGGCATCGGCCACATCGGCCTCAATGCGTCGCTCAGCGTGCTTCTCTATCGCGACACCAGCACCACTTTGGACAACTGCGAGTCCAGCACGACCCTCAGCAAGGCATACCTGCTCAACGTGAACCAGCGACTCGATTTCATCTTCACCGGCAGCGTGATTGGATTCGAACTCATCAAGACGGATCCGACCTTCTATCTCGACGAGTGGACCTATCTGACCGTGATTCCCTTCTATTCCTCTCCGGCGAGCCAGGGCGTGCACGTCTTTGCTTCTGTACCGCTTGGCGCAAAGCTGCGGGCACGCGTGGGTTGGTATCGGCTTCACTCCGACCCATACAGCTACGTGGGATTCAGCTCTTCCATCGAGAGTGACGACAACTCCTTCTACGTCCAACTGCGACTCGGATTCTAGGAGAGGAGTCCGGCCCCATGCGACAGGAATTGCGCATGGCGCCTAAGCGGCTCAGTCTCAGGTCAAGCATCGCATCATGCTGCGCCGCGCGCCGACGGCAACTCGCTCGCCGTGACTGGAACCGGCCGGTCGGCCCGCCACTGTCGAATGGAGCCGCGGTGCACAAATATGGCCCCTTGTCTCTCTTTTTTTGAAAGCCACAGGCTCCCGTTTGCTCTAATATATAAGAGAGCGGTGTAGGGAGCGTGCACTTCCTGCACCCTTCAATCTGGCGAGCTGCCCTTATGGCAGTGTGGAAAGCGGCCAGATTGTTTCTTTCGGGGAGGGCAGATTCACCGCACGAGTCTTCAAGGAGGCCAAGATGACCAGGCTACGGATAATCAGCCGAACCACATGCCTCTGCGGAGTCGCCGCCTTGGCAACCGTCGTCCTCGCGGCCTGCGGGAGCCCTAAGCCGATCGGCCTCAGCAGCGTCACCGGCTCGGGCGGAAGCGGCTCCGGCTCCGGCTACCATCTGACGGGGGTCACGACTAGTACAAAGACGAACACCACCACCAGCTCCGGCACGACGCCTAGTGATGTGGACGGAGGCAACTGCGGCATCACGAAGAATGGTCTCACCGCAGGGGCTGACATCCTGCTGGTTCTGGACAAGACGGGCTCTTTGACACGCGCCATGGATTCGGCCAACGAGTGCCCGACCGGCTCGACCACCTGCCAGCAACGCTGGGCAACCCTGGTGAGCGGCCTAAACGCCGTGCTTTCTAGCGCATCGAGTAGTGTGCTCTGGGGCCTCGAGCTTTTCAACTCGGACGGGAGCTGCGGTGTCGACCCGCCGGAGGTTCAGATGGGGCCGGGGGCAGCCGTCCAGGCCTACATTGTCAACGTGACTCCCGCCGGGTCCACGCCCACCAAGCTCGCTATCCAAACCGCCGTGACGTACCTGCAAACCCTGACCGACACGAACGGCAAGTTCATCCTGCTGGCCACCGATGGAGAACCCAACTGTGGTTCCGGCAAAGGGGGCGGCGCCGGGGCCACCGACGTTCCGGCGACGGTCACGGCCATCGGCAATGCGTTCACGGCCGGGTTCCAAACCTACGTAATCGGCGTTGGTACCGAAACCGGGAACCTGGACAACTTCGCCATAGCCGGCAACACCACGAATTACTACCCCGCGACCTCTCCGGACCAGCTCACCGCGGCGCTCAACAGCATTGTGGGCACGGTGGCAAGCTGCACCTTTGGCCTCGGCAGGCGCCCCCCGGACCCCAACAACATCGTCATTGAGTTCAACGGGGACCACAGTCTGCGGCCGCCACAGGACACCACGCATGCCAACGGCTGGGACTACACCTCGCCGGCCGACAATACCGTTCAGGTTTTCGGCCCGTGGTGCGACAACGTGACCAACGGAACCTACACGACCACTGAGGTCCTGATGGGCTGCGTGGGCGGCGGGGTAATTCCGTAGCTGAACGGTTGCCGAGAGACCTACTTCTTCCCAGCAGGGGATTCTTCGTCGCAGGCCCCGGCCTTGAACAGATGGATCTCGGGGCAGCCGACGGTGCTTGTCGCCAACTCGCCCTGCACGACCAGAACCAGGGTTCCCGAGGGCGCACAGTCGACCCTCTCGCTGCCAATGACGACCGCATATAGACCGGCCCAAGCCGCCGTGGAAATTGGGTCTAGGGCCAGTTGTCCGGAGTCTGTCTTCAACGTGGCCGACTTCAACGTGCTTTCATGCGGCAGGCTGATTCCGACGATGACGTTACCCTTGCCAGAGGGCGGCAGGGTCTGGGTCACCGTGCAGACGAGTTTCCCCGATTGGGTGCCCGGGGCGACCGTCAGCTGAATTGCCGGGTCAGGTTTCCCGGGGAAGGTTGGGAAGCCTTGGGCCGGGCCGGCAAGCAAGCCCAGCAGGGCTGCGACGGCCAGCGCTCTTCCGTCTGCGGAGTTCCGTTTCATCGTTGCCTCCGTTTTCGTTGGACTTCAATTATCCCACGTCAACCTCGAGCCGGCACGCGCTTATGTGCTCTCGCCTTGGCAGGCTGGCTGCCTTTACCGACCGGTCGCAAGCATAGTGGACAACCACCGCGTAGCTCGTTCACGAAACCCGGAACCGTAGCCGCGGTTGATATGGCGAATGACCATCCTCGCGTCCAAGAAGAATGTGGTGGGCAAACGATCCTCGCCGAACGCGCGCGCCAGCACGCCGTCCCCGTCCAACACAACCGTCGTTCCTGCGGGCAGGGAATGGCTTGCGAAGAAATCCTTCAAAGATGGCGCTTCGCCCTCGACCGCGACCACCAGCAGAGCGAAGTGCGGGCCAAGACTCTTTCGGATGGCGAGGATTTCCGACAGGCTCTCTTTGCATGGCTCGCACCAACTGGCGAAAAACTCCACGACCGTCACCTGTCCCCGCAGCTTGTCGCCGTGCACGCTCCCGCCCGCCAGGGTTGGCGCCGCGAAAGCGGGCGCGGGGTCACCCACATGGGGGTGCGCCGCGCTGGCCGCAAGCAATGGCAAGAGCAAGAGCGAGATCATGAGCCGAGTCTATCGCGCGCCTCGCCCGGTTGTGGGCCAAAACAGTCCGGAGCAAAGCGACTGGCAAGGTCGGCCAAATCGGCCATAAGGTAGCTGAGGTGTCCCGTGACGAGTCCGCGCCATTCCCTTCCCCTGCTGCCTGGCATCGCCACGGCCATGGGCGCGCTGGCCCTGTGGGCCTCGGGCTGCGTTCGCAGTGCGACCGCGGAGTCCGGGTCGGACGGGGGTGTGGGTGAACCACGCGTCGTGCGCAGCAACATCCTACGCGCCGACTACGCCGGATCCGCGAGTTGCCGCACTTGCCACAGAAGCTTGTACGACGACTGGCTTGGCTCGCCCATGCGGCAGATGACCCGTCTGCCCGCGACTGCAAAGATCCGGGTGCCCTTCGACGGACGAACCTGGAAGTTCAAGGACGATCAGGCGCGTTTCGAGCAACAGGCTGGAACCCGCTTCGTGCGGATTCAGTCACGGCGCTTCGGAGAGCACCTGTACCGGGTCACGCGGGTGATTGGGGGACGCACCCGCGAAGATTTTGCGGGCGTCGAGGTGACCGGCACGCAGCCGGACGCCCGCATCATCGGCGATCCGCACGACGAGGTCATTTTGCCGGCCAGCTACTTTTTCGAGACGGCTTCCTTCCGTCTCAAGGGCTATTCCGTGATGGTGCGCGAGCGCCCAGGGCTGAAGGCCGGCGCTGTGTGGAACCAGTCCTGTGTACTGTGCCACAACACCGCGCCCGCATTCCTGTTGCTGTGGGGCGCCCTGCTGGGTAAGGGCGCGCCGCCGTACCAAGGCGAGGTGGTGGACTCACTCTTGCCCGAGAGCCGGCGGTGGGGGTTGCAGGTGACCGATCCGAATGCTGTGCGCGCAGCCGTCGCAGATGAGATCCGTCATCTGGGCGGGGCGGGCGACTCGCCAGCCGACATGCCCGCTTCGCTGCGCCAGGGGATCGTGGAAATGAGCCGGCGTTTCGCCGCCGAGCAGCTTTTGGAGATCGGCATCGGCTGCGAGGCTTGTCACGGCGGGTGCCGCGAACACGTCCAGCAGCCGCGGGTTTCCACCTCGTATGAGCCGCGTAGCCCGTTTCTGCGCGTGGAGCCCGCGCCGAACCGCGGTCCCATCACCCGCGCCGAGTCGATCAACCGGACCTGCGCGCACTGCCACCAGGTTCTGTTCTCGCGCTATCCCTTCACCTGGGAGGGCGGCCTTCGCCACGGCGGATCGCCGGGCGGCAGTTCCACCAACTCAGGCGAGGCGCGGGACATGCTGCTGGGCGGGTGTAGCCATGCCCTGGCGTGCACCGACTGTCACGATCCCCACCGCGACGACGATCCGGACGATCTGGCTGCGCTGGCCACGCCCGCCGGCAACGCCACCTGCACCAAGTGCCATCCCGCCTATGCCGGGCGCGAGGCGCTGCGCTCGCATAGCCACCATGATCCCGATGCAGCGGGCGGCGTGTGCATCAACTGCCACATGCCGCGCAAGAATTTGGCGCTGACCTACACTCTGGGGCGCTATCACCGGATCGGCTCGCCCACCGAGAGCGCACGCGTGCAGCGTGATCGACCGCTGGAGTGCGCGCTCTGCCATGCCCGCAAGAGCGCCGAGGAACTGGTGTCGGCAATGGAGCGCTGGTGGGGCAAGCGCTACGATCGCCAGGTCCTGCAGACGCTCTACGGGGATTTGCAACAACCGCCGCTCCTCTCCACCCTGGCCCGGGGCAAGCCCCACGAGCAGGCGGTGGCGATCATCAGCTTGCGCGAGCAGAAGGTGAGCGAGGCGTTACCGCTTCTGGCCCAGCAAATCGCCCATCCACTGCCCCTGGTGCGCTACCAGGCGAGAAAAGCCATCAACGCCTTGGTGGGCCGGGACTGTGGCATCGATCTCGACCGGAACCTGCGCGAGATCATCGCCGCCACCGAGAAATGCGTTCCGCAAGCCGCGCCCATCACCCCCGGCGCGCCCGTGCGCGAGGCCCCGGCCTCGCACCACGACGACGACTGACCTGCGCGCGGTTTGTCCTGCTCAGAACGTCCGCACGCGCAGGCCGCCGCCAAAGCTGGCGATCCACACTTCGGCGGCGTTGCTGGGGTTGAAGAAGACCCGCATCGGGTGCGCAAATGGATAGTCCGGGTCCGCGACAAAGGTGGGGGACGCGGCAGAGAGATTGCTGGTGCTCCACAGTCCGTTGGTCTCGGTGGTCATGAACATGTGGTTCGGATTGCGTGGGTCGATGGCGCAGGATTCTACGTTGTAGTCTTCAGTGTCGCCCTGCCAGAGGTGCGTCCAGTGCTGGCCGCGATCGGTGGTTCGATACAGGCCATTGGCGCCGGTCGGACCCACGCCGCCAAACTGCTGGAACACACCGACATACCAGGTCTGTTGCGCAGAATCGTTGGGGTCGATGACGACATCTTTGGTCCAGTAGTGCATGTTGGCATCAGAGCGATCGAGCCAGGTTGTGCCGCCGTCGCTGCTGACAAACACACCCGAAGAATCCGTGAACCCGGTGGTGGTGCGCCGCCCAGAGTACGTGGCAACCAGGGTGCCGTCCTTGAGCACCACGATGTTGTAGGGATGGCCTTGGGTGCGGGCTGGGTTCGTCAGTTTGCTCCAGGTGGCCGTTGCTCCCTGGTCGAGCTGGCTGGTGTGGAAGATGCCGCCTGCAGTGCTGTGGACCACGCTGGCGTACATGCTCTTGCCGTCGCTCGGATCGATGGCCAGAAAGACCACGGGGTGCCCGAAGCTGTGCACGGTGGTCCAGTGGGCCCCCGCATCCGTCGACTGCACGATGGCCCCACTGCCGCCGTCAAGGGTGGCATCCGTGAGCCGGTAGCTCATGTACATGTCGTGGATCGACGAGGTGGCCGCGTACATCACGCCCGAGGTGGGATGCACCACCGCTTGGTATGTGGTGTTCAGGGAAAGACCATTATTGGACTCACGCATCCAATGAACACCCGCATCGGTGGAACGCACGCTCTTGATGTCGGTAATTGAGCCGAATATCGTATTCGCGTCCGCCCAAGTGAGCCACCAGCCCGAGGTCTGCTCCACCCCCGCGGTGCGGTAAGCCTTGCCCTTGGGCGTGGCCGCGCCTTCGGGATTTTCGTCGAGCGGATTGACGTAGGCCTGGTGCCAGTGGGAGCCGCCGTCGGAGGTCACATGCACGAACCCCATGTCGGTCATGACGACGCTGTTCGCGTTGGTCTTGAGCACGGCAAACCCCTCGGCGCACTCGCCGAAACCCCAATTCTCATCTCCGCCCGCACCCGACCAACCCGTGGCGATGTTGGCGTTGTTGCTAGCCTGAAAGACGTTCGACCAGTGCGCCCCGGCGTCAGTGGTCTTGCAGACACTCGGTGCCCCGGTCTGGGTGTCGGAACCGGCCAGGTAGGCGACAGTAATGTCGTCTTTGGCCATGCCGACGAACGCCGGGGCCTGGCCGGCAGGAAGGTTCGCCGTGACCGCCGTCCAGTTCGTACCCCCAACATCCAGCCGATAGACGCCGATAGAGGCAGACCCGTACAGCTCGCAACCCGAAACCCCGGCCCATGCGTCTCCCGAACCCGCGGTTACGGCGAAGAAGCGCGTCGTGGTTCCTGTCTTGGCCCCGGCGAACGACACCAGCACCTCCCCACTGTTGATGCCGCCATGGGGTTGCAGGGCGAAGCTGGCGCCGTTGTTGGTCGAGACCAGCAGGCCGTCGTTGGTCCCCACGTAGATGGTGGTGCCGTCCCAGAAAGCCCCGCCCAGAATCACACCAGCGCCGGAGTCTGCGGCCGTGTAGACCGAGGCCAGGGTGGCGCCGCCGTTGCCCGAAAAGTACAGCGTACCATAGTCGCCCACGAGCAGGCGCTGCGCGCTCGCCGGATCCACTTCCAGGTAGAGCAGGTCAGTGCCATTGCCGCCCGCGAGACGGAAGGTGTTGCCCCCGTTGCTCGAAACGAACAGCGTGGGCGATTCAGAGACCGACGGGATCCCATAAAGCGTGTTCGGGTCAGCGGTAAAACGCAATTGTGCGTTCGCCCCGCCGCCCAGCGCGCGAAAGTCGATGGTCGTCCAGGTCGCGCCGAAGTCACTGGAATGGAAGACCGCGCCCATGTCCGTCGACATGTAGATCTGCTGGTCAAATGGGCTGATCTCGGGAACGAACAGCGCGCCGCCGCCGCCGACACCGCGCGATTGCCACGGCGGCATGACAGTGGAACTTGCGCCGCCCGTGCTCGGGGTGCCACCGCTGCTCGGAAGGCCGCCGCTGCTCGGGACCCCGCCGCTGCTCGGAAGGCCGCCGCTGCTCGGGACCCCGCCGTTGCTCGGAGCACCACCGCTGCTCGGTGCGCCGCCCGTGCTCGGAGCGCCGCCGGTGGAGCGCGCACCACTGGTAGAGATCGCGCCTCCGGCTGAACTATCGCCAGCGCCTCCCTGTGCCAGCGAGCCGCCGCTTCCGCCTCCGCCCTTGCTGGCGTCGTTCGAGCAGCCGAGCAGCAACAGCGACGAGAGAACTGCGCCCAATCGCCAGGTCATAAAATCCTAGTCTACCACGACCACAGCGCCGAACGATCACGCTTCGACGGCCCGGGGTTGCGGCGTGGGGCAAGGCTCACGGAAAGCCAGCGACAGCAATGCCGGCTGCAGTAGGCGTGGCAAAATCACCAGCGCCAGCGCCCCGCCTATGACCACGATGGCGAGAGGTTTCTGGGTTTCCGAGCCAATGCTCCGCGAGAGAGCAGCAGGCAAGAGACCCAGCATGGCCACCCAGGTGGACATGAGAACCGGGCGCAGCCGGCGCTGGGCAGCCAATCGGGCCGCGCTTGCTGCCGACTCGCCTCGGGTACGCAACTGGCGCGCGTAGGTCACCACGAGCAGCCCGTCCTGGATGGAAATCCCGAGAATCGAGATGAAGCCCACCGCCGCCGAAGTGGAGAAATCAGTGCCGGTCAAAAAAAGCGCTACCACGCCTCCGCTGGCGGCCACTGGCGCACCCAGCAGCACAATGAGGGTGTCGCGCGCGTTCTTGACCGAACCGTAGACCAGAAATAGAATCATGAGCAGCGTTACCGGAATGATGATCAGCAAGCGCGCCGTGGTCTCGCGCAACTGGTTGATCTCGCCACCCCATTCCAGGTGCGTGTCGTAGGGCAGCTTGACGTGTGCGGCGATCTTGGCCTGCGCCTCGGCGATGGTCGAGGCCAGGTCGCGCCCGCGCACCGAGAACTTCACCGGCACATAGCGCCGCAGTCCTTCGCGGAAGATGACCGACGGACTGTTCTCCTCGACCACATCAGCCAGCTGCCCAAGCGGCACCTGGGCACCGTCGGGCGCGGCGACCAGAATCGCGCGGATGGCGCGCAGGTCGCGCCGGTAGGGCTCGGCCCAGCGCACGGTCAGGTCGAAGTGCTTTTCGCCTTCGTAGACTTGGGTGATGGCCAGCCCGCCGATGGCGGCCTGGATGACCGCCGCCACGTCGCCCGTGTTCAGGCCATAGCGTCCGGCGGCGGTACGCGAGGGGGTGATGCGAATCGCGGGTTGGCCGAGCGAGCGGAAAAGCCCCAGGTCCGCCACCCCTCGGATGTCCTTCATGGCGGCAACGATCTCGCCGGCCTTGGTTTCGTCCACCCGCAGATCCGGTCCCACCACCTTGACCGTGTTCTCGCCCTTGACGCCTGACATGGCCTCTTCCACGTTGTCGGAAATGACCTGCGAGAAATTGAACAC
>PMKP01000167.1 GCA_003157775.1 Myxococcales bacterium | reverse complement strand
GTCACCCGAATCACGAAGGCGGAGCGTGCGATGCGTCTCGCCCTTGGCGTTGCGCAGGTGAAGACTTCCGGGTGCTATAGGATGAGGGAGTCCGGAAAAGCAAACTCATTGCAGCCACCACCGCCCGATGCCTACGAGCGCCCCGGCGAGCACCAGCCACGCGGAGTTGAAGCGGAACTTGAGCAGCAACAAGGCGCTTAAGCCCGCAATCGCCACTGTAAGTACGTCGGTAAGCGCACTGCGACCGAGGTGCCAGACGACGGTAGCCATGAGCGCCAAGGACGCGACATTGACGCCGTCGAGAAATGCCCCCGCCATGCGCGAGCGCCGCAGGCGCGGGACTAGCGGCCCGGAGACTGCCACGAGAACGAACGAGGGCAGGAAGATACCGAGTGTCGCCACCAAGGCGCCGGTGCTCCCGTGAAGCACGTAGCCGATGAACGTTGCGGTCGTGAAGACTGGCCCCGGCGTCACCTGGCCCACAGCCACGGCATCGAGGAGCTGGGACTCGGTCAGCCAGTGACGGTGGTCCACCAGGTCGGCGCGCAGGAACGCGAGGAGGACGTAGCCACTCCCAAAGAGCACGGTGCCCACCTTGAGAAAGACCGCGAAGAGCCCCAACAAGCTCGCGGATGCGACCACTGCGGCAGCCGGCGTGGCCGCGCTGCCGAGCGTAGAGAGCACTGGGACAGCTACGCCGCGCAGTCCTCCGCGTTCGGGGACAGCCTTGGCAATCATCGCCAGTGTGCCTCCGGCGACCAGGACCGCGAGCGCGTCGACACCGGCGAAGCTGGCGACCACGGCGCCGAACGCGATCGCGCCCAGCACCAATGACTTCACTGCGGAGCGCCCGAGCCCCAGGAGAGCCTGCAAGACGATGGCAATGACCACTGGTTTGACTCCGTAGAGAAGGGAGGCGATCTGTGGCAACGCTCCGAAATGTACGTAAGCCCATGCGCAGCCGAGGACGATCAACGCGGCAGGAAGGATGAAGCATGCTCCACCAAGAAGAAGGCCGGCCCAGCCTGCGCGCCGGTAACCAATGAAGATTGCCAACTCGGTCGAGCTTGGACCGGGGATGAGGTTCACCGCGCCGAGAAGGTCGAGGAATTCCTCTCGGGTGAGCCACGCCCGCCGACGGACCACCTCCTGCTCCATCATCGCGATGTGAGCCGCTGGACCGCCAAAGGCAGTCAGACCCAGGCGCAGAAAGAAAAGCACCACGTCGCGCACCGCACGCCCGCGCGGGTTCGGGGGCGGCGTCTCTTCAGTCACGCGTGGTCCCGCTCTTGTGCGTCAGGCGGGCGTCGATGGACCATGAGCCTCCTCCGACGATGAGGAGGAAGATCGCACCTAGCAGCATCGACCAGTCGGTGCGTGCCTCATGCGCCGTGGCCCAGAACCCGTTGAAGAGCATCGGGAGCTTGGTGGTCGCGATGGCGACAAGCATATCGATGATGAGTGGCACGGTGGCGAGCCGGGTGGCGAGACCCAAAAGGATGAGCAGGCCGCCGCCAATCTCGAAAACGCCGTCGAAGGGCGCCGTGAAGCCCGGCCACGGGATGCCAATCTTGGCAAAGCGCCCGACCCCAAGCGCGGCCGGAAATAGGAATTTCTGGACGCCCTCGGAGAGAAATACCGCACCCACGATGAGGCGCACCAGCACCACCGTCGCCGGCGCGCTTGTCGCCAGAACTTTCGTCACGAGTTCCCTACCCCAATTGTTCATGGTTCCACCTCGCTGCTCCTACCAAGCACAACCTAGTCGTGCCACTCCCCGACCTCCCGTTTGGTAGTCGCGGCAGAAATGCCTGCATAGTGGCGGAGTGTTCCTGTGACCCACTCGAACACTACGTCCCTGGACAACCTCCCAAATGCCCGAGGACTATGGCCTGCCCGCGCTGGATGGACTGACGCCCACGGAGGCTGCCGCGCGGCCCAAGGAAGACCGGGTGGCATACGTACCAATGAAAGATCCAACAGCGACACCAAACAAGAATGCCAAGCAAACTGCGGCCCAAAATTTGGCTTTGCCTATGTAGACAGCCCCAGTCTTAACCTTCTCAACTGCATCTTTTGCCCTATTTTGAGTAGGGCCGATAGTCTTGACTTCTGCTTCTTTGGGCTTGGCCGTGGCTACAGGTTCATCTGCCTTTATAGTCTTGACCTCGTTCTTGTTTTCAGCAGGGACAACAACCTTGACTTCTGCTTCTTTGGGCTTGGCTGTGGCTACAGGTTCATCTGCCTTTGTAATTGCAGTCTTGACCTCATCTTTTTTCTCAGTAGGGGAAATAGTCTTGACTTCCCCTTCTCTGGACTTAGCGACAGCAGCTTCTGCTGCCTTTGGTGTTGTTTCTGCCTCAACTTTTGAGATTGTAGTCTGGACATCAGCCTTCAGTTTGTTGATCTCCGCCTCAAGCGTTTCGATCGTAGCCATGTTCGTTCCCTTTCATTCGTCTAAGGCCAAGTCTCCCCCGGCGGGCCACTTTGTCGATGGCACTGCTCAGATGTGACCGCCACGGATGGGGGGTCGTGGGCGGCTAGGTTTGTGACGCTCTCTCCAACGCTGCAAGCATCGCGGCCGGGGCCTCTTGCATGGCGTCGGCTTCGCGATCGACCCGATTTCGCACCATGGGCAGGTCGCGGCGGAGATCTTCAAACGGCGCGATAAGCTGGCCATCTTGTGCTCGGCGAGCAGGTTCACTTGCAAGTCGGGATGTGAGCGCTCTTCGGCGTCTTGCGTCTGGCGATTCGCCGTGACGTCTACCTACTCTTTCACGGATACGAACACCCGGACGGTCATCTTGTTGATGATGTTCTGGTAGTTCTCGACAAGGAATGCCCAGTTTCCCGGCGGAATCTGGCTCGACTTCGTGAGGGCTTTCTTCACATCTTGTTTCCAAGAGGGCAACTCCCGGCAGGTCCCGCCCGTCACGCGGCAAGAGATCACGTCCTCTGCGTTGACCACCCGCACCCGGAATCCCTTGTCTGCGTTCTTCACCGCCTTGACGCCTGCCTTCAAAGTTGATTGTTGCTTGACGGAGAAGGCCTCGGAGTGGGCTCCCTGAGCCTCGACGACCCACTCCGCGTTCACGATGGTTCTCGCATTCTCCTGGGCGCGAGCTACTGCTGGCGCGAACGCGAAGATTCCGACCACGAAGAATGAAACCGCGAACGCAAGCTTCTTCATCATCTCCTCCTGGCTATTTAGGGAAATCCGATGGCGTTAGAAGACAATCGCGCCGAGAAACGAAATCGTATGGAACATTCCTGACACACCGATGCAACCGCTCTTGCACCGCAGATCGTCTCACCCCAAGGAAGCAGCTTTTGAGCCACTATTGAGACCCAAGCAAGTTCAGCTAGTTGCATCGCTGACAGCTCCAGGGAACTGGCCTGCTCAATCAAGATGACCTACCCTCTCCTTCAATTCGGAGACTCTTGCCGCCCAGGCGGCCTGCACACAGGCCTGCAGGGCGACGAACGTGCACGCCCGGCAACATTTTATGGAGAACCGCCAAACCAGCGGTGATTTTCTCCATGTCAGGGACTCGGCGAGGCGTGACCCACGGTGAGCTGCTCGTTTGGCTTACCTGTTCCACCGCGGGAAGACGCAAGTCCTGCGCGAGACACCGCCGCCCAACGTCAGTAATCGTGCCAAACGCGCAAGGACCGCGAACGACCCTGGGCCAAGCCCGGTGGGAACGACGTCAACGATGAGGAGCACCGTTAGTCCCAGCCAAACGAGGGAATTCATTGGCGCCATACGCCGACGCTTCATCGCCATTCGCTCGCAGTGCAAGCCGGGCCTACCGGCAATCCAGACCTTCCCCGAGTCCGCCTTCGTTGCATAAGTGCGGATAGCCTGCGGAGCATTCCGGAATACGGCGAATAGCGATCCGGACCGATGACGGTCAGCCTGTGACCAAGATCGGACCGGGCACCGAATCGGCGCAGAACCTCGACGTGGGCATGTCCCCCGCCGGCCAGTACCAGGTGCTTCATGGTGTTCCTCGTGCGGACGATCGATGCACGCCACCGCGCACGTTGCCGTACCAGGCGGCGAGTGCGCTCGCCGGCACGCCCAGCCGAAACAGAAGCGGGAATAGGCTGACGAGCAGCGTGTAGTACAGAGGTCTCTCGATGAACCGCCTTCCGGATACGGTGACTCGGGCTGGTACTGTGCGGACAGTGCCTCGTGTCCGCAACTTACGGCCCAGGGCGAGGTCTTCCATCAATGGCAATTCCGGAAAGCTCCCCGCTTCCCAGAAGATTTCGCGCCGGAGGAAGATCGCCTGATCCCCGTAAGGAAGGTGGGAATAGCGCGAGCGGAGATCCGCCAGGTGCAGGAGGGGGCTCCACCACGGTTTTGGC
>PMKP01000389.1 GCA_003157775.1 Myxococcales bacterium | reverse complement strand
CGGGGCCGTGGCGGTGGAGTCGCGAAACGACGAGGAGATCGTCCTGCGTGTGTGCAGTCCGGGCCGGGCCGTGGCCCCCACAGTGGTGTTGTATCCGGGTGAAAACGAGTGGGACTGCGACTGTNNCCGGCGGGCTCCCCACGCGATTCGGCCAGGGCGAGGCCGCGACTGCGGGCGACGCGGAGGCCAAGCCCGTGCCCAAGGCCGAAGAGGCGTGGGCGCGCATCGTGTACCGCTTCTCGCAAATTCCAGGCGGACTGCAACTGCGGCGCTTCGTAGTGCGCGGCGATGGCAGCGAGGCGCCCTTGCAGGGCACACTTTCGGCCTTGCTTTCCCGGCCGGCCGAAGCCGGTAACCTGCACGTCGAGCAGTACGACCTGCAAGCGGATCGAATCCTGGAATCAGGCAGCCGCGCCACCCTGTCACCGCCCAAGCTGGACGCTTTGGTGCGCACCTTGGTGGGCGCTCGCCTGGTCTTTCTCGATGGCCGCGAGGTGGCCATGTCCGAGGAGGAACTCCTGCCCAGCGCTTTCGTCGAGGATCGCGGCGACGAGGTGGTGGTCACCATCCATCGTGATGCGCGTATCACACAGGTGCCCAGTGCCGGTTTGGTGCTGGCCGGCGAGGCGCTGGCCCGCCACGGCGAGATCGAGCTGTGCGGCGCCTGGCTGCAAAACCTGCCCATCGTCAAGACCTACGCCCTCGGCCAACTCGCCGAGCTGGCGACCCGCGTGCTGCCTGATCTCTCGCGGCGCATGGTAGTCGAGGTGCGCAGCAAGCGCCTGCCCAAGATTGTGCGCGGCCTGGCCCCGCGCCTGGTGCTCGACATGAGCCAACTGGGATCGTCGCTGGCGGTGCTGCCCAAGCTGGTGTACGGCAACCCGCCCTGCGTGCGCATCGACGACGGTCGCATGGTCCACCTATCCGGCCCGGTGCCGGTGCGTGACGAGCCGGCCGAGCGCCGCTTGGTCGAGAAACTGCGCGCTGATCTCGATCTCATGCCGGGTCGGCGCTCGACCTTCGAGGGCGCGGACACCGCGCGCTTCGTGGACAAGGTCAAGCGCTGGCGCGGCGATCTGGCCGGCGATGGAGCGCGCCTCCTCGGTGCGCGCGTGCGTCTGGAACCCAATATGCGCGTGCGCGATCTGCCGACATCGGGCAATGGCGTCCCGCAGGCTGGCTTCGATTTCACCTTCACTGTCGTGGGCGAGACCGAGGCAGAGCAGCGCGCCCTCGGCCCTGGGCCGCATTCCGTCGACGCAGCCACAGTGATTCGCGCCTGGGAAGATGGCTTGGGTCTGGTTCCGCTTGTCGGCGGCGGATTCGCACCCCTTCCGCAAGCCTGGCTCGACCAGCACGGCGCAGTCCTGGCGCGCCTGCTCGCGGCCCGCGCCAGCGACGGCCGTCTTGCCAACCATGCCCTGCTCGCCCTGGCCGGTCTGTGCGACGATCTCGACCAGCCGCCACCCGCCGGGCTGGAGCGCCTGGCACCATTGGCGGAAAGCTTCGACCGCCTGCCCGAGGCCAAGCTGCCCGAGGATCTGCGCGCTACTCTGCGGCCCTACCAAAAAATCGCGGTCAACTGGCTGGCGTTTCTGCGCAGCGTGGGTTTGGGCGGCATCCTCGCCGACGACATGGGCCTCGGCAAAACCATCGAGGCCATGTGCCTATTTGAAAAGAAATGCGATCGCGTGGACGAGGGCGGGCTTTGCCTGCCCGAGTCGATCGCGGGAAGGAATGGGAACCCTCCCAGGGTTCCCATGACAATAGTCGTATGTCCGACCAGCGTCCTGCCCAACTGGCAGGCCGAGATGGCGCGCTTCCGCCCGTCACTGCGAGTTAGCGTGTACCACGGCCCGGCCCGCAAGCTCGACCAGAACGCCGACGTCATTCTCACCACCTACGCTATCTTGCGCCTCGACAGCGCGGAGCTGTCTGCCCGACATTTCGACATGGTGGTGCTCGACGAGGCCCAGGCCATCAAGAACCCTGACAGTCAGGTGGCCCGCGCGGCCTACGCGCTTTCCGCCGAGTTCCGCCTGGCCATGACCGGCACGCCGGTGGAGAACCGGCTCGACGAGTTGTGGAGCCTCATGCACTTTGCCAACCGCGGTCTACTGGGCGGCCGGCACGAATTCGACGCCGAGTTTGCCGGCCCGGTGGCTGATGGCATAGCCGGCGCCGCCGCGAATTTGCGCCAGCGCATCCGTCCCTTTGTCATGCGCCGGCGCAAGGCTGAGGTAGCGCCCGAGCTGCCCCCGCGCACCGAGGCCACGCTCAAGATCGTGCTCGACGAGCGCGAGCGCGCGGCCTACGATGCCGTCCGGGCCGCGACCCAGGCCGAGCTGGTCGCCTCGATGAGCGGGGCTGACGAAAAGGGCTTCAGTGTAATGAAGGCCCTGGAGGCGCTGCTGCGCTTGCGCCAGGCCGCCTGTCACCGCGGCCTGCTTCCCGGACAGAAAGCCGACAGCTCGGGCAAAGTCGAGGCGTTGCTCGAATCCCTGGAGACCGCCGCTGCCGACGGCCACAAGGCGCTGGTTTTCTCACAATGGACCTCTTTGCTCGACCTTATTGAGCCCGCACTGAACAATGCTGGCATCCTCTACACTCGATTGGACGGCTCAACTCGCGATCGCGGTGAAGTGGTGGAGCGTTTCCAGTCAGACGACGGCCCGCCAGTCATGCTCATTTCATTGAAAGCCGGCGGCACCGGCCTCAATCTGACTGCTGCTGACCACGTCTTTCTGTGCGACCCGTGGTGGAATCCCGCGGTTGAAGATCAGGCCGCCGACCGCGCCCATCGCATCGGCCAGGACCGCCCGGTGACAATCTACCGGCTGATCGCGGTGGACACTGTCGAGGAACGCATTCTTGATTTGCAGCAGAAGAAGCGCGCCCTGGGCGAGGCCGCGCTAGGCGACGGCGGCGCAGCGGCTTCACTGACCAGAGAAGACTTGCTGGCGTTGTTGGCGTAGCGAGGCTGGAGGTGGGTGGCTGTTACCCAGGACAATCGTCGAGCGAAGCCCCACTAACTTCGGCTCTCAGCGCCCACCCGTAAAGGCAGTGCGAGCCCGATTGCCGCCTCCCGTATCATGACGGGAGTCTTGAGGGCGAGCAGATCCTTGTCTCCAGTGATGAGCGGCTCCGCTCAGGGTGCTACGGTCGCGGCATACTTGCTTTGTATGTAGTTGAGAATCGTTGTGCCATCCGGGTCTGTGATATCGGCCGTGGTCCAGGGGCCGGTCTTGCTTGCACTGGTCTTGAAGATTGCGGACGTCTCCCCATTGGTTTCGACTGACCAGTTCGTGCAACCGATGTTGTTCGTGTCGAGGAAGTTCCACCATGTCTGCAATTCCGTCGCATCGAAGGTGCCGTTTCCCGTCGATGCGCATCCACCGTATTCGGTCACGAAGACGGCAATGCCCGCGGCCAGCGCCTTGGTCACATTTGGGCCGAAGCTGGCGAACTTGTGGGTGTACGCGTAGAAGTGGAATGTGTAGGCCAAGTTCGTCGATGTGGTCACGGGATCGGCGGCGGCCAGATTCGGTTCCTGGTCCCAATTCGGCGTGCCCAGAAGGATGATGTTGTCGGGATCGACAGCACGGATCGCCGCCACGACCGTCTCATGATAGGTCTTGATGGTGGACCAGGTCACGCCCGACGGTTCGTTCCAAATCTCATACATGACGTTGGGCGTGGTCCCATAAGTCGTAGCCATGGTGGTAAAGAAGGTCGATGCTGCGCTTGCGTCAGTGGACCCATGCCAATCGATGATTGCGTAGATGCCATTGTCGATGCAGGCCTGAACTACGGTGTTGACCAGAGCCGTCTGCGTATTGAGGCTGTTGGGCAGAATGGGAATGCGCAGAATGGCGCAGTCCAGGTCCTTGGCAAGGTGGCCAACCGCGGATGCATTGTAGAATTGCGTTCCCAGAGAATTCCAGGCGTACATGGACATTCCGTGCAACGCGATGACTTTGCCGTTCTGATCGACGATTTGGTTCCCCACAACTTTGAGCTGTCCGTGCACGCCCACCGGTGTCCCCGACGGCGAGGACCCTGTGTTTCCGGTTCCCGCCGTGCCTCCGGTGGAAGTCGTGCCGCCGGTTGGCGTCGTGCCGCCTGCTGGCTTGGTACCGCCGCTTGGGGTGGTACCGCCCGTGCCTGTCGCGCCGGCGTTGCCGCCCGCGGATGTCCCTCCCGTGTTCTTGTCACCCGCGCTGGCAGAACCCGCGACCCCACCGGAGTTCGTCGCGCCGCCCGCGGTCGTCACACCACCGGAGGTCTTCACGCCACCCGAGTTGCCCGTGGCGCCGGCCGAGCCGATCGTGCCGCCAGAGCCCGCCACACCACCCGAGTTGATCACTCCACCCGCGGTCGTCACGCCTCCAGAGTAACTTGCGCCGCCCGCGCCCGTCCCGCCATGTGAACTGGCGCCTCCAGAAACGCCCGCGGCCCCCGTGTTGCCTGCCGCTCCCGACGCGCCGCCGGTCGCGAGATTCCCGCCATTTGTTCCGCCTGAATTCCCGGCTGATGGTGCTCCAGACGAGTCGCATCCTCCGGCTGCGAGGACCGGCAGAATAGCAAACAGACCCAGCAGTATCTTGCCAACGCAATGGTTCATGGAGCCTCTTTCGTAGTCGTTGCCACGGCGGTGACCTTGGCGTTCGTTGGATAGTGGCCGCGAGGGGCCCAAAGCTTCAAGTGAAAGACCCGCGCCTGGAGAATAGGTCACTGCGGCAAAGAACCCGCCTCGCTCCTCAGTTGAACAAGTGTGCCGCGGCTTCTGGGAACGAGAATGGCGAAGAGGCCCAAAGCATGCAGCGCAAGGCGAACCTGTCAGTGGGCCGCAAGCGAAGGTAGTCCGAACCGGGCATGAGCCTGCCGCCAGATCGGCGCGGTGGAAGATGCCGCCGGCCTACCACAGAGACCAGCCAAGTCCCTGCGATTCATGCGGGTTGCCTGCCGAGGTGAAGGGCGCGACAATCCTTTCCCATGACAGACGAAAACCCGTTCATCCTGCCGCCTTTCGCACCACGCAATCGCCTACAAACTCCGTTGGCGGTCGTCGCCGTGTTGCTCGGGGTGGCGCTGGCAGGCGGATTCTGGATGTTCCTGGAGCGCGGGAAGGCGAACTCCTCGGCCCGGATCGCCCGCGAGGATCTCAAGGCCAGCCAGGCCAGGAGCGCGGCGCTCGCGGCCGAAAAGGAGCAGCTCGAAACCGAGAAGGCACAACTGGAAACGGAAAAGGCGCAACTAGAAACCGTGAAGAGCGAACTGGAGTCGGTGAAGCGCGAGTTGTCGAAGAGCGTCCAGGCGAAGGAGGACGAGATCGCCGAGCTCAAGGGAATCTCCGACAAGATCCTGGACAAGATGAAGGATGAAATCGCCCACGGTGACATCCATCTCGAGCAAGCCGGCAGCAGGCTGCGAGTGGTTTTGGCGGAAAAGGTGCTGTTTGATCCCGGCGAAGTGCAGGTTTGCAAGCGTGGCGAGGGCGTGCTCGCGCGCGTGGCCGAGGTTCTTGCCGGTACCCCCGACCAACAGATCCAGGTCTCGGGCCACACCGACCGGGCGCCCATCACTAGCAAGCTTGCGGCCCAATATCCGACCAACTGGGAGTTGTCCGTCGCGCGGGCGACCAACGTAGTCCGCTTCCTGGCAGAGAAGGCCAAGATTCCAGCGCAACAACTGGTTGCCAGTGGGCAGGGCGAGTACCAGCCCATCGCGAGCAACAAGTCTTCGGCCGGCCGTGCGCGCAACCGCCGCATCGAAATCCTGCTGACGCCGGCGCCGACGCCAACCACGAAGTCCAAGCTCAAGGCGGCGGCCAAGACCGGCGGAAAAGGGGCGGCCGCTGACAAGAAGACCGACAAGGCCAAGAAGTCAGGCAAGAAGCCCAAAGCGGGCAAAACTCATGCGCCCAGCAAGGGTGGCAAGCCTGCGGCAAAATAGCCGGCCGCTGCCGTCATCGATGAATCGCAAACGCCCCGCGCCTTTCTCGAGAGCCGTCTTCATCGTCGCAGCGGCTTCAGTCGGCGCTTGCTCGTCGTCCAAAGCGGCCGCCCCAAGCAGCTCGGGGGGATCCACGGCAGACGGGTCGATCCCGGCCGACGTCGCCCTTCCTGGCGACGCGCCTTCGCCGCTCGACTCTGCCAAATCGTTCGACTCGGGAGCGCCCAAGCCCTCGTCGGACGCCGCCGCAGGCAGCGCCCAGGACGGCGCGGCCGCGCGCAACCCGTCGCCCATCTGTGGCGATCTGCCGATCACGGGGGATCTGACATCGAGCGCGCTGCCGGCGCCGCCCGCAGCGGGAGCCGACGTCTCTTTCCGGACGGACTGGTCCGGCTTGCCCAGGGGCGGCGGGTTCAACCGCACGCAGATCATGAACGCCTGCCGGATGCAGCCGGACGGCGCCCAAACCGCGCACGCGATGCCCGCTGTGCGCGTGGAAGTCCGGCCGGGAGACGATCCGCTCGCGCTCGGCGCCGACTCAGAGCGCGCCGAGGTGCTGATCATGCAGGACGCGTCGGGGCCCATCTACGAGAGCGCGACGAGCGGCACGCAGTACTACGCCACCAGCTATTACTTTCCCGCGACCTGGGACGGGACGTTTCTCCGCGGCGATTCGAATAGCTGGTCTTTCGTCATGCAGTTTCACGGCACGGGATCCGGGCTTCCCGGCGGGCTGAGCGCCGGGCGCCACACGGCGTCGGGACCCCAGATCTACCAACTGCAAGGCGTGGGTCAGACATACGACCTGTCGAGCGGCGGCATCTCGCTGGGTCAGTGGACAGACTTCATCTTCGCGTACACCTGGGCGGCGACTGCGACCGGCCACATCACGGTTTTTCGCAGGGACGAGGGCCAGGCGAAGTTCACGCAGGTGCTCGACGTTGCGGATGTCGCCACCATGCCGTCCGCGAGCGAAACCTACTATTGGAAGCAGGGCCTATATCGCGGTGGCGACGTTGCCGGGCGCATCGATGTCTTCTGGTTCGGACCGACGGCGAGGGCGGCAAGTTTCGCGGCGGTCGAGATGGCCGCCTTCGGGACGAGCGACGGCACTTGATCCGGCTCATGCGAGATCGTCTACGACCCTTGCTGCGGCTCGGGCGGACTTCTCTTGCAAGCAATGCGTATATTTCGTCGCGGGGCACAGTCTACGTGCTGGGACAGTCGGGAAACTGGTTGGTTCCCACACAGTCGCCGTCGGGGGTCAGCGCTACGCCCGAGTCCTCGAGGGTGGCGCCGTTCACGTCGGTCACGCGGAAAGTATACGGGCCGGGCCCCATGCCCGAGGCCGCGATGAAGTAGTTGTAGTCAAGCCGGGGCACGCTTTGCCACTGGCCGGTGCCGTCGAGATACTCGAAGCCTGCAATGCCGAAGCGGCGATTGCGGATCTGGACTGCCGTCCACCACTGATTGCTGCCGTCCTTGAAGTGATAGACGATGGGTCTCGATCTTGTTGATGAGGAACATGTCTTGCGCCGACGGACCGGCCTTGGTCCAGGCGTCGGCCACCAGCCCCAGTGACGGCGGTGGCGCGGCCGTTTTCCGCGGTCGGAGCAGCAGCGCCGGCCGCGGCCAGGGCCGCAGCCTAGGCAACAGCGTGGCCACGGAGAGCAGGGGAGGTCGTAGTCGTGGCCAGCGTCGTGGCCGGCTAGGCCCATCAAGCAACTGCGGCGCGTGTTGATTCTGGTCGACGGGGTCTACGTCGCCGGCCCCGACGGGCTGCCGAGCTTCCGCGCCTTGCCCAGGCTGAAGACCGACGAAGTCGGCGACGTCTTGCAGGTGGCTCGGGTACGCATCCTGCGCTACCTGGCCCGGCGAGGGGTGGTCCGCCTGTTGCCCGAAGCTCTCGAGATAATAGACGCGTGGGCAGCCGGCCGGCTTCGCCGGCCGCGTACCATCGCGGGAGGGCATGGGAACCCTTCCAGGGTTCCCATGTCAGATGACGAGCTGGCCTCGCGCGACCCGGTGCTGGCCCAACTCGCAGCCGCGGCAGTTGCTGGGCTGCCGCCTGCCGGTCCCGAGCAGCGCTGCCGTCCTGCCGTGCAGCTCGCACGCACCGACAGCGCGGGCCCCACGCCGGTGGACGCGCTGGTGGTGCAAGAGCTGGGCTTCAACCTGCACGCGGCGAGCGTTGCCGGCGCCTGTGACCAAGCGGCGCGTGAGTGCCTGCTGCGCTACGTGCTCCGCCCGCCACTGGCCAAGGAACGGCTCACCCTCCTGCCCGACAACCGCGTGCGCCTGGAGCTCAAGCGGCCGTTTCGCGATGGCACGTAGCACGTATGCGCTGGAGATGGACGTTCTGTCTCTGTTGGCGCGTTTTGCGGCATCGGTGCCGCCAGAGACCCCAACAGAATGCGAG
>PMKP01000321.1 GCA_003157775.1 Myxococcales bacterium | reverse complement strand
ATAGTCGTCAGCTTCTGTCAGGCCTACACCTTGGCTATTGTGGCAGCCGCCAAGCTCGGCATGGCGGAGCTTGCCATGCAGTACTATCTGCAGATCACGCCTTTCATGCGCCGGGATATCGACGTAATGAAGGTCGAGCCCTATGTCTATTGTGGCAACGTTACCGGCCCCGAGCACAAGCAATACGGCTATGCGCGCAACGCGTGGCTATCTGGCACCGCCTCGTGGACCTATGTGGCTGGGACGCAGTGGATTCTCGGTATTCGGCCGACCTACGCCGGCTTGATGATTGCGCCGGTCATTCCCGAAAAGTGGAAAGGCTTCAAAGCGACGCGTGTGTTTCGTGGCGTGCGCTACCTGATCGACGTCAAGCGCGCCGGCAAGGGATCCGATGTCCAGCTCACCGTCGACGGCCAAGCCATCGCGGGCAACGTGGTCCCGTTGCCCGCCGCAGGCAGCAAAGAGGTCAAGGTCGAGGTGAGACTGGGGGTAGGCTGATGGGGCACGCTGTCTTCGGCGCTTGCGAATTTCGACAGCTACCCGGTCAGGTAGAGGCCGAAGTGGAGGTCAGACCTCGATGTTGACCCTGTCGAAGCTCAAACTGCAACAAGGAGACCGGGCGACACTCGTCCACTTCCTCGAATCCTGGGACATACACCAGGGGCCCGTTCTTTTCGCTGGCGCCGGCCTATCCCGAGCTGGCGCAACGCGAATATCGTCGGCTCCTCCAGACACCAGGATCGAAGACTGGGCGGGCTTCATGGACCGAATCAGGAAGCGCCTGGTGTTGGACCTCAGTCCCGATGCCATGAAGAGGCTGCCCACCGATCCGCTCGTTCTCGCACAGCTCTTTGAGGCCCAGTACTCGAGACGCAGCCTCATCGACGAGTGGGAGCGCGCCATCCCGCTAAAGCTAGTGAAGCCCGGTAACCTATACGATCGGATAGTCCGCTTTCCCTGGCGGGCGATCGTCACGACAAACTACGACGACCTTCTGGAAAGGGCGTTCAGTCGAAGACCCGTCCGCAAGATTGTCAGCGACCCCGACCTGACGGCGAGAGCTAGCCCGGACGAGATCCAGATCATCAAAATGCACGGCGACCTTGCAACGCCTGCCTCCATGGTGATCACCGAGGAGGACTATCGTGCGTACGACGTAGGACGCCCCGGGATCGCACTGAAGGTAAAACAGCTTCTGACCGAGCACCCTCTCCTGTTCGTCGGTTTCAGCCTCACCGACCCCAACTTCCGCCGGATTGACGGATGGATCCGAGACACGGTTGGCTCTGTTCGCCTCCCTGCCATCGCGCTCGCGTGGCGTGAACCCCTGGCGGCCGAGCGCAAGATGTGGCGCGATCGAGGAGTCAACCTGGTCTTCTGCGCCGACGAGCTGGAGCGTCTTTTCGAGGCGCTAGAAGGGGAGCGCACCAGCAGAAGGAGCCCCGAAGAGGACGATCTCCACGCTCGGATTCAGGAGATCACCCGCCAGCGGACGGCAGGCTGGGAGAGAAAGCTCGCAGACATCCTCGTCCCTCGGATACAGGAACCTAACTCCACGGCAGATCGTCTTCTTTGCGAAGAGGTGGATGGCATCTGCCGAGGCTTTGGATCGGGCCTAGAGGATGCAGATCGTTGGACTTTCATCGAGGCTCTGTTGCCAGACCAGCGACGGAATTTCCTGATCTTCGCCGTCAGGTGTGGCATCTACGCGATCATTCTTGCCAGACGCCCGTCGGATTTCCCCCAAGACATCCTGGGTCAACGTGCGGAGGTACCTGGCCACAC
Source organism: Myxococcales bacterium (assembly GCA_003157775.1). GTDB lineage: Bacteria > Myxococcota_A > Polyangia > Fen-1088 > Fen-1088 > Fen-1137. Next base: position 3,683 of record PMKP01000321.1, on the reverse strand, counting down.
TTCGGTGGTCATTGATATCGCCGAGCTCGTTGAGAAAGAATTCGGCGCAACGCTCGGTCAGGATGAACGGGCTCACGTACTACTTGCCCGTGCCCGCCAGCAGGAAGCCGCAGGTCAGGCTGAGGCGGCCAAGAAGTCTTTTCACGAGGCGCGAGACGCTGCCTCATCGAAGGCCCTCCAGGAATCTATCGGCGTCGAGCTCCGCGAGGTGCAGTTTTACAGTGCGGACTCAGGTGGGCTTCGGGACGCGCTCAAACGCGCCCCGCCACCCGAGGACGCATTTGCTTTCTGCCGCCGTGGTGCCGACCACCTGCTCATGGGCGACGTCTCGGCCGCAGAGCATTGGTATCGTCAAGCCCTGGAACAGGCGCAATCTGGGGACGAAAAATACTCCTCTTTGCTCGGGTTGCTCGGGTGCATCGAAGAACAGGTGTTTCGGCCGTCTTCCGATCGAGCCAAAGACCTACGCAGCAAGATTCGCGCCATAGACATCGTGGAATGTCCCCACAGGCAGGCCGTGGAGTCACGCCTGCGACAGGCTTGCCGCGAGGCGATCAACGGAACCAGGGAGGAAGCTGTTCGGGAGATCCGTGAGGCCATCCGAGAGGCCCGCGAACTCGGCTGGCCTCACAGCATGCAGAGCAACGTCAGCTTCTTCATCGAGAGTGCTGCCATGACCGCGATCAATGTGTTGCTACTCCCTCGATCTCCGGGAATGGATCTCAAGGCAGATGACGTGCAGCAAGCATTGACCATTATGCTTCAATACGGCGTGGGGACGCCAATCAGCCAGATTCGCCGCCCAGACCTCCTGCGCAGTCTGGGCACGCAAGAAGGAGCAACTTGGTTTCGCGAGCGGCTGGCGGCTGCGAAAGAGTCGGGCTTTCCCCGGACCAGACACGTGCAGCAACTGATGGCCTCGGAGGGACTTACCCTTCTTGATGACTTCGAGATTGTACGCCATGTTGACGAATGCGTCTTGAAGCCGACCCGGGCCTTTTGGCAGGGCACGCGCGTCGAGAACTGGAGTGTCCTATATGAGCAGTGGCGCCTGATTGGGCAGAACCGCGAGCATCTTCCGCAGGACACCGTGATCGGGGTGCTCGACGTGATCGCTTCGGCCGTAGCGGACGAGAGAAAGTGCGTGCTGGTCGAGCCGAGCTCGCTCGCAAGCCGAGAGTGGCATGAAGCGGGCTTCACGACTGCGGCCCAGGAAAGCGTCCGGTCTGTCGCCGCAGCCCTCGCACGAGCACTCGACATCACTTCGCTTTTCGAGGACAGGGCCTGGCTTCGAAATGTGGTTGGCTTGATCGAGGAGCTTTCCGACTGGAAGGCTATAGACGCCACGGTCAGTCAAGCGATGGGTGTCTCCTTGACGCGGGCGATCAGCCAAACCAAAGACGACGAGAAGGACGCGCTGGTCGAAATGGGAATCGCCGCAGCCTGCGTCTCTGCTGAGACCGAGTGCTTGCGGATCGCCGCGCAGATGCTCCCCGCCTCCTACCATAGGAACGAGAGATCGTCTTACTTGGGGAGATGGTGTTGGGCCGTCTCCGCTTTTGGCAACCACTTCGATCCTGCCAACGATGCTCTTCGCAAGTGCGTGGATGATTGCGTCGCGCGCATGCATGAGACGGGTATCAGAAGAGATCTGCTTCGTGGCGACTGGGTTGCCCGCATGCTCGTGAAACTGGCGCTCTCGGAAGAGACGCGAAGATCCGCGGCAGATGCGGTTCTCGATTTCGCCAAACAGGATGCGCTCGCTCTGCCAGAGCTTCTGGATTTCTCGCGCTTCGACGATTGCGCTTCCCTTCTCCGCGACGCCGAGACGATGCTGCTGGCCCAATGTCGAGCGGGGAGGCAAGGCCCTTCCAGGTTCCAGGCGCTCATGGCGTTGGAGCAATGGTGCGAGGCTGACAGGCGGCCACCCGGGACGCAGAGGATCGCCCAGATCTTGCGGCTCCTGGACGGCGACGAGGTGAGCACTCGCACCTTGGCGCTTCGTTCTGCAGGCCACCTTTCTAACGCCGAGGCTTCCGTCCACAAAGACCTACTCGACGCTGCACTAGCTGGGTCCGAGGACGCGTCGTGGGTCGTCAGGGCGGAGGCTGCGCGCGCGTCAGGAAAACTAGCCAACGGCACTGACAGGGCTGGCCAAGTTCGGGAGCTTCTCGACAAGATGATCAGAACCGAGCCGATTGCGTTGGTCCGACGGCGGGCAGAGATAGGGCTGAGAGCGCTCCACGTCTAGTGACGGGATTGGTCGCGTATCTCGGTCGTCCCCCTCCGCGTCCGTCACGTCTGGACTTGAGTCTTGATAGTATCAGTGTGATACTATCATTGCGTGCCACGGAAACTTCGGGAGCTGATTGCTGACCTCAAGCGGGCCGGTTTCGTTCAGGAGCCAGCCCGCGGAAGCCATCGCAAATTCCGGCACCCGAAGAGCGTAACCGCAGTGCTTTCCGGGCACAGCGAGGGAGCGGACGCACTTCGCTACCAAGAACGCCACGTCCACCAGGTCATCGAGGAGAGCCGCAAATGAGCACGAAAAAACAGCGCAAAGGGCAGAATCGGCGATTGTCGGTCCGCTACCCTCGCGTGATCGAGTGGAGCGAGGAAGATCACTGCTACGTGGGTAGCGCTCCGCCCCTGGTCGGCCAGTGCTGCCACGGTACAACCGAGGCCAAGGTGGCGGCTCAGTTGGCGGTCATCGTGGAGGATCTGGTGCAGGACGTGATCGAGGGGAAGATGCCCGAGCCGGAGAGCCCGGCTGGCAAGAGCTATAGTGGCAAGTTTGTCATCAGGATCCCGTCGGCTGTGCACAAGAAACTGGCACTCAAGGCGATGGCCCGTGGCGAAAGCCTGAACCAGTTCGTGGCCGAAGCGCTGACGCGCGCGTGAGTGAGCCGCCGAGGCAGCCTGTGCTACGGAGGGCAGTCGTCGCCGGTGGTCGGGCCCAGGTCCGCCCACTGGATGGGGCCGTCGGGCACGCCGAAGCGGGCGGCGGTGAAGCTCTCGATGTCGATGAGTTCGCTCGCGTTTCCCTTGTTCTGCGTGCAACAGCCGCTGCAATCCGAATCGGCGCACGTGTCGATGGCAAGAACCACCATGGTCTTTGACCCGGATTTCAAGCACAGATCGTGGTGCTTCAGGGTGGCGAAGTCGGGGAAGACCGAGACGATGTCATGCGACTGGACCCAACTGAGCGGCATGACGGGACCGCAGCCCGCGAACATGCCCTCGTACTGACAGCCGCTGTACTTGATGCACTCCTCGCTGCCAGGGTCGGGGTAGGAGGTGAACTCCGTCTTGTTGGCGGTTTTCCAGACCAGACCCGCGGCCTCACACCGGCTGGTGGCCGTGCTGGTGGCGGTGGCGGTGCCGCCGGTACCGATGCCACTACCGGTTGCCGTTTTCGATGCGGTTCCGGCGCTCGTCGCCGAGCCGGTACCGGTCGCCGTCTGGGAGGTTGTGCCTGTCCCCGTGGTCGCGACAGTGTCCGGGGCTGTGTTGGATGCGCTGCCGGTTGTTGTCAGCAAGGCGGTGCCGGTCCCCGAGCCGGAGATGCTGACGTCCTTGGCAGCATCGGCCGCGGGCAGGCCATCCACGGCCCCCGAATCCGCGGCCAGCGGCGCAGCGACGGGAGCGAGCAGCCGGTCGCTCCCGCCCCAACACGGAAAAAA
>PMKP01000375.1 GCA_003157775.1 Myxococcales bacterium | reverse complement strand
TGGTGTTGGCGGCCTGCTCAGGCGTGCGATTCCAGCCGATGTTGGGTTTGATGACCACGCGCTCGCCGTGCCGGACAAAGCGGCCCATGCCGCCCAGCGCTTCCACCGCGCGGCGCACGTTGGCCGCAGGATCCGGCCCGCGCACGATGGCCATGTCGGTGGCACCGGCCGGCTTGTCGGCCCGATGATCCTTGATGGTGGGCAGGGCGCGGGTCTTCTTGTGACTGCCGCGATCGCGGAGCCCGAAACCGAGCGCCACCGATCCCAGAGCCATGGCCGCAGTCGCACCCACGCGCAGGATTCCGCGCCGGTCCATGCTTGCGGTGTCTGTCTGGGCCGCGGTCTGACTGCCCTTTCGAACTCGCGATTCAGGTACCCGATCGTACGGGCCAGGCGGTCCGTTGCTGCTCATTTCATTTTCCCCTTTAGCGCCTTGGCCAGCCCAGGCAGGGCGGCTTCGGCCTTGGCGTCGAACGCGGTCAGCTTCACGTAGTAGCGGCCCGCACGGAACACGAAGGACATGGGACCGGAGATCGCATCGGGAAAGTCAGGCACCGGCTTGGCCGTGGCTGATTTCTCGGCATCGAAGATCGACTGGGCATTGGCCGGCTCGGCCATGTCGTAGACGTCGCAGACCATGTCGGCGCCATCAGCGGAAGCCATCTCAGCCGCAGCCAGCTTGCGGTAGTGGCGCTGGATGAAGATGGGTGCCGCACCGTCGATATAGTCGAAGAGGCCTTTCTCGTCGTATAGGCCCACCTTGTCCTTGACCTTGGCGCCGGCAAGGTCGCCCTGGAAAAGCGCCAACAGAGTCTTGTCAGCCTCCGCACCAGACGGACGAGCCTTGCCTGCGGGTTGGACGGCCGGGGCAGGGGAGCGAAGGCCCTGCCGGACCATCCATCCAATGAACGCCGGCGGGACGAGAGCCAGCACGATAAGAATGAAGATGCGCACTGCCAGGAAGACTACGGCGAGCGCATGGCGTCAATCAAGCGCGACCGCGTCGAGTAATCTATCGTTGCACGGCCGAGCAAGGCGGACAATAATTCACTGGGGTGACTCGGGAGAGGCCTGCAGTACTTGAACCCCCGCTCATAGGAGGAAACCACATGACTCGTCTAAGGTGTTTTTGTGTCTGCGCGTGTGTCGCTCTTTCGCTGACTGCCATGTCTTGCGGCAGCAGTACCACCAGCAGTGAAGGGTGGGACCAGGCGCGGATCGGCAACACGGGGGTTGGTTGGTGGGTCAACGCCATCAAGAGTGCATATTTCTTCTCCGTCAAGATTAGTCCATCGTCGCAAGACGACACGACGGGGCGAGCGACCGTACTCACCTGGACCCAAAAAGTCGTGAGTCAGGTCAAGTCCAGCACGGCCGCGCCGGAAACACTGGTGCCATCGGCGCCGACGACCCCCAGCACTGACCCCACTGTCTGGACGCTCGACCAGAACAGCCCCAAGACCGCTGCCGCAGTCGCGACGGCGAACGACCCAAACTCCGCCGACGCTTTGGTCGACGGCGCAGCAGATCCCTTCTATGACCCCACCAAGAGCTATCAGGCCAAGGGCCTGGCCTGGGAGGTCTATACCAACGGCACCTACTCACTAAATCTGCAGGTCTGGCAGATGCCGTCAGCGAATGACGCCTCGGTATTCTACACCACTGACAGTCTCACCAACTCGTTGTACAACAACGTGACCTGGACCACGTGTACGGGAAACGATCCGAACAATCCTTGTCCGGCTCAGTAATCGCGTGGGGAGCCCGCCGGCTGTGCCGGCGGCGTACCATCGCGGGAGGGTGTGGGAACCCTCTCAGGGTTCCCATCTGAATACTCAGACCTGAACGAGCGAGTAGTTCGTGTTGCCCAGGCCGGCGGCCGCAGCGTTGGCGAGCCAACCGGTCAGGCTGGTGTCGACCTGTTTGATGGCGGGGTTGTTGAAGGCGGCGCGAAGCTGATTCAGCAGGTCCTTCGCGTAGCTGTCGATCGCGACAGGGTCTTGCGCCAGGAGAATTCGCCTAGGCCTGTCATCGACGGGAGAGTCGGTGTTGTCAGTGGTGGTCGAGATGAGTGCGTCGATGATGGTCAGGGAAATCGAGTTGCGGATGGCCGGCAGGGCGTAGAGCTTGGGCAGGGCGGTCTGGAGGATGGGTGTGTGGTAACTGCCCGGAATATCGATTATTCCGTAGATGTTCTTCAGGGCCCCGGTGACGCCGGACACCCCATGGGCCTTTAACACCGGGCAGTTGATGGTGAGATCAGTGAGGCCGGTCAGGATACGCGACAGCCGTGGAGATTTGCATTCCACGGGCGGGCTGATCGGGTCGCCGTACTCGGGCTCACCAGGCGTGTTAACGGTATGACCAGAGAGGGTGGAGGTCTTTGTTCCGAGAAGCTGGGCACCAAGCAGACCATCGGGAGTGTACCCGGCCTTGGTGAGTTCGTCGTACCCACGATCCCATACCACGATCGTCGTGGGATCCACCCCCAGCCCATTGACCAGGCTTGCGATGATGGCTCGCGTTATGGCCGGCGAGGTAGGCACTTGGGAATTGAGGCAATTGATCTTGAGCCCGATGCGCTGGCCAGGCCTGTAATTCGGCAACAGAACCTTCCACGGACTGTCTGCGCCGCCGTCCGAGTTGGGCTGCCCAGCCTCAGCCATGTCGGCGCCACCATCTGCAGCCGCCGGGCCTGCAGCGTTCGCCTCGGCTCCGCCATCTTGTGCGGACGATGCATTGAATTGGGTGACCCTTTGGGCCAAGGCGGTCAGGCCCTTATCCAGCATGTCGCCCACGAGGCTCTCCTGGATGACGTACTTCAGGTCTACGCTATCTGGGTTATAGACCTCGACCACTGTGGGCGTGACCGCCGGAAATACTCCGGTCGTGCCAGCGTCCGGGTCAGTGCACGCCGCAGCGTCGGGCCAGCGCCCGCCCACGCCGGGAAATACGTTGGAAACGCAACCGGCGAGCCCCGAAATGGACGCCGCAGCAGCCACCTTTGCGGCGTCGGCCAGGATCTCCCGGCGGGTTCTGCCTTCGCTACTTGACATGCAACTTCTCCCAAGCAAGAACGTACAAAGAATAGCATGGTCAAACCGAGTCTTCTGCTAGAATCACTCTCGGTCGGCAGAGGGCGGCGCAACACCGCGATGGCGCGGTCCCACTCTGAGGAACAACACATGACAGCCATTTCCCGACGCACTTTCGTGGGCGGCTCGCTCGCCGCCGTCGCTGCTCTTCGCTACGGGCGTGCCTTTGCTGCGGGCGAGCCAGACATAGTGGACGTTTCGGGCAGCGATCCGCAGAAAATGATTGCGGCGGTGTTTGCGGCTTTGGGCGGCATAGGAAAATTCGTCAAGAAGGGCGACTTCGTGATCATCAAGCCCAATGCGGCTTTCGCCAATCCAGCCGAATGGGGCAGCACGACGCATCCGCAGACTGTCCTGGCAGTGGCCAAGGCGTGCCTGGAGGCCAAGGCCAAGGGGGTCATGATCTTGGAGTTCCCGCAGGCCAAGGGCGAAATGTGCCTCAAGCGCTGCGGTCTGACCGAGGCCATGGCCGCGCTGCCCGCCGCCAAGATCAAGCTGCTGGCGAGCGCGAGTGACTTCCAGAAGACCGAGGTCAAGGGCGGTGTGTCCCTGAAAACCACGGACGTGGCCAAGAACCTATTGTCGGCCGACGTGTTCATCAGCCTGCCGGCGGCCAAGGCGCACTACCAGTCCGGCGTGTCGCTCGGGCTGAAGAACAACATGGGGCTAGTCTACGACCGGCAGATCTTTCACACCGCCTTGGATCTGCACCAGGCGATCGCCGATCTCGGCCTGGTCATCAAGCCGAACCTCACTATCATCGACGGCACCCGCGCCCTGCTCACCAACGGCCCGGCAGGACCGGGCGATACGGCAACGCCTGGGCGCATGGTGGCCGGCCGTCGCATCGCCTCGGTCGATGCCTACGGGTTGACCCTGGCCAAGTTCAACAGCAAGAACATGACGCCGGCTGATGTCAGACACATCGAGCTCGCTGGGAAGGCGGGGTTGGGGGAGGTCGACATTGCGAAGCTGAAGGTGAAGAAGGTTTCTGCCTAGTCGGCAAGATCCATGATGAGACGAGCGGCTATCGCCGCAGCCTTGCTGGGCTGTGCCTACGCAAATTTTGCGTGGGCTCGCACACCGCCTCTGGCTGTGGATCCGGTTGAGGGCATGTGGATTGGGGGTGGCGAAGTCTTCATCTACCAGACGCAGGGCCGCTGGAGCGTGTTCCCGGCCGGCGCGAACGTGAACAAGATGACGGTGGACGCCCAGATAGTTTGGGTGGCCACTGACGACGGGGTCATTCGCTTCGATTCACGCAGCCGGCGTTCAACCCGCATCACCATGGACGACGGTCTGCCCAGCCAGGTGGTGACCGCGGTGGCGTTCGACGACCAATTCGTGTGGTTTGCGACCAACAAGGGGGTGGCGCGCTACCGCAAATTGGACCGGACCATCCGTGTGTACACGGAAAAGGACGGGTTGCCCTCGAAGGTGGTGAACGATGCCTTGACCGTGGGGCGCCAGGTGTGGTTCGCCACCCGCGAAGGCATCGCCTACTACAGCCCCGATGTGGACGGCTTGCGCGGCTTCGGCGAAGCTGACGGGCTGGTCGGTGGGGACGTGGCTGAACTCTATCAGGTGGCCGATGACCTGTGGTGCCGCACCGACGCCGGATTGTCGCGATTTCGTATTCTGCAGCGCGTGTTCAACAACTTTTCCCTGGCAGTGATGAAGGCGCAACAAGTCCGCGTCTTCACTATTGACGGCAGCACTGTGTGGGTCGGGACCGACAATGGGCTCTACACTCTCAATACCTCCGATGACTCGTTGTTGCTCTTTCCGCAGCAGGGCGCGCTCAAAAGCCGCAACATAACCGGCGTCGAGGTGGACCCCGCCTATGTCTACATCACGACCGACAAAGAAGTCGTCCAGTACAATCGCCTGACCCAATTCATCCGGTTCTTTACCGTGGTCGACAACTTGACCCGAACTGAAGGCAGCCTGGGAACAGTGCTTAACGGCACCCTGTGGACCGTGTTGTTCACTGATGGCGGCGCGCAGGTTTTCGACGTGAACCTCGATCATTTCGTGGAACGTAAGCTTGGGCTCACCGAGAGCAACGAGAGCAAGACCACCGCCCACGCCTTCGGCAGGATCAACGCGCAGACGCCCTACGATTTCCAAAAACATCAGTGGGATCCCCAACGCTACGATACGGGGGACGCGAATCTTTCCTTTGGCCACAGCTTCTCGGAGGATCGCAATCTGAGCGCCTCAGCGCGTCTGGACTATGGCACGCTGGAAAAGTCAGGAATACGCACCCTGCAGTACAAAGGGGAGTACATGGGCGCACAGAACGACGTGCTTCGCGACGTGCGCGTGGAAGACCAGCTCAAGTACCAGACGGTGGAAGAGGGGCTTGACCGGCCGCTGCTCTTGCAGGGCGCGTACGCGAAAGTGGCCACGCCAGGTGCGGAGCCCAAGGCCAGCCTGTCCGCCACGGGCGGGTTCCGGCGCGGAGAGCTGGTGCGCGATTTCATCACTGGGCCTCGCCAGGCCATGTACCAGCTCACGAAAAAATACATCGTTCCCGCGTCGGAACGCGTCTACGTCGATGGGATTCAGCTCACCAACGGAACCGACTACACCATTGTCTACACCGCCGGGCAGTTGTCCTTCCTCAACCCGGAGAGCATAGACGATCTCAGTGTGATTTGGGTGGAATACGAGGCCGATCTCATGCCGGTGAAGGAATTGGGCAGCCTGTCCCTTCTCGACATGCTGCCGGCTGACAACGAGGTCGGCACCTGGGTTCAAACTGGTGGGGTCCAACTAATCACCGACCAGACCGGGCTCTAC
>PMKP01000158.1 GCA_003157775.1 Myxococcales bacterium | reverse complement strand
GGTCAACGTCCGCCAGCCCGAGGGACAACCCGAGTGGTCGCAGGCTTCGAACGGAACCCCCGGATTGGACATGTACTTCATAGGATCGTCGCCCCAGCTCGATTCCATCGCCTACGCGCCAGCCGCCGCCAGCACGATTGTCATGTACATCTTGACCGACTCAACCGGGTGCGACCAAGAGGGCCCGGGCACGGCAGGGTGGGGCCAGTGGCTGCCCCAATTCTTCGGCAACGGAATTTCCGTGGCGAACTACGGCAATTCCGGCGCGCTGACAGAGTGCTCGGCTGCAACCACCCCTTGCCGGACAGATGCCCCCTATTACAGTTTCTACGACGACCCCAAGATGTGGCCCACGATCAAGCCTCTGCTCAAGCCCAACGATGTTGTCTTGATCGAATTCGCCCACAACGACAAGAATACGCCGCAGGCTCAGTTTGAAGCCAATTTACTGAAGTACATCACAGAAACCAAGGCAGCCGGTGCCATCCCGATACTTGCTACCCCCATCCCGCGCTGCAATTTCACTGGCAACACAATGAATTCCAACCAGCTCGTCAACGACCTGCAAGTCGACCTTCCTGCAAGCATCAGAAGCGTCGGGGCCGCCAACAATGTTCCGGTCATCGAGATCACAAAGACGGCCGTGGCGTTCTTCAGCACAGTTGGCTCAAGCAGCTGCACGAAGTACTGGGCAGACGGAGTGACTCACCTCAACACCGTGGGAGCCAACGTCGTTGCCGAAATGATCCGTGACCAGATCAAGACTCTCAACATCTACCCCCTGGTGTGCTACCTGCGCTCTGCATCTTGACGACATGCGACGATACTCCGTGACGTCGCATCCGCTTGCTGCTTGCGTCCGTCCCGGGCACGCGAGCACGTACGAGATCCCAGCCATTTCCTGGTCCGCACGGAATTTCTGCGGCGCACGCCCGGATTCGTGCTGCTGTTGGTCGGTCCTCCACCCATGACGCTTGCAGAAAAGATCCTGCTTGCCCCGTCTTCGTTTTGGGCATATGCATACTCTTGGTGTCACGTTGAGGCATTTTGGGCGGCGTGGGCTGATTCGAGCGGGCCAGGGTGCCATCCAACCAAAAAGGAGCGCACATGAAACGCGTATTGGGGCTGTCGTTGGCTCTTGTGGTCTTGACATTCCTGCCAGCCTGCGATGAGGCCAGGCTCCGGATTGACCGGGTGGAGCCGGCCGAAGGCATCACAGCGGGTGGCGATTCGGTGAACATCCTCGGGGCGGGGTTGCAGCCAGGCAAGACCGGGGTCCGCGTCGCATTCGGCAGTCACGTGGCCGAGCAGGTCGTCATCTCGTCCAAAGACAAGATCAACCTCGTCACCCCGAGTGGGGAAAAGGGGCCGGTGGATGTGATCCTGGACTTCGACGATGGGCTGCGCTTCAAGATACCGGCGGGCTTCCGCTACGTTGACCCGAAGGAGACGGAGGACCTGCGCAAGATGTTCTTCAACAAGCCGAAGGGTACTGAGAAAAGGTAGCTACTGATCTACCGCGACAGGCTCACCGCCGGCCTTCTTTAGGCGGCCATCCGCCCTCTCTGTCCGGCACATCACAAGCCTGCTCATTGCAGTTTCCAATAAGCGTACTGCCGATCGTTGCACCGCCTGCAAAGTAGAACCCGGTATCCGAGGCGGGAAGGCTTGACCATCACTGCACGCCCGGAGAAACAAAGGGTCTTGCGTCCAAGACCCGCCAGAACCGCAATGGTCCGGAAAACCTCATCAAATCGCAAACTTCTCTCGGTCGGGGCGGCCGGATTTGAACCGACGACATCCTGCACCCAAAGCAGGCGCGCTACCAACTGCGCTACGCCCCGTCTCCCGCCGCAAGCGACGGAAGGCGACGGATGATAGCAGAAAATCAGCGTACGCCCACCCCATGCCGGCCCTGGCGGCTCGCGGCCTGTCGTGTCGGTGTGTTCTGATCCTTCGCTTCTTGGGGCGAGCGTAGGCCAGCTTTGCTGGGCGGAGCGAGGGGGGTGCGAGCGAGAGCGAGCCAGTCCCCCGCAAGATAGAATGGCTGCTATTTCAGCGACAGCTTACCCCGCAGCTCGATCTGCTGCGCCGACGAGCCGACCAGCACCTCGAAGTCGCCTGGCTCCGCCTTCCATTGCTTGGCCGTCTCGTCGAAATACGACAGCGCGCGACGATCCAGCGTGATCGAGACGCGCTTGCTCTCGCCGGGTGCGAGGCTGACCTTGGCGAATCCCTTCAACTCCTTCACCGGCCGCGGCACCGGGGCGTGGCCGTCGCCAACGTAGAGCTGGGCAATCTCGGCGCCGTCCCGTTTGCCGATGTTGGTCACGTCGAACGCGACGGTCACCAAGCCGTTGTCGGGCATCACCCCCGGCGTGACGGTCAGGCCACTGTACTTGAAGGTCGTATACGACAGGCCGTGGCCGAACGGAAACAGCGGCCTGGTCTTGACCCGGTCGAAGTGACGGTAGCCGAGAAGAACGCCTTCCCGGTACGGGATCTTCTGGTCGGCCTGCGGGGCATAGCTGCGGTACACGGCGCTGTCTTGGGACCGGCGCTCGAAGGTCACGGGCAGTTTCCCCGACGGGCTGAAGGCGCCGAAGAGAAGTTGCGCCAACGCGGTCCCGCCTTCCTGTCCAGGGTACCAGGCCTGCACGATGGCGCGAATGCCGTCCACCCATCGAGTCATGTCCACGCCGCCTCCTGAGGTGATCACGACGACGGTATTCTTGTTGGCGGCGCGAACCAGGTCGATGAGATCGTCCTGACCGTCGGGAAGCCGGAAGGTGCGATCGGATCCCTCGCCCTCGTTGCTGGGGTCGAAGCCCGCCACCACCACCGCGACGTCGGCGGCCGCGGCCAGCGTCTTCGCCTCCGGCTCAATCAGCTCCGAAACCTTGCGCACGCCCAGGCCCAGCCGCGCGTGATGGTCGCGGTGGACGTACTCAAGGCGAATCGCGTAGGCTTGGCCGGCCTGCAGTTTCAGCATCGCGATCCCGATCGGCTGTGGTTGCGCTGTCCGATCAAACACCGGTTTGCCGTCGACGAACAAGCGATACTCGTCCAGCCCGTAGCTGCTGACGGCAATGCGATACGCGCCCGAGGTGGCCGGGATGAAATAGCCGGTCCAGCGCGCCGAACCCGCCCTGCCCTGCTCTGTGGGCCAGACATTCGGGCGATCCCAGGAGAAGCTGACATGCTCGTCGATGCGGGTCAGGCCCGGGGCGCCGCTCAGATTGGGGTTGTCGAAGTATTCGGCCTTCAGCCCCGGTTGCCCGCCCGTCGGCGTAGTGGCGAACACCGTGGCCTCGAAGATCTCACTCAGTGGCACCAGCCCTCGGCTCCAGGTCACCGTGGCGCTGCCCGCGAGATAGTCGACCAGCCCTTGCAGGTAGCTCACAGCCACAAACGGGTTCGCCTGCGCGCTTCCCCCGCCCACGGGCACGGCCGGGTACGCGTCGGGGCCGATCACTGCCACGGACTTGATCTTGTCCTTGTCGAGCGGAAGCCAATCGCCCCGGTTTTTGAGCAGGACCATGCTCACCCGCGCGGTCTCCAGCGCGAGCTTGCGCCCTTCGGCGGGAAAGAGCGGCCAGTTTCGATCGGTCTGCTCGCGGTCCAGCCAGCCGAATCGGATCGCGGTACGCAAGATGCGCCGGATCTTGTCGTCTATGGTGGCGAGCGAGACCTTGCCCTGTCTGATAGCCGGGATCAGGGTCGCCCGGTTCATGAACTTGCCTGCAGGCATTTCCAGATCCAGGCCTGCGTTGGCTGCGGCCACGCCGTCGTAGGTGGCATCCCAGTCCGACATGATGATGCCGTCAAAGCCCCATTCCTGCTTGACCACCTGGTGGTTCAGGTGATGGTTTTCCGTCATGTGCACGCCGTTCACCAGGTTGTACGAATCCATGATGGCGCCCACCTGCGCCTCGCGCACGGCCGCCTCGAAGCTGGGCAAATAGATCTCGCGCATGGTGCGCTCGTCCATGTCGGAGCTGGTGTGGTGGCGATCGAACTCCGAGTTGTTGCCCAAGAAGTGCTTGATGGTGGCGCCCACGCCCTGGGATTGGACTCCTTTGATGTACGCGACCGCCATGCGCGACGCGAGCCACGGGTCTTCGCCGAAGTACTCGAAGTTGCGTCCGCACATGGGCGCCCGGTAGATGTTCACCGCGGGTGCGAGGAGGAAATGCACCCCGCGCGCCCGCGCATCGCGGCCGAGCATCGCCCCCACACGCTGGGCCAGATCCATGTCCCAGGACGCGGCCAGCGCGATTCCGGCCGCGTAGGTGGTGGACGGGCCGTTATTGCGAATCCCGAAGGGGCCGTCAGCCATCTTGAGCTCGGGCAGGCCGAGCCGCGGGTTCGCGCGGATGTAGAAGGAGTTGACCCCGCCGATGGTGTCAATCTTCTCCTCCAGGGTCATCTTTCCGAGAATCGCTTCCACGCGCTTGCCAACCTCGGCCCGCTTGGGCGATGCCGCACGCACGGCCAAGAAAACGCCGTTGAGAGACAAGGTGGCAGCCGCGAGTGAATGCCCGTCAATACGTCGTGTAGTCGAGGAAATTGGCGGTCATCATGAGCAGCGCCATGACCATCCACGAATCGTCGTAATACGTGCCGCCGACCAGTGCCATGCCAGTAATGAGCACACCGTAGGCGTCGTTTACAAAACTTTGGTAGGTTAAATTGCTCATGGCCCCCACGCCAGCGGGACCAATGAAGGCAGAGGATTGAATCTGGGCGTTGGCGCCGGTCTGATATTGGGCGTGCGGGTTTCCGTTCAGGTCATAGCCGTCGACCATCTTCGCCACGGTGATCCCGCTGAAGAACTTGCTGGTCTTGGCGACATATGTCTGAGCGCGCGATTCGCCATTCCAGCACCAATCCAGACCGATGCGGAATGGCGTCCGGCACGAGTCATACTGGTAGTTGGTCGGCGAAGGGCCCCCAGTAGACCCAAAGGCCCCTCCGTTCGGCTTGCCGCTGCTGTCGCACCAGGCAGGGACAAGGCCATTGTCGGTATTTCCATTGGTCGAATTCAGCGAGGCATTGAGCACCGTGTACATGGTGTCGATTGTGCTGTTCCAATTGCTGGTATTCGCAGTGTCGATCTTGGCGAACAGCCTGTAATAGGCGGGGGCGAAATAGGAAAGGTTGATGGTCGACGAATCGGCAGTAGGCCACGGCTTCACATACTTGTAGTCGTAGATTTCATTGTCCCAGACGGTGGTCATCATTCCCTTGGCAATATCGATGTACTTCTTGTTCAGCGTGGTGGAACTAACCCACTGTTTGTCAGCCATGGCCAGGGCGAATGTCATGTCTTCATCTGCGTCGGTGGCAGGGCCAGAACCTCCCGTGGTCGGGCCAGAGCCGTCAGCTTTGATGTTCCAGTCCATCAGACCATATTGGCCCAAGTGCTGCTGTTCGTACTGCCAAAGGTCGTCGAACAAACTTTGGTCGTTCATGTACACGGCCATGAGCATCCCGTAACCGATCCCTTCAGATACGGTGGAATTGGGCTCCAGGGTTCCCGGTTCGTTGGGGCGTTTGACTCGACGGTATTTCCCAGCACCGTCGCTAGTCACCGTATCATTCTTCCACTGGTCGTAAGCGGCTTGCACGTCCTCGTTGCGATAAAGATTGGGGTAGATGCAGCGACTGTTTTCGCGATTCTGCGGAAACGGGAACTTCACCCCCGGCTGCGAAGGGGTTGGCCCGCGCGAGGGCAGAGGCGGAGCCGTGTCGACCGCGACGTCTGGGGCCGAGGCATCGCGTGCCTCGACGGCCGAGCTGGCCCCTCCACTTCCTCCCGCCCCGCCGTTGCCCGAGCTTCCCCCGCTTGCTTGGGTTCCGCCACGGCTCGACGTGCCAGCGGTACCTACACCGCCCCCTCCTCCTGCTGTCCCACTGCTGCCTCCGCTCCCACCGCTGCCTCCGCTCCCACCTCTGCCTCCGCTTCCACCGCTGCCAGCCTGTCCACCTGCCCCGGTGCTGCCTCCGCTCTGCTCAGCCGAACTGCTGCTGCCTCCTGACCCGCCGCTCTGGCCGCCAGTGGACGAGCCGCCCTGCCCGCCACTCGATTGGGACGCTTTGGGCGGCGTGAGTCGGCACGACGCAGCGCCAAGTACGGCGAGCGCGAGCACGCTCCAGATGGGGGCATGGCTGTTCAGGTTTCCAGGAGAGTCCATCATGTCCTACTAACACTCCGTGGTTTCAGCAGGGGAAGTTTGCGTGGCAGCGAACAACAGCATGCACCCCGAGGCGTCAAGGTTGCTGGCTGGCGGCCTTAGACGTATCGAGCACGAAATTTGCGTCGGGTGTGGTCTCGGCTTCGACGTAGATTTGGTAAGCAAAGAGAGTCTTCGACAACCTGATGAGCGCTTGGTTCACAGCCAGGGCGGCTCGGGCAAGCCGGCCGTCTCCGATGGCCTTTGGGAAGGGCGCGGGCACACCGCGCATGGTCTTGATGCGAAAACCTTGATCGCGCAGCAGGTGCCTCAACGAGCGGAAGGTGAAAAGCCGGGTGTGGGTTAGGTCCAAAATGCCGGTCCGGCTGTAGTTGAACTGGCCGGCGAGCAACATGAGCCGTTCGGGCAGGAAGGCAATGTTCGGGGTTGTGATGATGACGGTCTTCTTCGCATGGGTGAACTGTCCGCGCAGCCGTTCCAGGAAAAGCTCCGGATTGCGGAGATGCTCGATGATGTCGAGGATCAGAATGTGTTGGTATGGCTTGGTGTCAAAGACCGGCGGGTCGTCCAGGTCTTGCAGAAAGACCGGCACCTCCCCCACCTCGCCTGCGAGAGGTTGCCGATCCACCACCAAGACCTGACAGCCCTTCTCGACCAGGGCCTTGGCCACTGCACCGGGCCCTCCCCCCAGGTCGATGACCGAGGTATGCGCGGGCACGGCGTCGATCGCCATGCTGTGGCTAGAAACGTATCCTGTCTTGAAATCGCCGTGGTTTTCGTCGGGTAGGGCCACGTCGTACCGCCGCTGGTAGAGAATCCCCCTCCGATGTGCCACGTTCTGCAGAGTCACGCGCGCCACGTCCATCGCGTAGTTCAGCCCGTTCACGTAGCAGATCTCGTCGCCGTAGTAGGTCGGGATGGGCAGTTCGACGATGCGCAGACCCGCGTTGAGAAACTGGATGAGGATCTCGCTGTCGAAATGGAAACCGTTGGTGTTCAGGGCAAAGGGCAGGCGCGCCAGGGCGGCCACCCGGTAGATGCGGTATCCACTGTGAAACTCGGACAGCCGAGAGCCCAGCAGGGCGTTCTGCATCGAGGTGAGGATCCGGTTGCCCAGCCACTTGTAGAGCGGCATTCCCCCTCTGCGCGCCTGCCCCGCCTCCAGCATGCGGCTCCCCAGCACCACGTCGGCTTCGCCCTTCAGCAAGGGTTCGAGCAAACGCGGCAGTTCTTCAGGAGCATACTGCCCATCGCCATGCACCATGGCGACGTAGTCGAATCCCTCTCTGATTGCGTAGCGGTACCCGACTTTCTGGTTTCCCCCGTAGCCCTGATTGTACTCATTGCGTAAAACCGTGACCCTGCGCTCGGGATGGGCCGCTTGCCAGGTCCGTCCGATGGCAAGGGTACGATCCGTGGACGCGTCATCGACGACGAGGACTTCGCAGTCGTAGCCCTCAAAGAGAGAGCTGGGAATACGTTCAAGCACGCGCTCGAGAGTCTTCTCGGCGCGATAGGCGATCACGAAGACGAGGATTCTACGGCGCCCCGAAGCCTTCATAGCTGGGCTGTACCATACCGGGGGCAGGAATGGGTTGCCGCC
Organism: Myxococcales bacterium; assembly: GCA_003157775.1. GTDB lineage: Bacteria > Myxococcota_A > Polyangia > Fen-1088 > Fen-1088 > Fen-1137. The sequence goes on along the minus strand of PMKP01000158.1, from coordinate 5,906 downwards.
GTCTACCCCCACCGCACAAGAAAAAGAGCGGCGGACTAGGGCCGCCGCTCTCTAGCTTGCGGGATTGTCGGAAAAGCGGGCTAACGCCGCCTCTTCTTGGCCTGTTTCTTGGCCTTCTTGGCCGGCTTCTTGGCCTTCTTGGCCGGCTTCTTGGCCTTCTTGGCCGGCTTCTTGCGCTTCTGCCCGCCGACGGCACGCTTGGCGCGAGCCGCGTCGCCTGCCTTGTCGAGGAAATAGATGTAGTTGTTGTCCATCTCGAAGCCACCGTCGGCAACCTTCTCGGGCTTGCCCTTCGGCACACCCGGCTGCTTGCGACGGACCTTCCAGACCGCACCATCCTTCACGTAGTACATCATGTCCTTTTCACGAACGATTCCCAGCCTTGCTACTTTTTCCTGCATTTCTCCGCCCTCCGGCTTGATGTGGGGAGCTCAGAACCACCAGCATCGTAGCCATGGGCCAAAGTTCGTCAAGAGTTTTCCGTCGAGCAGATCCGGCGGGCTCGACGGGGGCGCCGGACGAGGCGCGCCTGTAGGGCACCGGCTACCGCGCCGCGGCTACGTAAACATGCTCATCTGCCATGCCTGGGTCCCTGTCGGCGAGCCTGCCATCGAAGCCGCCGAAACAGGCCAGCAGGCGGAAGCCCGTTCGCGCCAGCAGGTTCTTGACCATTGCCGGCTCAAGCTGCCGATGGCAGAGGCGCACAACCCGCTCCGGCCCCGAGGGGCGGCCGTTCGCGTCGAGGGGCTGGTAGCAAAGTCGCATGTGCAGAACCTGCCTCCGGGGATCAAACCGATGGTTGTTGGTGTAGACCAACCGCTGCCCGGACACAGGGTGACGGAAAACCGTACGGCCCCAGCGGCGAAGGGGATCGCGCCCGATCCACGCCGGATCCGGCGGCAACACGTCGAACGCAAGCCAGCCGCCTGGAACCAGACAAGCCCGCGTCGCGCGCAGAAAGCGCTGCAGATCAGCCGCTCCATAGAGGTGCTGCACGCTGTGGAACGCGGCCACGGCCAGGACAAAGCGCGGCCTGCAGGCAAAGCTGCGCAAGTCCGCCCGCAAGAGCAGGCAGCGCGAGCGGCGGCTGCCCGCAAGGCGCGCGACCCGGCGCCGAGCCGCGGCCAGCATCGCCGCCGACCGATCGAGCCCGACCACTGTATGGCCGTCACGCAACAGTGGCAGCAGCAGCCGTCCTGTGCCGCAGGCCAGGTCCAGGATCGGGCCGACCGGCGCGAACTGCGCACGGTCTTGGGCTAGGCGCCGATAGAAGTTGATGTCAGCGCGGCGGCGGCGGTACTCGAAGTCATATAGTGCGGCGTCCTCAAACGCCTCGCAACTACCCGCTTCTTCATCGGCACGCAGAAAAACGTCTTTCGCCAGCATATGCAGGTGCGAGAGTATGCAATAGATTTCCGGCATGCAGATCATCGTGTTGCTCTCCGGCGGGCTTGACTCGGCCACCGTGCTCGCCATGTGCCGTTCCCAAGGGCTGCTCTGCCACGCCCTGAGTTTTCACTACGGCCAGCGTCACGCGGTGGAATTGCAGGCAGCCGCGCGCGTGGCGGAGGCATTGGGCGCGGCTTCCCATCGCGTGTGCAAGATCGATTTCGGGGGGATTGGCGGATCGGCGCTTACCGGCCAGGGCCCGGTGCCCAAGGGTCGCAGCGACGCGGAGATCGGCTGCGGCATTCCCACGACCTACGTGCCTGCGCGCAACACCCTGTTCGTGGCTCACGCGCTGGCGGTGGCCGAGATCCTGGGCGCCGAGCGCATCGCTCTCGGGATCAACGTCCTCGATTCTTCGGGATATCCCGACTGCCGGCCGGAATGGCTGGGCGCCATGCAAGAAGTCGCGCGGCTGGGCACCCGGGCTGGCGCCGAAGGACGACCGGTCGAGCTAGTGGCTCCCCTTGCAGGCATGACCAAGGCTGAGATCATCCGGGCCGGTGTGTCCCTTGGGGTCGACTACAGCCTGACCCATTCTTGCTACGATCCTGCGCCCGACGGCGCAGCTTGCGGCGCCTGCGACTCATGCCAGCTTCGGCGGCGTGGTTTCCAGCAAGCCGGGGTGGCCGACCCCACCCGCTATGCGCAGTGAACGAAGACAAGTCACCTATTTCGCACAGAGCGCACAGGGCGGCCTTCTCATTCCATCTCTGTGAGGAATAGCTAACTACACTGGCTAGTCCCCGCGGGCACCCCAGCGGCTTCCAAACGATCCCACACCCAGAAATGCGGGGCGGAGAGACGCGGGACGAACCAGGTCGGCCAGGCTCGGGATGGGCGTGAATACCGGATGGCGGAGGTCGGGGGCAAGGGCTGGCCCCGGTGCCACGCGCGACGGTGCGGTGGCCGGGGCCTCGACGACTCGGCCCGGTGGGCTGGGCTGGGCAGGGCGGCGGTCGCGCCGGCCGTGCCGACGGCCCGGGCGCTCGACGGAGGGTTGCAGGTCGGGGGGCAGCGCTTCATCTGCCACGGCCGGGGCGCTGCCATCGGGCATCGCCAACGGGCGGCCCACCAGCGCCAGATCTCTGCTTTCCGCGTCCGCAGCTACTTCCACCAGTCGTACCGCGTCCTGGTAGAATTCGCGGGTCTCCAGACGCGGGCGCTTGCGGTGGGGGTTGCTCGACGGGAACAGGTAGCGCGCAGTGAGCAGGATCTGGCGCGCCAGCTCCGAATCGCGACGCGATATCTTGAGTTGCTCGACAATGGATTGCGCCGACTGCAGGACCAACTGCCCCGGGTTGGGAAAAGCAACGCTGTCCGGGTGCAAAGCATCGCGCAAGGGTGGCAGAAGCAGCGTGGCCAGCAGCAGCGCATCCGAGGGCGTGGCCTCGTGGCTGATAGTCCAGCGGTCGATGGCGGCGAGATAGGCCCAGAAGCGAGCCATGCGCACCCGAGCTTGTTCGTCGGCCGGCTCTTGCCGGAGCGCCCTCGCTAGATCAGGCGACAGAACTTCGAGCAAGCCCGTGCCGAGCAAGAGCTCGAAGGAGCGCCGGGCTGCGCCCGCGCGTAGGAGGCGAAAGAACTCCTCGGAAACCCGCGACTGGGCACACTTGGCGACTTCGCCTTTGTGCTCCATCATGCGCCGGTAGGTCTCCGGCTCGATGGTCAGATCGCAGCGGGCGGCAAACTTCACCGCCCGCAGGATGCGAACCGGATCCTCTCGGAAGCGGATGTCGGGATCGCCGATGGTTCGGACCAATCGCGCTTCCAGGTCGACGAGCCCATTGACGTGGTCGATGACCCGGCCAGTGTCGATGTCGTAGAAAAGACCGTTGATGGTAAAGTCGCGGCGACGCGCGTCCTCGACGGCGCTGCCGAACTCGTTGTCGTGCCGGATGAGCAGGTCGTTCTTCCCGGAACCGTTGCCATTATCGCCCTGGTCGTCCTCGACCGCGCGCGGATTAGCGCGAAACGTGGATGTCTCAATGATCTTCCTGCCAAAGAAGATATGGGCCAGTCGGAAACGGCGACCGATGATGCGGCAATTTCGGAACAGGCGGCGCAACTCATTGGGCTTCGCGCTGGTCGCCACATCGAAGTCCTTTGGCTTGCGACCCAGCAGCAGATCACGCACGCAGCCGCCGACCAGATAGGCCTCATGTTTGGATTGGTGGAGACGCTCGACTACCTTGGCGGCATCGGGATCGATTTGGTCAGGCCTGATCTGCATCCAGTGTCCCGTAGCATGGCTTACAGCTTCGGGCAAGACTGGCGACGTGGTGCCCCCATGGGTGAAGGGGCGGAACTCTACATCTGAAGCGGCAGGAGGGCGTCCTGGGATGGGTCGTCTGCGGTGTGCTTCAGGCGATCGGGACGCCTAGGCGGGGTGCGAAGCTTCCCAGTGGCGCCGGGCACGGCACGCGCCGAAAAGCCGCCGGCCGTCTTGGCATGCCCGTACGTGGTTTGGGGATGAACGGCTGGGGCCCGGTCGGCGCGGGCGGCAGGCTCGGTTGCAGCCGACGGCTGCGACGCAGCCGCAAGTGGATCAGGTTGCGCAGACGGTGCAGGCACGACCAGCGGCGCGGCGTTTGCAGCCGGCGGTGTCGGAAAGGCTGGCTTCACCGACGCTTGCGTTGCAGGGGATGGCGGCAAGGCCGAAGTGCTGCATCGTTGCACCTTCATCGCCACGAGGGCCACGAGGAAGCTGAAAAGGGCAGCCACCACGAACATGGCCACGCGGGAGGCCCACGGATCACGCGGCACGTTCAGCAGGTCGTCGTCGACGCGGGACGTGCGACTGCGCGAGAGGAAACCGCCACCGCTGGTCCAGCGGCCAAACCAGCGCATAAGGACCGGGAACTTGGTCTTGCGGCTGTGGCTGGGCCGCCGGGGAATCTCATCGGTTGTCTCGTAGGTCACGGTCTCTGGCACGCCGATTGGCGCCTGCGGGCTCGACGGCACGCTGGCCGCCCGGTGGGGATCGGCCGGCACAGGCCGATGGATCTCATGTCCAATAATGGTGCGGGCTGCGCGCGGAGAAAGCGCCTCCTCGGGATTCGAGGAAGGCGGCTCGTCGCCGCCGCAGAAGCCAGGTCTGGTATTGCTGCCCGACATGCGCTGATATCGAGGGTATCCCACGCAGGCCGCGGTTTCCAGGAAGCCGACCGACCATCCGGCAAGGATACGCGTGCCCTTCCCTCTGGGTCGCGATACCCTGGCACCCGCCATGCGCATCTGCTTTGTGGTCAACAGCGTCAGGACGCAGCGACCGACATACACCACCACCCACCTCGCCTTCGCAGCACATCGGCGCGGAAATGACGTGGCCCTGGTGTCGGTGGACGATCTCTCGCATGGCGACGATTGTGTCGTGTTCGGGGAGATTGTGCGTGGCCCCGGGACGCATCCAGACGCGACGGGATTCGTTCGCGCATTGGTCGCGACGGACGCAGTCCGCGAGCACGCGCGTCTCAACGACTTCGACGTGATCTTCTTGCGCAACAACCCGCACGTGACCAATGGCGCTGGGGTGCGGTTCAACCCCGCCATTGAGTTTGGCCGGCGGCTCAAGCAGGCGGGCGTGATGGTGGTGAACGATCCAGACGGCCTGATGCGCGCGGGATCCAAGATGTACCTGGCCGGTTTCCCGGCGGAGATCCGCCCCCGGACCCTGACCACCCGGTCGCCCGAGCGCGTGCGCGTTTTCCTGCGCGAGCTGGATGGGCCGGCCGTGATCAAGCCGCTCTACGGCTACGGGGGACAGAACGTCTTCTTCGTGGCCCGCGGTGAAACCGCCAACTTGGCGCAGATCATCTCCGCCGTGCAGAGCGAAGGCTACCTGATCGTGCAGGAGTACTTGCCTGCGGCGGAGAGGGGCGACAAGCGCGTGTTGATGGTGGGCGGACTCCCTCTGCAAACCGGCGAACGAGTGGCCGCCTATCGGCGGGTGCACCCCAAGGATGACATGCGCAACAACATGCACGTCGGGGCCGTGCGGCGGGCGTGCAAGCTGAGCGGCCCGGAGCGTGGCGTGTGCGACCTGATTCGCCCGCGCCTGGTCGCCGATGGGCTCTACTTCGTGGGCTTGGACATCGTTGGCGACAAGATTCTGGAAATCAACGTCTTCGCCCCTGGCGGCATCAACAACATGAACGAACTATACGGGGTCGACATGGGCGACGCAGTCATTGCCGATTTGGAGCGCAAGGTGAGGCTGCGCGGCGCCTATCGCGAGCCCATGCCGCCCCATGTTTTCATGCGGGGATAGCCGGCTCACGGATAGGGTGGCTGACGGCTCCACCGTCCTGGGATTCGGAGTAGACGCTTTTCGCCCGGCTCACGTCCCGCGTAGGGGCGACCTGCGGTCGACCTCCGGGCGGCAATGCCCCCCGCACAGACAGCAACCGCGTCGTCTGGCGCGATTGGGCGGTCGAAAACGTGCCGGTGGGGCGACCGCA
>PMKP01000481.1 GCA_003157775.1 Myxococcales bacterium | reverse complement strand
GAAGGGATGATTGTTGGCGACGAGAACCTGGACAGTCCGCAGGATGGACGCCTCTGCCTTTGTCGTTCGCACTTGTTTTTCGACCTCGGCGGGGGTTCCGCCGTTGAACCACACACCGTGAGACTGCAGCCCCATTGTGGCAATAAGCAATGCGTCCTTCAGGCGTCCAGCCTTTGCCAGGGTCTCTGCCTGTTTAACCTCCCCCGACTCTGGAATGGGAACGAACAAGCGCGTTTTTGCATCAAGCGGTTTAGGTGCCGCCAATGCCACTGAACTAGACGTAGCCGCAGCAATAGCCACAGCACCCACTGCCAAGTAACTCTGAATCATTCGCATAGAAACCTACCTTTCTTGAAATGGAAACTCGGTCGCCCCTTGCGCTGCTTGCTTCAGTCGTCTCTCGGTCCGGGATTTCGTAGAGCGAGACAACATCAGCGCACGCAGCTCAGAACGACTCAGCGTGACGCCGCGAAGAGGCATATATCATGACCACGAACGGCGCAAGCAGAATCTTGTCGGTGCTTTCACGTTCTCAGATTAGGAGAAGAAAGCCGCGGGCGACCGCGGGCCCTACTCCAATATGATCCGCAAGAACAAACGGCGGACGAATCCAGTCGCCCGCCGTCTCGTCGTTTGAACCTAGCTCAGATCCGCCCACGACTATATCGGCGGATAGGCGTTTTGAACCAGCTGTTCGAACTGAGACTCGAACCACTTGCCCGCGGCGGGAGAGCTCGGCAGAGCACCCTTGCTCGAGGCGCACATCGGATCCGCTAGTGTGGGGTCACTCACCAGCGACGGATCGCTGGTTCCGTCCGACTCTCCCGGCGGCTTGACCCACACGTAAGCAGCAACTTTGGCCGTCGGCCAGGCATGCGGCCGTGCGCCCAACCCTGCACCGGCTTGGTTGCACCACTGTGAGCGTGCCGCGCGCTGGTCGATCTTGCTCTCATTGACGTACGTGACCGGATTGAGCGCTGACAGACCGACCTCCGGGGGCGCGTCCACCGTGGCCGTGGGTCGTCCAGGACCGCCCCAGCCGTTGCGACCGGTGTCGATGAGGACCGACAAGCTCGACGGAAAGCCCACTTTCACGAGACCGTCTCGGAACGCGAGGGCAAAGGTCTGCTCGTCGATGTAATTGTTCCACCCATAGAAAGACACGGATCGGACCGGGCCTCCCGTGACGCCGTCCCAGGCACCGGCCACACCGATATAGAGGTTGGGATCCGGAAGGAAGGTCTCCACGGTCGGGACATAGTTGGAAATGTTGCTCACCACACCATCGATGCTGTAACCACCCGAGTCGGTGTTCGCCAGGATGTCGGAGTAGACCGGGAAGAGAGTGCTCGTATTGTCGCCTAGCGCATATCCAAGCCAGCCAGACTGCGATATGTCCGCGTAAAGGTACACGTTGGGAATGGGATGCAACTGGTTGATCGCGTATTGGATTCCCAGCTTATATGCCTGGGTGCTGGCCGCCTGGTCGCAAAGAGGCACAGCGGCGGAGCCCGTCAAACCAACATTTGTAACCAAGTTGGGAATGGCGTCGGGTTCGATGATTGCAGCAATCCGCAAGGTGCTGTACTTCGGATCCCTGAGAATATCTGCGATCGGGTCGATGTACTGAGTCTTGTACTTGTTCAAGCCGTCGTTAGCGATCGCGAGCTCGCCGTGCGAGGCGTCTGAGGCACAGTCACGATCTGGAAGATCGTAGAGCACCATCGTCAGCACGACAGGCTTCTTCGCGGCCTTCGACTGGCTGAGGGCGGCGTCGAGGTGAGCCCGGAGGCCCATTCCGCCGCTTTCATCCGCGATAGAGGCGATGCTGCTGAACCACACCGCCGTGGGCGTCTGGGCAATCGCCATCATTTGGTCAGTCAAGCTCAGCCCACCATCGGGACCTGAAGCACTGCCGTCGACCGTTCCTCCGCCGTTGCCGTTCAGGTTGGTTGCTGCGGAGGTGACCTCGCTTGACCACGAATGGTTCACGTAGCCAGCGGCACCATCGTAGGGATTGTCCACGTGTGCGCTGTAGCCCTGGTATCCCTGCGGACCAGCTTCACCTGCGGGGCCGGGCGGGCCCGCCTCACCAGCGGGGCCGGTCGCGCCCATAGGTCCGACGGGGCCAGGTGGGCCTGCCTCGCCTGCGAGGCCGGTCGCGCCGGTAGGCCCGATGGGGCCAGGCGGGCCCGCCTCACCAGCGGGGCCGGTTGATCCATCCTTGCCATCGCTTCCAGAACAGGCTGCCAACGCAAGTAAACACAGTGCTCCGACTAGGGTCCAATTCAATCTCCACATTAGCTATTCCCTCCTTTGGTTGATCTGCCGCCGCTTTGAAAGTGAATTGAAGGTCCTCAATGCGGCGCTTGCCCGTAAGAGTCTATTTCGTGACGGCGCCTTGCGACCCCGCATCACCCGTTGTTGCTTTCGTGATGACGAGCGAGTCGGTTTGCGCAACTATTCAGCTCACGTCAGCAGTTTCCGTGCCAATTCCTAATTGGGCGGGATATCCCGGATCGTCCTCGGTCGTCGCTGGTCTGGACTGTTCATCCGAGTCTTGAACTGTCCACGGGCGTCGGGTCGATCTGAATCTTGCCTGCCCCGCGGCCTGAGATGGCGATCTGCCGAGCGACGTTCCTGGGCCGGCGCAGTGAAGACGAATTTCCTGCGGCCGAACAGCTCGGCTGCGGCGACCGTCGGCGCGATCGCCGCCGCGTTCACGCAGACACACACTCGCTCACGGCCGCGTTCGTGGGCGGCGCGCGTCACAGGTGATTTGCTGATGAAGGACGAGATTCTCCGCGAGGAGCACGGCGCGGGAGCGGAAAATGGAACGCAGTGCGCCCATGGCGGTCTTGAGTATTTCGATGAGGATCGTGGGGAAGACCGTACCACATGGTGATTCCTCGGCGAATCCAGCAGAAGACTGGGTCTTGATCGCCTTGGTACGGAGTTCTTGCGGCGAGCAGGGAAGGACGTGTCTGGTTCATGCCAAAGCGCGGTATTGTCCAGGACGGTGCCAAGGTTGAGTCCGAGGCTGTTGCGGGGTAAGAAGGGTCCGCAAACCAGCAGCGTGAAGCCAGTCTGAGCTTGGGAAATTCTTCATGCTTTCTACGCAGGAACTCGCTGACTCGATAGGTCTCCAGCACGACCCTCGTGAGACGATTCGCGTACAGACGGGGATTGACGTAGCTAGTGCCGACCCAAATGTCTTCACCATCGGCGAAGACCTCCAGGTTGCGCAGCAACCGGCGAACGTCAATTGCCTTCCCAGCATTTCGGTTTCGTTTTCCGATGGTTCACCCGACGAATCTTCGGGCGGATCGAGGTCGTTGGCCGATTTCTCGATCATACGTATTCTCGGGGAAGGTGGGATGGCTGTTGTGTACCTGGCGAACCAGAACGCGCTTCGGCGCGAAGTCGCTGTGAAGGTACCGCGTGACCTCGGGCCCGCCGCCGTGGCAGGAATGCTGAATGAGGCGCGGTGCGCCGGATCGCTCGAGCATCCGAACATCGTTCCGGTTCACGCGCTCGGGAGCGATTCCCGTGGCAGTCCCATCTTGGTAATGAAGCGTATTGAGGGGGCTCCGTGGCGCGATCTAGTCAACGACCCCAAACACCATGCCTGGTCGTGTGGGGAGTTTGCCGGAGAGGAGCCACTCACAGTCCACCTACGCATCCTTATGCAGGTGGCGACTGCCCTTCACTTCGCGCACAGCAAGGGCATAGCGCATCGCGATGTGAAGCTTGACAACGTGATGATAGGTCTGTTCGGAGAGGTCTATCTCACGGACTGGGGGCTGGCGCGCAGAATGGCCAGTACAGTCGACCCCGGCCTGGTGGGCACACCTGGTTACATGGCGCCGGAGATGGTGTCGCGCTCAAGCGTCGACGCGCGAACGGATGTCTACCTGCTTGGTTCGACTCTTCACGAAGTCCTCACCGGTCAATTGCGCCACCATGCGCCTACGACCCGGGCTGCTTTGGCTGCGGCATCTCTTTCCGAACCCTTTCAATACCCTCCGAGCGTCCCGGCGGAACTTGCCAACCTTTGCAACGCGGCCACCAGCCGAGAAAAGGCGAACCGTCCCCCGACCGCCGTGGCATTTCGCCAGGCTCTGGCGGCGTTTCTTCAACACCGAGGTTCGATTGCGCTGGCAGCATCAGCCGAACGATCTCTGGCGGACCTGAAAGAGATCCTGCAGCGAGAAACCGCAACGTCGTCTGTCGCTGCGGCTCGGATGGCCGAATGTCGCTTCGGGTTTCTCGAGGCCCTGCGCGAATGGGAAGGCAACGAGCGCGCACGACACGGTCTGGATGTCACCCTCGCGTACATGGTCGAACGCGAACTTTCGCAGCGCAATCCGTCTTCAGCGAGGGCTCTGCTTGCAGAAATGCGTTCACCCAGTTCCGAGTTGCTGGAGAGACTACGTCAACTCGAAGCGGATATTGCCGCGCAGCGCGAGTCGCAAAATAGGCTGGCTCACCTGCTACACGACCGGGACGCCAACGTTGCAGTGCTTCCACGTGCAATTGCGGTGGGGGTGATTCTCCTGCTTGGGGTTGCCTCGGTGTTGAGTTCCCTGGTCCGGGAACTCAACACCAACACGCCCATGCCGATGACGGACATGCTGACTTGTGATTTCGTCATCTGCGTGGCGATGACATTGATCCTCAGCGTTTGGCGTCGTGTGCTCCTCGCCAATGTCTACAATCGTCAGGTGTGGCTTATGTTCTTCTGCCTGGCTGTCGGCGGCACAGCAATCGATAGTGTGTCTTGGCTCCGAGGCTTCCCCAGTTCAACGTCAAGTCTCTACAACGCCATCCTGTTCGCGCAGATCTTCATGATGGGTGGAGTGATGTTACATCGGGTGTTCCTTTGGATGGCGCTGATGTGTGGCGTGACGGTGGTGATCGCGCTGGTGTT
>PMKP01000229.1:3356-3504 GCA_003157775.1 Myxococcales bacterium | reverse complement strand
CAACCCAGGTCCACTACACGAAGCCGACCTGGTTCTGGTCACCGACGGCGCTTCGCCAGCTGAGCGTGCCGTCGAATTGAAGGGCCAGGCCAGCAATCTGGGGGTGACCGTCCTGGGCATCGGTATCGGGGTCGAACGCCACAGCCTC
>PMKP01000229.1:0-3323 GCA_003157775.1 Myxococcales bacterium | reverse complement strand
GCAGTGATTGGCGAGGTCCTCTTTGTCGCGGGCAAAATTCTGCTCCGCGCACTGACACGCTGAACGTCGCCAATCAAAACAGTAGACGAGCCCCTCTCGGCCTCACCGGCCAGAAGGGGCTTCGTCGTTTTGGAGAACAATCAACCAAGGAGCGGAACATGAAGAAGGAAATCATCCAGATTCTGAAGCGCCCATTCGGGCAGGAGCTCATCAGGTACCGGGAGGGTCACGATGGCAAGCAGCTCGGCTATGTGCCGATCCAGCACTACCTGGACAGGCTGCACGAGGCATTCGACCACGACTGGTCGTTCGAGTTGACCAGGAGGGAAATCATCGGTGACCAGATTCTGGTTGAAGTGAAGCTCACTGCTGCCGGCCTCATCAAGACCGGCATCGGCGGCGCAGCCATCACCCGTGGCGAGGACAACAAGACCGTCCTCTCGCTCGCCGACGACATCAAAAAGGCCGAGGCAGATGCCGTCAAGCGTGCATGCCGGTTGCTCGGCATCGGGAGCGAGCTGTATGCCACGGAACAAGACGACGGTGCCGGTGTCATCAGCAGCCCGCCTCCCAGCGTTCCTACCCAGCATCGGGCTGGTCCCCATTCTCTCCCGCCGAGCCCGCTACCGCCACGGGAGAGGCTCACATCGGCGCAACTGAAGGGCATCAAGGACAGAGCGAAGGCACAGGGCCTGGACCCGACTGAGGTGCGCAAGCACATCAAGACCGTCTACGGCGTCGAAATGGAATATTTGAACAAGAAGCAAGCCAGCGACGTCATCACTGGCCTCGACGCCAACAAGCCGACCAACGGCAAGAACGGCCAGCAAGCATGGGCGGGGTGAGGCCATGACCACCACGCTCGCGGAGATGCGCGATGGTCTCCACGTCTCGGTCTCCCAGATCAAGTGCTACCTGCGCTGCCCAAGGCAGTACCAGTACAGGTACGTCTTGGGCGCAGAGCCCGAATTCATCCCTGCGAACCTGGTGCTGGGCAGTGCCGTCCATGAGGGTCTGGCGGCGTACTATCGGTCGGTCATGACGACGTCGGAATCACCCGAGTTCGCCGTTTGCATGGCAGCGTTTCATGCGACGCTGGTTGGGTTTAGGAAGGGAAAGTTGCCGATCAATGACGGCGACAAGATCGAAGCACAGGGCGAGGCGCTGTTGAAGGTCTTCTACGAAACCGTCTACCAGGACCCGCCCAACGTCGTGGGCGTCGAGGTGCCATTCACCTTCGAGCTTCCCGACCCGACGACAGGGGAGATCCTCGAAGAAGCCCTCGTCGGTGCCCTCGACCTAGTGGTGCGGGAAGAGGAGAAGCACGTGGTAGAGGAGCACAAGACGGCGGCCAAGAAATGGAGCAAGGATCAGATCAAGAACGACGGCCAGCTCAGCGCCTACAAGCTGGTCGCGAGAAAGTTGGGGCTGGGTGAGGTGGGCCTGCGGCTGCAAGTGCTGACCAAGACCAAGAAGCCAAAGATGATCGTGGAAAATACAGACAGAACGGAGCGAGACGAGCAGGATTTCCTGGCGACCGTGGTCGGGGTGCTACGGGCTGTCGACGCCGGGGTGTTCTATCCCGTGCGGACCAGCATGTGCGGCGGGTGTGCATTCCAGCGCCGGTGCAGCAGTACCTGATCTAATGATGGAGGCGTTCGGGCCTCCTGGTTCAAGCTGTGCAGGCGGCTTGAATTTTAGCCCCCAGATTTTTCACCCGCCGACATACCCCACCCCCGGTATGCGTGACCCAGGATCATGGAGACGGCACAATTTCACAGGGACATAGCTAACTCGTCGTGCGCCCCCAATCTCCGACGCCAGATGCGCTTACTCATGAGAGCGTTGCGCCAGGGCACGGCCAGCGGCGAAGACCTCGGTGAGATCCTGGGTGGCGCAGTTGCGTGCAGAAGCGTCGGGAATGTCTTTGCGCGCACTGGATCTGAACAACCTTGCTCTTCCGGGCCAGCCTGCAACAGCCTGCTCTGGCAGCGAAGTGATCTTGAGGTGATGGTCCTCAGCCGTGGAACGAAGCAGAAACGCATAGTCGATGGCTCGGGTCTCCAGAAGGGTCACAAGCTCGACCTCGTCGTGAGTCACGTGCTCCTTCGCACACTGGCAGGAGAAACGGGTCTGGTCTCTTCGTCACCGGTGTATTCGCGTGGTCGCAGGTCCGCGTGAATGGAAGGGAACCAGGCGTGGTTCTCGATGTCAGCGTGCTTTGCGAAAGACCAGGAAGGTCTGATACGGGAGCAGATCCGGCTTTTCGCTGTCGAGTACGAGGCCAGCGCCGGTGGCCAAGGCAACGAGTTGCGCCCGAGATAGCTTCACCGCCTCCGGCGGACCCTCGGGCAGCTTGCCTTCCTTGAACTCGACCAGCGCCAGCCGGGCGCCCTTGTGCATCTGCGCGGCCAGCTTGGCCAGCCAGACCGGGCGGTCCTGGATGTGGTGAAGGACGTCGCACATGAACACCAGGTCGGCCTCGGCGGAAACGCGATGTACTTGGCGGTGTCCTCGAACGGCCGCAGGTGGGCCGGATCGAGGCCCTGCTTGCGCAACGGACAGTCGATGGGCGGATGGGCCGGATCATGCACCGCCGCTTGCTGCCCAGGCGAGCTGACGTCCCCCGCCGTCGCTGTGGCAGACAGTGCGGCAGTCGCGGTGTGTGCGGAGGTGACGCCAGAAACGGCGGTGTTCCGGTCTCTGCTCGGGCAGCCGACGGCGAGCACCGCGCAGACGAGTATGCTGAGTTGAAAAACCGGCGGACGGCGGATCGTGGCCATGGTGGAGCATCTACGCCGCCGACGAGTCTCAACCCACCAGGGTCTCGAGAACCTGCCGGAGTTTTGCATCGACCTCCTCCGCGATCGGTCGGACCTTCGGATTCCCGACCAGACCGAACATGATCGTCGGCTTGGGCGTCTGGACATACACCGCGCCGTCATCGCCCTCGAAGATGTCGACGTTGCAGGGAAGAAAGACACCGATGGACGGCTCGGCCTCCAATGCCTGATGCGCCAGCGGTGGGTTGCACGCGCCGAGAATGAGGTAGGGCTTGCGCTCGACCCCCAGCTTCTTCTTGAGCGTCGCTTGGACGTCAATCTCGGTCAGGACACCGAAGCCAGCGTCGGCCAGTGCCTGGCGGACGCGCGTGGTCACTTCGCCGACGGAAACACCATCCATCCGCTTTGTGTAGACATAGTCTCTCTCGTACATCGCGCTCCGTCCCTTCTTTCCGGTCCCATCGTCAACGAACCTCGGCCCAAGCATGGCTCCGTCCCGCCGAATCGTCCACGTGCCCCTCCCTCACCTGTCCATTGTTC